>CBDTVZ010000227.1:0-3968 GCA_965363995.1 uncultured Eudoraea sp.
GCTTTAAGCAAACCAATGTATAAGCAGATAATAGATGTTTACTTTAATAAGGTAGCTTCTAAAGATGAATCGCTAACTACATTAAATACAGCATTTAGTAAAGAGGGGGCTTATATTTATATTCCCAAAAATAAAATGCCCAAAAAGCCAATAGAAATATTGCATTTTGCTACGGGTAATGAAGCTGCATTGTTGTTACAACCCCGCAACTTAATTATTGCAGAAGAAAATGCCGAACTTCAGATTATTGAGCGGCATCAGAGTCTTACCTCCAACGAAGTATTAACAAATTGCGTTACTGAAATTTTTGCTGCAAAGAATGCTATTGTAGATTATTATAAAGTTCAAAACGACGTTAAAAATGCGTCCTTAATAGATAATACCTACATTTCTCAAAAGAGCAAAAGCGTAGTGAAGGTTCATACCTTTTCCTTTGGAGGAAAGTTAACCAGGAATAATCTTAATTATTACCAGAATGGGGAATATATTGATTCTACCATGAAAGGGGTAACTATACTCGGTGAAAAACAGCATGTAGACCATCATACCCTGGTGCATCACAGAGAACCTAATTGCGAAAGCCATCAGGATTACAAAGGAATTTATGGAGAAAAGTCAATAGGGGTATTCAATGGCAAAATCATAGTGGATAAGATTGCTCAAAAGACCAATGCCTTTCAACAGAACAATAATATTTTGATTAGTGATAAGGCTACTATCAATACCAAACCACAATTGGAAATCTTTGCCGATGATGTAAAATGTTCTCATGGATGCACTATTGGACAATTAGATGAAGAGGCACTGTTTTACCTTCAAACCAGAGGAATTCCAAAAAAAGAAGCTGCGGCACTTTTGATGTACGCGTTTGCCAATAATGTGTTGGCGAGTGTTCGAATCCCTGAATTAAAAATGAGAATTAACAGGCTGATTGCCAAAAAATTAGGTGTTCAACTGGGATTTGATCTTTAATATTTAGTTTAGCTATAAATTGCTCTGGCCTTATGATTATAACCAAATTGGATATTGAAACCATTCGCCGGGATTTTCCTATACTCAAAAGGGAAGTTAATGGATACCCATTGGTTTACCTTGATAATGCGGCTACTTCCCAGACACCAAAACAAGTCATAGATGTTATTGTAGATTACTATTCTCGCTATAATGCTAATATTCATAGGGGAGTGCATACCTTATCTCAGGAGGCTACAGATGCTTATGAAAACGCACGTATAAAGGTTCAAAAGCATATAAATGCGGCTGAACCTTATGAAATTATTTATACTTCAGGCACTACAGAGAGCATTAACCTGGTGGCTAACGGTTTTACATCATTTCTAAAAAAAGGAGATGAGATACTGGTATCTGCTATGGAACACCATTCCAATATAGTTCCTTGGCAAATGCTATGTGAGCGAACAGGCGCTGTCTTAAAAGTAATTCCAATGGACCAGGAGGGTGATCTCCTTATGGAGGAATACACCAAGTTGCTTTCGAATAGCACTAAATTGGTAGTTTGTAATCACGTATCCAATGCGTTGGGCACTATAAACCCAATAGAACAAATTATTTCATTAGCACATGAAGTCGGAGCAGCCGTGCTGATTGACGGTGCACAGGCGGCACCCCATATTAAAGCAGATGTTCAAAAGTTAGATGTGGACTTTTACACAGTTTCTGCACATAAGATTTGTGGGCCAACTGGGGTAGGTATTTTGTATGGGAAGGAAGAATGGCTAACGAAATTACCACCATATCAGGGTGGAGGAGAGATGATAGCAGAGGTTACCTTTGAAAAAACAACTTATGCCGATTTGCCTCACAAGTTTGAAGCCGGGACGCCAAATATATGTGGTGGAATAGCTTTTGGAGCAGCACTGGATTACATGAATTCTTTAGGTTACGAGGCAATCGCCAGTTATGAAAAAGAGCTCCTGGAATATGCTACTAAGGAACTTACATCTATTAAAGGACTAAAAATTTACGGAACTTCTGAGCATAAAACATCAGTCATTTCCTTTAATGTAGAAGGCATTCATCCCTATGACATAGGTACGATTCTGGATAAATTAGGAATTGAGGTAAGAACCGGGCATCATTGTGCGCAACCCGTCATGGATTTCTTTAAAGTACCCGGAACGGTAAGGGCGAGTTTTAGCTTTTATAATACCAAAAATGAAGTAGATATTCTTGTAGAAGGAGTAAAGAAAGCGAAACAAATGCTAAGCTAAACAATGCTTGTTATCATTTTCCCAAACTATTGAAAACCACTAATACTTATTGTATTTTAGCTGAAAACCGTTTTATGAAAATTGAAGAAATTCAGAACGAAATTGTAGAAGAATTTTCCATGTTTGATGACTGGATGCAGCGGTATGAATATATGATAGAATTGGGGAAATCACTTCCCATGATTGAAGAGCAGTATAAAACAGAAGACAATATAATTAAGGGTTGCCAGAGTAAGGTTTGGGTGCATGCAGAATTAGAGGAGGACAAACTGGTTTTTACAGCCGATAGTGATGCTATTATTACCAAAGGTATTATTGCCATTTTAATTAGAGCTTTTAGCAATCAAAAACCGATAGACATTATAGAGGCAAATACAGATTTTATAGATGAAATAGGCCTTAAAGATCATTTATCTCCAACCCGGGCGAATGGGTTGGTAAGTATGATAAAGCAATTGAAATTTTATGCAATTGCATACCAAACACAATTGAATTAAATAATTAATCCGAGAGATATGAGTGAAACAGCCGTAAATACGAAAGAACTTGGCGAGAAAATAGTGACCGTTCTCAAGACAATTTATGATCCCGAGATTCCTGTTGATATTTATGAATTAGGATTAATCTATGATGTTTTTGTTAACGAAGACAAGGATGTAAAAATATTGATGACGCTTACTTCACCTAACTGCCCTGTGGCCGAAACTTTACCAGTTGAGGTTGAAGAAAAGGTAAAATCTCTGGATCTTGTTAAAGATGCGGAAGTTGAAATTACCTTTGATCCTCCCTGGACACAGGAGTTAATGAGTGAGGAGGCGAAGCTAGAGTTGGGGATGTTGTAACAACTTAAAATTAGTTATTACTAATAGGTATGCGAAACAAAAGACTCACTAAATCTAACGATAAAGTTTTACTAGGGGTTTGTGGAGGTATTGCTGAATTTATTGGATGGCCCAGACAAACAGTAAGAATTTCCTGGCTAGTACTTACTTTATTTGGATTAGGGATTTTTGTATATCCTATATTGGCTTTGATCATGCCCGCCGCAGATAAAGGAGGTATTGATTTTGATATAGATAATTATAGTGGAGAATAACAATTGTAAAGAAAATGTCTGAAATAGTAAATCGTGTAGCCCAAAGTAAAATAGTGACCTTCGATTTGGAAGAATACTATCCTGAAGGGACCAGGTTACAACTAGATATCAAAGAGTGGCTTTTCGAGGATCTTATACTTAAAGAGAAGGAATTTAGGAACCAAGTAGCTTTGCATAATTGGGAACAATATAATGAGGCCTATGTGGCTCTTAACTGCTCTTCAGATGCCATAGTCCCAGGATGGGCTTTTATGCTTATCTCCACAACATTGCAACCCTATGCAAAGAAAGTGGTTTTAGGCTCTTTGGAAGATTTGGAAACAACCATTTTTCAATCAATAATTGAAAATCTTGAAGTCTCCGGCTTTAAAGATAAACCTGTAATAATTAAGGGCTGTAGCCATAAACCTATACCACCAAACGCCTATCTATGGGCTACTATTAAACTTCAAACAGTGGCTAAAAGTATCATGTATGGAGAAGCCTGTTCTTCCGTGCCTTTATTTAAAAGGAAATAGAAGTCATTTTTGTTAAATATTCCCAACAATCCTTACATTTGCCTTTTTAACAAAAACACTAGACATCATGAAAAGAATTTTATTAATACTGGCTCTGGTTGGTAGCACCTTTAATTCCTTTGC
>CBDTVZ010000228.1:0-3922 GCA_965363995.1 uncultured Eudoraea sp.
GTAATGGCACCCCTGATTATTTAGATCCTGATACTACCAATACTGATCCTGATACAGACGGTGACGGTGTAACTGATGAAGATGAAGTAACGGATGAAACCGATCCAACTGATCCTTGTGATTTTATACTGGCTAGCCAGACGGTAACTCCAAGTGATGAGTGGGTCAACCTGGATTGCGATGGCGACGGGGTAACTAATGGTGGTGAAGTTGAAGACACAACGGATCCTTTAGACTCCTGCGATTTTTTACTGGCAAGCCAAACCGTGACAACAACTGCAGATTGGGACATCCTGGATTGCGATGGCGATGGTGCAACCAATGGGGATGAAGTTATTGATTCAACAGATCCTTTAGATCCATGTGACCTTCTATTGACAAGTCAAACAGTGACTCCCTCGGAGGAATGGAGTCTTCTTGATTGCGATAACGATGGAAATTCCAACGGAACGGATCCTAATCCACTTATTGCAACAGCAGTGGATGATTCTGGAACGACTTTCCCTTTAACAGAGACAGTAATTAATATCTTAGCAAACGATGATTACCTTCCTAATAATGATCCTAATAATCTGGGAACTACATCTATAACAAGAATAGGAGGCGATGCAACGGGAATAGTTTCTTTTGATGCGGAAACAGGAGAATTATCATATACTCCATCTGAATCGGAAAACAACATAAATATAACAATTGTCTATGAAGTATGTAATACTGATCCTGAACCGGATGTATGTGCTTCGGCAACAGTTACCATATTTGTATCAGATAATCCAATAGATGCTGTTGATGATGATTTTAGCGAATTTGTAGCAGATGGTACTACGGGAGGTGTGGTAGAAGGAGGTAACATATTTGATAATGATACTTTAAACGATATGGCCCTTGTTCCTGCTGATGTAACCCTTACATCTATGCCTATAGGACCATTGACAATAAATCCTGATGGAACCGTTAGTATAGCTCCTGAAACTGCCCCGGGCACATATACCATAGATTATACGATATGTGAGATTGCAAATCCAATTAACTGTGATACCGCTACCGTTACCGTTGAAGTCATTATTGTTACAATAGATGCAGTGGATGATGACTATAGTGATATTTTTATAGACGGTGAAGATGGTGGCGTTTTACCAGATAGTAACGTTTTGGACAATGATACTTTGAATGGACTGGAAGTTGACCCTGACGATGTAACAATTACGTCAACGCCAACAGACCAATTAATAGTAAATACTGATGGCACCGTAGGCGTTGCTCCGGATACAACTACAGGATCATATTATATTGAATACACAATATGCGAGAATGATAACCCAACTAATTGTGACACAGCCACAGTTGTGGTATTGGTTTCAGAAACAATTTCAGCTGCCATTGAAGTAAATCAATTAGTAACACCAAATAATGATGGTAAAAATGATTTCCTATTTATTAACGGAGTAGAGAATGCATTGGATAATTCATTGAAGATATTTAATAGATGGGGTGTTGCTGTTTACGAAGGCATAAACTATAATAACCAGAATAATGTTTTTGATGGCAGGTCAAGAGGTAGATCAACAATTAATGCAGGAGAATTTCTGCCGGCTGGGGTATATTTCTATATCTTTGAGTACCAAAAAGAACAGGAAAATATTTCCAATAGTGGCTATCTCTACATAAGTCAATAATACATGGTAAAGTATATGATATTTAGTAAGTACTACTTTGTTTCTCTAATACTGATTTTTACTACAATAGGAGGTTTGCTAGCACAGCAAGATGCGCAGTATACGCAATATATGTATAACACAATGAGCATTAATCCTGCGTATGCTGGTTCAAGAGGACAACTTAGTATTGCTGCTTTATACAGATCCCAGTGGATTGGCCTTGACGGTGCACCGGAAACATTTACATTAAATCTTAATTCGCCTATAAGGAATAGCAAATTAGGTTATGGAGTATCCATTATAAATGATAATATTGGCGATGGTGTGGTTCAGGAAACTTATTTCGATGCGGTATTGTCTTATACCATTGATGTATCCGCTGAAGGGAAATTGTCTTTTGGTTTAGACGTAGGCGCTACTTTATTGAACCTGGATTTTAATGGGCTCAATAATTTTGATAATGAACCTATTTCAGGCGATAATATAGATAATAAATTCTCACCAAACTTTGGTTTGGGGGTTTATTATCATACCAATAAATTTTATTTAGGAGTATCAGCGCCCAGGTTAATTGCTACGGATTATTTTGATAATTCACAAAGAGATTCCAATAGTGTACAATTCCTTTCCAGAGAAAAAATAAACTTCTACTTAATTACGGGGATTGTACTTGATTTAAACAGTCAACTAAAGTTTAAACCAGCTTTACTGACTAAATTGGTAGGGGGGGCTCCCTTGCAAATAGATCTTTCAGTAAGTTTTTTGCTAAATGAAAAGTTCTCCTTTGGTTTAGCTTACAGATGGGATGCTGCTTTTAGTGCATTAATTGGATTTCAAATATCAGATCAGCTAATGCTTGGTCTTGCTTATGATAAGGAAACCACAGAATTAGGGAGTACTCAATTTAATGATGGGTCATTTGAAATATTCCTAAGATTCGAATTAGTCAAATCATATCAGCGTTTAGTATCTCCTCGATTCTTTTAAATTTGAATTTAATGACGAAAAAAATACTCTTAACTTCAATCCTGACAGTATTTCTGCTGGCCATGACTTTTGCACAGGAAAAACAAGTAGTCAAGGGTGATAAGAAGTATGCAGAATATTCATTTAGTCCCGCTATTGATATATATAAGAAAGTACTGGATAAGGGTTATGTGACCAGTGATCTTCTGCAGAAATTAGGAAATTCATATTATTTTAATGCCGATTATGAAGAG
Source organism: uncultured Eudoraea sp. (assembly GCA_965363995.1). Lineage (GTDB taxonomy): Bacteria > Bacteroidota > Bacteroidia > Flavobacteriales > Flavobacteriaceae > Eudoraea. The sequence continues at coordinate 2,879 of CBDTVZ010000228.1, forward strand.
GCCGAAAAGATATATAAACAACTTATTGAAACCTATGGCTCCGAAGTAGGTCCGAAATATTTTTTTAGGTATGGCCAAACACTTAAAACTTTAGGAGATTATAAGAATTCTGACTCTATCCTGGCTCGCTTCGCAGATATGACTTCAAATGATTTGCGTTCAAAAATACTTAAAACAGCAAAGGATTATAAGGATGAAATTGCCAGAAATTCCGGCCGTTATGATATTGAACTCTTTGAGTACAATTCCAAATATTCAGATTTTGCACCTGCATTTTATAAAGAAGGTTTGATCTTTTCTTCAGACCGCGATACAGGAAATCTAGCCAGATACAGGCATACATGGAATTCCAAGGATTTTCTGGATATTTATAAGGTTAATGCCGACAGTAGTTCCAGTAACATGGTAGTAAAAATGGATATGATAAATTCCAGACTTCATGAATCTACTTCGGTAGCTACAAAAGATGGTAATACTATATATTTTACAAGGAATAACTTTGTTGATGGGAAATCTACAAAAGATGAAGAGGGTGTAATAAGATTAAAAATTTTTAGGATAAACTGGAAAGATGGCGAATGGTCTAGCCTGGAAGAGTTACCCTTTAACAGCGACAGTTATTCAGTTGCACACCCGGCTTTAAGCCCAGATGAAAAAACGCTCTATTTTGCTGCAGATATGCCTGATTCAAAGGGGGAATCCGATATTTACAAGGTTTCTATAAATGAGGATGGTACCTTTGGTTCACCAATAAACTTGGGAACCCCAATTAATACTGAATCCAGGGAAACATTCCCGTTTGTTAGCAGTGAATATATCCTTTATTTCTCTTCAGATGGTCATCCTGGTCTTGGGGGCTTGGATATTTTCGGAATTAAAATCAAATATGATAATTCACCTAAAACGGTCTTAAATGTGGGAGAACCTGTAAATAGTAAAACGGATGATTTTTCCTATATAATTAATGAAGATAATAAAAAAGGTTATTTTGCTTCTAATCGTGCGGATGGGATGGGGGCTGATGATATTTATGGTTTCTTAGAA
>CBDTVZ010000229.1:0-3890 GCA_965363995.1 uncultured Eudoraea sp.
AGAAATGTCGTGCAACATCTAACATGGAACCCCTGTATTCAAAATTAGGTTTATCCCAAATTTTTCCTGTGGGGACGGGCCATATTGGCATTTCGGTAAGTGTATCATTACTTGTTTCCGGGATGAGTTGTCTTAGGGTCTGTACTCCACGGAATGCCCCTTCAGATGTTTTTGCATTAAGTATAATTGAATCTTTAGAAATATATAATTGGTAGGCTTCCGGACCTTCAAGTTCGTCGCTTTCAGATTGATTTATAAAGATCATTCGGTTAACCTGGCCGGCATCGGTTTTGTTTACGGCAAGCCTTAAATTCGTTTTCGATTTTATTTTATCGGCAAGAAAGGAACCTACTTCTTCAAAACTCTTGTCGGTTTGTGAAGTGTAGATCGCGGTGGTATTATCTAAGCCAAAAGCGCTGTGGGTAGGAACTATCTTCAGTGGCTTGGGAATGAGATTTTCTGAACTCAGGTCTGTTGGAGGAAAAGCTATTTCTTTTATCTTATGCTCTTGACATGCAAAAAAAAATGCCATTACAAAAAGTATTATAAACGATTTTAAAAGAGTTGATTTTATCATTATCACTAATTTTATTGAACATAATTACTTATTACCTGATACCATAACTCATATCCTTTGGAATTAAGGTGGAGACCGTCCTCAATGAAAATATCTTGTCGTAATTTCTTTCTATCAAGCATTATATCCCAAATATTGGCATAGTCCAGATCTTGTTCTTTTTTACACAAGCGTTTAAACCTGCGATTAAGTCCTTTATATATTCTTTTTAGATGCCAGCGGGCCAAACTGGGTTTGGCAGAAATAATAACAATCCGGGTGTCAGGATTATAATTCCTTATTTTGGTTATTATTTCTTTAGTCACACAAATAATTTTCTTAGGTTTTTTATGATCATTTAAATCATTATCTCCTGCATATATAAAAACTTTTTTCGGATTGTATTGCAATATCAATTCATCTGTATAAGCTAATAAATCAGCTGTCTGAGAGCCACCGAAACCTGAATTAACTATCTGGTATTTAGGAAAAATTTCCTGTAGGTTTTTCCAAGTTCGTATACTGGAACTACCTGTAAAAACTATAGTCTCTTTGGTGCTGTCCCATTGCGCTTGGTATTTCTCTTGAATTGCCAGAATTTCTTCCTGAAAACGGGAAGGATCCTGGGCCAGAGATCCAATGCCTATAAACATAATGAAAACAAATAAAGGAATTCGCATGTTCCAAAAAAGAAAGCAAGATACTTTTAATTAAGGGAATGTTCAACAATTTTAGAATAATAGAAAGTAGCCCTCTCTTCAGAAAAATGGTCCAGCACAAATACGTAAAGGGATAAAAGCATTAATGCAATACCAATAGCCCGGATATTTGGGGCATGTGACAACAGCAAAAAAAGCATACCCAGGATCATAATACCAAAAAATATTTTTTGCGTAACTGGATACCATCTTATGAACTCTGCTGTCCGTTTCTTTTCGCTCTCTAAAAATTGCTGTGGATTTTCTTTAAATTGTATTTCATATCTCGGTATTCGATTCTGGTTTGTACTTACGAGGTAGATTCCTGCACTAATGGTCAGGAGGGCAATTACAAGCAAAGGCAAAAACATGGCCCGGGCTCCCGGGGTACTTCCCCATTTAAAATAGGCCAGGCTTATTAGTAGAATGAACAGTCCAAATAAGAGGCTCATTTTGCCCTCAAAAATTTCTCCTTTGCACCAGTTGAGTGTATCATTAATAAAGTCCATTTCTTCTAAATTTTGGTTTTAATTATTCAGTATATTCCTAATCTTCAGGAGAGTGGATTTGCCTTAAAATCACTAGTCAAAGTAACCAAATCCTTGCCTTGATTAATCGTAAACTTACAAAGGATATTTACACGATGATTTATCTGAGGTTTATATTGCACTTCAGGCAGATGAAACTTACAGAATCAAATTTAGAAATATAAAAATAAAAGAGTTTTAAATTAATTACCCCAGAAGATAAATAATGCCACTTTATTAATCTTTATTAATTTTTCACGAATAATAATGAGTAATTATGTGGAGGATATTTCATACAAATGTTTTATTCTTCTAATGAATTGTCGGGGTCTTCATTTGCCTGAATTTCTTCTTTGTTAAGATTATGTTGCATAATGTTCAGATTTTTCAACTTGGCTTTCCAAGTTGCCAAGGTTTCTTTCTGACGGTCTATGTTCTTTACAACATCTTTAACAAGAGGATTGTCTCCTGAAGTATTTGAGAAGAATAGTAGATTGTTTTCTAATTGGCGAATTTCATTTAAGCTTTCATCTATCTTTCTTCGAATGAATGTCCGCTCATTGAGCAGGGCTCTTTCATTATCTGCGTTTGCAAGTTTTTTAAGCTTGTCGCCATATTTCATAAGCTCCGATTCTTGTCTACTAACATCAAGCTTTTTTAAAATAGCATCCAGAATGGTGTTAAACTTTACATTTATATTCTTTTTATTAAAAGGAACCCTGCCATAGGACTTCCATTCTTCAATAAAAGCCTTCACTGTGGTCAAATCTTTTTCTTTATCACCACTCAGTTCAAATGTTTTAAGTTTTTCCAGACAGGTGAATTTATTATCAAAATTTACAGACTCTTCAGTATGAGCTTTATTTTTTACGGCATGCAACCTGTCAAAATAATGATTGCAGGCATTTTTAAAATCATTCCAAATCTTATCAGAATATTTTCGGGGCACATGCCCAATAGCTTTCCATTCCCTCTGAATTCTTTTCATTTCAGAGGTTGTCGTATCCCAGTCTTCACTTTCCTTTAAAGATTCTGCTAAGCTTACAAGGTCCCTTTTCTTGTCGAGATTACCCTGCTGACCTTTTTTAAGTTTTTTATAATAGGCGTTTTTATTTCTGTTAAACCCTCGAACAGCTTCCTTAAAATCTGCCCAGGTTTGTTCATTCACATTCTGAGGTACTTTACCGGCCTTAAAGAAAGCTTCTCGTTGTTCCTCTATATCTCTTATTTGTTGTTGCAAGTCTTTATGGTGGCTGGCAACATGAGACCCTATTTCGACAATCTTTTGAATAATGCTCTTTTTCTTTTCCAGGTTTTTTTCATACACTTTGTCAAGATCCTTGAAATAATCCTGTCTCCTTTGGTGCATGGCTTTGGTAGCATTACTAAAGCGTTCCCAAATTTCTTCTCGATGTTTTTTATCAACCGGCCCTATATCTTCTTTCCAAACCTTATGAAGTGTTTGTAATTCCCTAAACGCTTTATTGAGGTCCTCTTCTTCAGCCAGGGCTTCAGCACATTCAACTAGTTTTAACTTTTCCTCTAAATTATGCTTAAAATCCAGGTCTCTTAATTCCCTGTTAAGATGCAGGAAGTCGTAAAAAATCTCAATATGGTGATGGTATGTTCTCCATACATCATTGTAGTTATTTCTTGGGATTGGTCCTGCATTTCGCCATCTTTCCAGAATATCTTTAAAATTTCGGTAAGTGGTGTTAATATCTTCTTCAACATTCACGAGCCCCTTCAGCTCAGCAATAATTTCCAGTCGGTTTGCAAGGTTTTCGTTTAGATTTTGCTCTAGACTTTTATAGTATGTATTTCTTTTATCACGGTATTCAGAATAGACCTCGTTGAATTGCCGTTTGGTAACAGAATTATATCTGAAGTCAATTTCGTTACCACCCTTGGCTATGAAATCTTCTTTTTTATGTTCTAAAAAATCAAGGAATTTTAAGTCAAATTCGTATTTTATGCCATCGACATGTTTTTTAATGGCCTGCACTTTCTCATTTCGAACCAATCTCTGCAATTCCCCAACCAGATTTTCCATAGACATGGCGTGATAGTCCGGGATTGGAATATGATGCCTCCGATGATTGTCTTTGT
>CBDTVZ010000230.1:0-3887 GCA_965363995.1 uncultured Eudoraea sp.
TGCTTTATTCCTTAAGTGTGTCAAAATTTTCAGATTTCCTCTTTACTTATGAACTTGAAAACAGATGGGTAAAAGAACAAATATTAAATCTTGATCGGGAAGAACAAAACGCCCTATTCCGGTTTTTAGAAAACAACCGAAAGCCCGAAAACAGGGATTATAAATACGACTTCTTATTTGATAATTGTGCTACTAAATTACCAGAGGTATTAAAAAAAGTTCTTGGAAACAGCCTTGAATTTAATGGAGAGCATCTTAAAAACCACTACACTTTCAGAGATCTGATACAACAAAATCTGCTTACAAATTCATGGTCAAGTTTTGGCATAGACCTTGCTCTGGGGTCCGTGATAGATAGGGAAGCTGCCCCTGAAGAATATATGTTCCTGCCCAAATATGTTATGCTACAAATGAATAATACAACTTTGACCGGGAGCCCTTTGGTCCTTCGGGAACGTGCCGTTCTGGATTATAACAACAAAAAATTTATTAATAATTTTGGCCTATCACCGCTTTTTTGGTTAGTTCTTTTATTACTCTTTACTCTCGCAATATCATATATAGATCTAAGAAATGGTACACGGAGCAGGAGGCTCGACTTTTTTTTATTTCTGATTACCGGATCTGCAGGATTACTCATTTTCTACCTATGGTTTCTGACCGATCATTCGGCAACCGCAAATAATTTTAATATCCTATGGGCATTTCCATTCAATATTGTAGCTTGTTATTTTCTCCTAAGAAAAGACCGAATCCCAAAATGGATGGGTAAATATATTCTGATACTACTCATTTTAATGGCTATTACCCTGGTACTTTGGATTTTTCAAATTCAACAATTTTCTCCGCTAATAGCAGTTGTATTTGCCATACTTGGTCATAGATATGCCTTACTTTACCGCTATTTCACAAATTCCAACCCAGGTCTCCAATGAATTTGGTTTCCGTAGAAAATATAGCCAAATCATATGGAGAATTAGTCCTGTTCGAAGACCTCTCGTTTGGCATAAATAAGAATCAGAAAATTGCGCTGGTTGCCCGAAACGGAGAAGGTAAAACTGCAATTTTAAATATTCTGGCAGGGAAAGATGTCCCAAATGGCGGTGCCGTAAACTACCGTAAAGGAATTCGAATATCTTTTCTGGAACAAGAACCAGATCTTAATCCTCAACTAACCGTAGAGCAAACCATTTTGGAATCTGACAATGAGATTCTAAAGATTATTGCTGCCTATGAAGCAGCTCTGGACAATCCCGAAAATGAAGAAGCTTACCAAAAAGCTTTCGAGTCTATGGAAAGGAGTAACGCCTGGGATTTTGAAACGCAATACCAACAAATTCTTTCCAAATTAAGACTAGAAAATCTTAAGGCCAAAGTAAGCAGTCTATCCGGTGGCCAAAAAAAGAGACTGGCAATGGCCAATGCCCTGTTGAATGAGCCAGATCTATTAATTCTGGATGAACCCACAAATCATTTAGATCTGGAGATGATAGAATGGCTCGAAGATTATTTTAGTCGTAAAAAGATAACTCTTTTTATGGTTACTCATGACAGGTATTTTCTGGAAAGGATTTGTAATGAGATCCTGGAACTAGATAATGGTCAGCTTTATTCATACAAAGGAAATTATGCCTACTACCTGGAGAAAAAAGAAGGCAGATTGGAACGCGAAGCGGTAGAACAACATAAATCCAAATTGCTTTATAAAAAAGAGCTGGACTGGATGCGAAGACAGCCTAAAGCAAGAACCACAAAATCCAAATCGCGTATTGATGATTTCCATAGCATCAAAGAAAAGGCACACCAACGGAGAGAGAACCATGAAATTCAATTGGAGATAAATATGGAGCGTATGGGCAGTAAAATTCTGGAACTTCATAAAGTCTCTAAAGCCTACCCGGGAATTATCTTACTCGATAAATTTGATTATAATTTTTTAAGGGGAGAACGAATCGGAATTATTGGTAAAAACGGTACTGGCAAATCTACTTTCCTGAATATTGTCACAGGCTTTGAACAGCCGGATAGTGGAAAAATTGTAGTTGGAGAGACCATTAAATTCGGATACTATACCCAAAATGGAATTACAATAAAAGAAGGTCAGAAAGTAATTGATGTCATTCGAGAATTCGGGGATTATATTCCTTTAAAAAAAGGTAGACAACTCTCGGCTCAACAGCTTTTGGAACGATTTTTATTTGATAGAAAGAAACAATATGATTTTGTAGAAAAACTGAGTGGTGGGGAACAAAAGAGATTGTATTTATGTACCGTCCTTATCCAGAATCCTAATTTCCTGATCCTGGATGAGCCAACCAATGATCTGGATATTATTACCTTAAATATCCTTGAGAGCTTTTTGCTGGACTTTCCCGGATGCCTGCTGGTAGTATCTCATGACCGCTATTTTATGGATAAGATAGTAGATCATTTGTTTATATTTAAGGGGAATGGAATTGTTGAAGATTTCCCGGGGAATTATTCAGATCACAGGGCATATGAAGACAGTGCAGTTATAGAACAAAGGGCGGAAAAGGGGAATAGTACCCAAAATAAAACAAATAAAAGTTCCTGGCGGTCTGATGACAAAAGCAAAAAACTGTCTTTTGAGGAGCAAAAAGAGTATAACAAACTGGAAAAGTCTATTCAGAATTTAGAAAATCAAAAGAAGGAGCTTCAAAATGAATTTGCTAATACTGCTCTATCCGGAGAAGAAATAGATGTTTTATCAATAAGATTAAAAGATATTATAAAAAATCTTGAGGACAAAACAGAGCGATGGTTTGAGCTTTCAGCGCTATTGGAAGACTAATTCAAATAGTTGTAATTGCACTATTCAAATTTACTGATAATTAGAATTTACTTTAATGTCCAATACCTTTCACTATCTGAAATTTTGGTTTAAGGCAACTAACCAGCACGGAATTCATTCTCCGTTTATTTACCGCTTTGTTACAAAGGGTCTTTATATAAAACATAAATACTGCAGATCAAAATCACTGAATATATTTTTCAAATGCCTAAATTACTTCAAACCAAATAGTATAGGTTTTGAAGAGGGAGATGAGCTTTTAAGAAATAAAGTGAAAGACGAATTTCCATCACTTTCCTTTAAAGAGCCATTTGATATAAAATACTATGGGAAACTGGTTAAAGAATCTCAAATTTTGGCTATGGAAAACTACGCCAAACAACAACCCAAGGGAATAATATATATTGGCGATATCAGGAAAAACAAGGCCTCGAAAGAACTGTGGAATAAATTACTTCTTGCCGATTTTGTAACAGTTAGCGTTGATATTTATTTTGGCGGCCTTCTTTTTTTCCATAAAACACAAGCCCGGGAACATTTTAAGATTCGAATTTAAACTCTTAACTTTAAGAAAGATTATTTATGAACTATGAATAACAGTATCTATTACATATTAGCCGCAGTGGTCCTTATCTATTTAGTCATTTCTATTCTTGGTAAAAAAAGCTCTAAGAAAAGAAAATCAAGGAAATTCATGGATGGTTATGAGCGGAAGGAAAAAGAGTGAATCTTTTATGGTTTCCTATTTATCACAGAGTAAAAATTACATATAAAGCCAATTTCCTAACTTGCAACTCAAAAGTTCTAAAATAGCCTATGAAAATATATACCAAAACCGGAGACAAGGGCTCAACATCACTTTTTGGAGGTACAAGGGTTGCCAAACATCATATTCGCATTAACGGTTATGGCACTGTGGATGAACTAAATTCATGGCTTGGCCTCCTAAGGGATCAGGAAATGGATGAGCATTCCAGAGCGATTCTTATTACTACCCAGGATAAATTGTTTACCGTAGGTGCTATTTTAGCCACGGACCCTGAAAAAGCACAATTAAAAAGTGGAAAAGATCGTC
>CBDTVZ010000231.1:0-3883 GCA_965363995.1 uncultured Eudoraea sp.
CTACCCTGGCTGAAGGCGATGTCGCCAATAATCTTTCAGCAGGAATGTTGGGATTTGGAGTTGCCCTTGCCTTACCTTTTGCATTATTTGCGTTATTTCCTGCCTGGTTAAATTCTTTACCCAAGTCCGGTGGATGGATGGATACCGTAAAAGTATTTCTTGGATTTCTTGAATTGGCCCTGGCCTTTAAATTTTTATCTAATGCAGACCTTGTTGGCAATTGGGGTTTCCTAAAGAGAGAAATTTTCCTGGGGATCTGGATACTGCTTTTTGTTTTATTGGTTTTATACTTATTTGGAATTATCAGATTTCCCCATGAAGGGCCAAAACAAAAGTTATCTAAAACCAGAATCGGAGTTGGCATTTTAACTGCTGCCTTTACTGTTTATTTGATATCAGGTGCTTTTAATATTACCAACCTTAAATTATTAAGTGGATTTCCACCTCCGGATTTTTATTCCGTTGTGGATAAAGAAAGTAATTGCCCTCTTGGACTTAACTGCTTTAAAGATTTTGAAGAAGGGATAGCATATGCTAAAAAAGAAAAGAAGCCTGTATTACTCGATTTTACTGGATGGGCCTGTGTGAACTGTAGAAAAATGGAAGAAAACGTCTGGAGCGAACCCGATATTTATGAAATGCTTAAAGAGGATTACGTGCTGATTTCCTTATATATTGACGACAGAAAATCATTGCCGGAGCATGAAAAATTTGATTATAAATTCGATTCTGGAAGGGTAAAAAATATTGAGACCGTAGGGGAAAAATGGGGTACTTTTCAAACCCTCAACTTTGGCGCAGCATCACAACCCTATTACGTTTTACTTTCCCCGGATCTGGAGGTCTTGAATTCTTCAATTCAAAATGCTGATAGTGAAACCTATGAAAATTGGTTGAAAGAAGGTCTTAAAAACTTTGATAAGCTCAATAAGGCTAAATTGACCAGCATTTTACCATAAAACAATTATACCTTCAATTATTACCTATATAACAGAATTTTTTAATGAGATTTTTATAATCTTTGGGTTCAATTTATAAAAGACAGATCAAAAAAAAGACACTAATAATTCAAGTAGCTCATTTTATTTATCTTTAAACCTCAAAGACTTACTCTTGAAGAAAATTAAAAAATTCCTCCTGATTCTACTGGCATTTCTTGGACTTTTGTCTCTTGCCGCGTTTATCTTCATACAAACCCTGAAACCCGACTATGAAGGTGAAAAACAATTATTAAATCTGTCTGATGAGGTATCTGTCTATTATGATTCCTATGGTATTCCTCACATTTATGGTGAAAATGAAGAGGATGCAATTAGAACGCTTGGCTACGTGCATGCCCAGGACAGACTTTGGCAAATGGAATTGTTGAGAAGAGTGGCCAGAGGTGGGTTATCAGAGGTTTTTGGTTCTAAATTACTTTCAACAGATAAATTTTTTCTTTCCCTGGGTATTGACGAGGCTTCTGCTAAAACTATAGAACAGCGGGAAAGTATGAACAAGACATCACGGCTTACCGAGGCGTATTTAGATGGGATAAACCAATTTATAGAAAATGGACCTACGCCGGTTGAGTTTTATCTGACGGGCATTGACAAGAAGCCTTTTGGCCTCAAAGATGTTTATAATTCTATTGGTTATATGGCATTTAGTTTTGCAATGGCCCAAAAAACGGATCCATTACTAACAGTGATCAAAAATAAATTAGGCCCTGAATATCTTAAAGATTTAGAAATTGATGTGAATAAAAACACCGAATGGATTAAGAATTATAAGTCTGCACCAGAGGATTCAAAAGAAGCTCAATTGGTTGCTTCCATTTCAAAGGCCCTGGCTAATTTGCCGGTTCCTCAGCTTGAAGGGAGTAATAGCTGGGTAATGGCCCCTGCAAAAACCAAATCGGGTAAAGTAATCATGGCAAATGATCCACACATTGAATTTGCCCAGCCATCTGTATGGTACGAGGCACATATAAGTACCCCGGACTATGAAAAATATGGTTATTACATGGCAGGGATACCCTTTCCAATTCTCGGACATGATAGAAATCTGGCTTACGGGATTACCATGTTTGAAAATGATGACGTGGATTTTTATTATGAGGAAACACATCCTACAGACAATACAAAATACAAAACCAAAGAGGGTTGGAAGAATTATGAAATTGTTTCGAAGATCATTAAAATAAAAGATAGTACTGATGTAACCTTGAGTTATAAAAAAACACATCACGGTCCTGTACTGGATAGCATATCCAATAAAATTTCCGGTGATAAACCTATTAGTATCTCCTGGACCTATACTAAGTTGGAAAATAGAGTGCTGGATGCACTATACGGGATGAGCCATGCTAACAATATCACTGAATTTCAAAAGGCACTACCAGACATTCACGCTCCCGGCCTAAATATTATGTATGGTGACAAAGAAGGTAATGTGGCCTGGTGGGCAGTGGCAAAGTTATATCAGATGCCCGATAGTGCCCAGACCAAGTTAATTATGGATGGAAGTTCCGGCGCTTATGAACCAGTACGTTTTCTGGATTTCAGTGAGAATCCATCTGCGGTAAATCCGCCCTGGAACTATGTATACTCCGCCAATAACCAGCCCGATTCCATAGCCGGGATGCAATACCCCGGTTACTATTTACCTGAGAACAGGGCAAAGCGCATCGTTCAATTATTAGACGAGAAGGATGATTGGGATAAAAATTCAATGATGGATATGATTACAGATGGCACCTCTTCTGTAATTCCTGAAATTATATCAAACCTTACCAAACTGGTTGATGTAAAACAACTAAGCGAAGAGGACATTAACCTTTTGGATAAACTGAGTTCCTGGGATGGAAGTTCTCCCTTAAATAGTGTGGAAGCCACTATATTTCACAGATGGATATACTTCTTCTTAAGCAATACTTTTGAAGATGAACTTGGGCCCGAACTTTTTCAGCAATTTTTAACTACCCATTTTCATAAACGGCTGATTGCACCGATGGCTCAGAAAGAAAGTTCAGTTTGGTGGGATAATACCCAAACTGAAGATACTATAGAAAGCAAAAATGATATCGTTTTAAGCTCCTTTGTAATGGCCTTGAAATCCTTAAAAGAGGAGTTTGGGGATAGAAGTTCACAATGGACGTGGGACAAAGTACATACTCTGGAACATGGACATCCGATAGGACAGGTTGAAATGTTCCGTTCTTTTTTTAATGTGGGCCCTTTTCCTGTGGAAGGAACCAGAGAGGTTATAAACAATATGTTCTTTCCATATAGTGCGGATGGCCGGAATAAAGTAAGTACAGGACCATCTACAAGACGTATTGTTGACTTTTCGGATATAGAGAATAGCATGAGTATTTTACCTACCGGCCAATCCGGGAACCCTTTTAGTCCTCATTATAAAGATCAGGCACAAATGTTTATTAATGGTGAATTCAGAAAAATGATGATGAATAAGGAGGAAATTATCACTACTTCAAAGTCTTTGCTTCAGTTTTCGCCGAAAGGAAATTAAACCTTCGATCATTATTATCTGTGAAGTTATTCTTTGTCCGCACTTTTTATGCGGTGAAGAAAATTATCTATGTTCTTTTTAACAAATGAATTATAGCATAGATAAAAAAGTATGCTTTCAAAAGTTTATGGTAGTGCCGTATTTGGAGTAGAAGCAACCACCATAGCTGTTGAAGTGAATGTGGACAGAGGAATTGGCTATCATTTGGTTGGTCTGCCGGATAATGCCATTCGGGAAAGTAATTTCAGAATTGCTGCCGCCTTACTCAATAATGGCTATAAAATTCCCGGAAAAAAAATCACCATCAATATGGCCCCGGCCGATTTAAGAAAAGAAGGCTCGGCATATGATCTCACTTTTGCCCTTGGTA
>CBDTVZ010000232.1:0-3877 GCA_965363995.1 uncultured Eudoraea sp.
GGTGGGGTAGGGGTTATTTCTGTTTTAGGACAAGGTCTGCCAAATGAATTTTCCAGAATGATTAGATTGGGATTACAAGGTAATACAGAAGAAGCCTATGCCTTACACAATGCGATGATTGAGGGAATGAAATTAATTTTCCAGGAGGGAAATCCCGCAGGGATAAAATCGGTTTTGGAAATTCAAGGAATTTGTGGTCCAACAGTGCGTTTACCATTGGTTAAAGCATCCTCAAGACTTAAAGGGCATATTAATGAATTTATGAGGACTTTTACAAAAATCAGAGCTTAAGATAATGATCAAATTATCTCTCGAACCCGTATTTGTCGTATTATCGTAGAAATGAAAAAGCTAAAATTGGGTTAAAAATTTATTAAAATCCCTTTTTAATGCCCTTACAGGTACTATCTTAGCACTTAAATAATATTTTTTATTCCGCCAATTATCCCTAATTTTGCCAAATGTTTTTTAGAACCAAATATCTTTTTTACTCACTCATAATCATTATTGCCTTAAATTCATGTAGTGAATACCATAAGGCAATAAAAAACACTGATACCAGGGTAAAGTATGAAGTTGCAGAAAAGCTATATAATGAGGGGAATTTTAAAAAGGCCAATCACCTATTAGAACAAATTGCTCCTGGATATATAGGTAAACCACAGGGAGAGCGTGTAATGTTCTTTTTTGCCAACAGTTTCTATGAAATTAAGGATTACAATTTTGCTGGTTATCAATTTGAACGATTTTTGAAGTCCTATCCTAAAAGTGATAAGGCCTCTGAGGCTGCATTTCTTGGAGCGAAAAGTTATTATATGCTTTCACCTAGGTATTCTGTAGACCAGAGTGATACGGATAAGGCCTTAACCAAATTGCAGTTGTTTATTAATCTTTACCCTGAATCTGAGTACTTTGCCGAGGCAAATATTATGGCAAAGGAATTAACAACTAAGAAAGAACTGAAAACTTTTGAAATTGCTAAACAATATACAAATCTTGGAGAGTCATATATTTTAGACTATAGTGTTTCCGCTATAGCGGCTTTAGATAATTTTATTTCAGATAACCCTGGATCAATTTATAAGGAGGATGCACTTTATCTGAAAATTGAGGCAACTACAAATATAGCCTTTAACAGTACAGATAAGCGCAAAAAAGAGCGTCTGGAGGCTGCTAAAATCGCATATAATAATTTGTTCAAATACTTCCCAGAAAGCAAATATGCGGAAGTAGCCAATGAATTGATTGAAAAAGTAGATGAGCAATTAAACAATTATTCCGAACTAAATAACCTTTCAAAATGAATATGAACGATTTGAAGAATTCCAAAGCCCCGGTTTCAACCGTTACCATCGACAGAAATGAGTTTGATGATAATACAGATAATATTTATGAGGCCATATCAATAACTGCCAAGAGAGCGATCCAGATTAATTCTGAAATTAAAAAAGAACTTCTGGAAAAACTTGAAGAATTTGCCACATATAGCGATAGTCTTGAGGAAGTGTTTGAAAATAAGGAGCAAATTGAAGTTTCAAAATTTTATGAAAAACTTCCCAAACCTCATGCTTTGGCAGTAATGGAATGGTTGGAAGATAAAATTTACTATAGGAATACAGAGAAAGACCAGCAGTAATATGTTAGGCGGCAAAAAAATCCTTTTAGGTATTACCGGGGGTATCGCTGCTTACAAAACCACTTTTCTGGTTAGATTATTTATCAAAGCAGGCGCTGAAGTTAAGGTTATCTTAACTGAAAGCGCCCGTTCATTTGTTACCCCTCTTACTTTAGCTACCTTATCCAAAAATCCTGTACTCAGCAGTTTTATTAAAGAGGAAGAAGCGAGCGTGGATTGGAACAATCACGTTGATCTTGGTTTATGGGCTGATTTAATTCTTATTGCTCCGGCTACAGCCAATACCCTGGGCAAAATGGCAAGTGGTACTTGTGATAATTTATTACTAGCTACCTACCTATCCGCTAAATGCCCGGTATTCTTTGCCCCGGCGATGGATCTTGATATGTATAAACATCCAACTACAAAAGCGAGTCTGAAAAAATTACAGACTTTTGGCAACATTTTAATTCCAGCCGGTAAAGGTGAATTAGCAAGTGGATTATTTGGCGAAGGACGTATGGCAGAACCGGAAGATATCGTACAGTTTATACAGGAATATCTTTCCAATAACTTACCGCTAAAAGGAAAAAAAATATTGATTACAGCCGGGCCCACATATGAAGCCATAGACCCTGTACGTTTCGTTGGCAATCATTCCTCTGGTCTTATGGGATTTGAATTGGCAAATGCAGCTGCTAAACTTGGGGGAGAAATTGTATTGGTATCAGGACCTTCAAACTTAACAGACAAAAATCCGTCCATAGAAATAGTAAGGGTAGTTTCTGCACAGGAAATGTTTGATGCCGTTCATAGGTATTATCATGAATGCGACATTGCTATATGTGCTGCTGCGGTTTCTGATTACAGACCAAGTCGGGTATATGAACAAAAAATAAAAAAAGAATCTGAAACCCTTCAAATTGATTTTGTTAAAAATAAAGATATTCTTTTGTCAATGGGAGATAAGAAGAAGAATCAATATTTAGTGGGCTTTGCATTGGAGACTGAAAATGAGGTGGAGAATGCCAAAAAGAAATTAAAGAAAAAGAATTTAGATGCAATTGTTCTGAATTCACTTAATGACAAAGATGCAGGGTTCGGTAAGAGAACAAACAAAATAACTTTTATAGATAAGAATTTGGAGATAAAAACGTTTGAAGTTAAGAATAAGGCCGAAGTAGCCTTAGACATATTGAACGAAATCATCAGCAGGGGTCATGCGTAATTTTTTAATTCTCTTATTTATCCTTCTTTTTGCTAATATCATTAGTTCGCAGGAGCTTAATTGCACTATCACAATTAATGCAGATCAGGTAAACCAGACAAATAAGCAAATATTTGGGACTTTAGAGCGTGCCCTTAATGATTTTGTCAATAAAAGGCAATGGACGAACCGGATTTATAAGGAAAATGAACGGGTAAATGCCAGAATGTTTATTACAGTATCTGATTACGCTTCCGACAGATTTAGTGCTAATATTCAGATACAGTCCTCTCGGCCGGTCTTTAACACCTCTTATGAAAGCCCCATTTTTAATTATAAGGACAATCAATTTAATTTTCAGTACATTGAGTTTCAACCTTTAATTTATAACCCGAACGTATTTGATACTAATCTGGTTGCAGTTATTTCCTATTATGTATACATAATACTCGGTATGGACGCAGATACTTTTGCCTTGGAAGGTGGTACTGAGTTTTACAAGGAAGCACAACAAATTGTTACCCTGGCGCAGGGTAGTAATTTTTCCGGCTGGAGACAAGCGGCTTCGGACAAAAGGACACGATTTGAGTTGGTTGATAACCTCCTGTCAAATACCTTTAGAGAATATAAAATTGCAATGTACAATTATCACCGAAAGGGGTTGGATATTTTAGCGGATAACAATAGCACTGGCAAGCAAGTGATAGCAGGTTCCATGAGGTTGTTTGAGACTTTATCACAAAGAAGACCTAATGCATTCTTAATACAAACTTTCTTTGATGCCAAATCTGCGGAAATACAAGACATCTTTTCTGATGGGCCAAAAGTAGATATTGTTGCCCTGAAAGAGACATTAAATAAAGTAGCTCCATTTTATACCACAACTTGGGATGAAATAACATATTAATCACTTCATTTTCATTCCAATAATAATTTATCTTTACAGACCATATTATATAATATAGTTGTGCTGATAAATCTGTCTATAAAAAATTATGCATTAATCGATAATCTCAATGTAAGATTCACTGGGGGGTTTACAACTATTACTGGTG
>CBDTVZ010000233.1:0-3864 GCA_965363995.1 uncultured Eudoraea sp.
CGCTCAGAAACCCAAGCCTCTTTCAAGGTGTGCAAGAAACTGAACAGATGGTACGATCATGGAGAAGGACAGGGCGGAAATGTAATCGACCTGGTATGCCAAATCACCAAATGTTCGGTAAAAGAAGCTTTAAAAATAATTGAACAGGATCAGACCTCTTTTTCTTTTCAACAGCAACCGATTTTAAAACGGGAAGAAAATGGGCCTAAAATAACAATCACTAAAGTCAAACAGTTGACCCATTTTGCCCTGAAAGAATATTTGAAAATAAGAAACATTGAGCTGAAAACAGCTTTGACATTTTTCAGGGAAGTTCATTATACTTTTAAAGATAAAAGCTATTTCGCCGTGGGTTTAAAGAATAAATCCGGGGGGTGGGAATTGAGAAACAAATATGTAAAGAATTCTAGTTCGCCAAAGGATATCACCCATATCAAAAACGGAAATACAAAGCTCATTATTACCGAGGGAATGTTCGACCTATTATCGATTTTGAACATGAATAAAAAATTGAAAACTACATATGATTTTTTGGTATTGAACTCCACGGCATTTGCTCAAAAAGCAATAAGTATTATTAATGATTATACCCACATTTACCTTTTTTTGGACAATGATGTAAATGGAAAGCGAACGACCCAAAAATTGATAAAGTACTCTAAGAACTGTGAAGACAAATCAATGCTCTATAAAGGATTTAAGGATATGAACGAATGGCTTATGCATAGTGCTAAAAAGGGACTTGGGCAGGGAGTGCAAGATGTGTTTTTGTTGCCACAAAAACAAACTTGCTTTACTCCCGGCGGTCGCAAAGAAAAAGTGAAATGAAAAGGACCTATATCAAATTCCGATGTTCCATCTATGAGAAAAAGCTGCTCAAGAAAAGGGCCGAACGGGCAGGTATTTCCCTTTCCGAATACTGCCGTAGTTCCGCTTTTGGGAATTCGGTCATCGAGCGTTTGACAGAAGAACAATTGACCCATTATAAAATGTTAATCAAGTATAAGAACAACTTTACTAGTATCGGAAATATGTTCAAGAAACACAATCCAAAACTGGCTAGTGAAGTTGAAAAATTGACAGAAGAAATACGGACACACCTCTATAATTTCAAGAAAATAAAGAAATGATAGGAAAAGGAAATTCAATAGCGCACACAGGAACAGGTATCGATTACGGCTGGAACCAGGAGAAGGATGCGGAAGTAGTCCTCCGCCAACATTTGGCCGGGGATAATCCACAACAGATAACCGAGGAGTTCAAACTGATACAGGAACAGAACACACGTTGCCAAAAAAACACCCTGAGCTTTATACTCAGCCCGACACGGGAAGATGGCACCAACCTGACCAAAGAGAAACTAACGGAACTTACCCAAAGGTTCATCAAGGAAATGCAATTGAAGGAACGTCAGGCCATCGCTTTTGTCCACAGGGACAAAGCGCATATCCATGTGCATCTTTATGTGAACCGTATCGGTTTTGATGGCAAGGCATACAATGATAGTTTTATCGGAAAGCGGAGCCAACTGGCCGCTGAAAATGTGGCCAAGGAAATGGGACTGACCACGGTCAAGGAGGTGCAATTGGAAAAGGAACTGGATTCCATACATGTACGTCTCGAAATAAAAAATATACATCTGAGGGTAATGGAGAACGAAAGGCCAAAAACGCTTGATGATTATATGAAGGCGATGAAAGAACAGAATGTTGAAGTTATACCAAGTATAAATCGCGCTAACAAATTACAGGGATTTCGATTCGGATATCAAGGCCACAATTTTAAGGCAAGCGAGGTACACCGTTCCATGTCGGGAGGAAAAATTATGGCGCAGCTTTCTCAGTACAAGGGCGTAGGAAAACCTATAGAAGCCGGCAAGTCGCTGCAAGTTCTGGGAAAGACCCTGGAAATGAGCACCAACTTAGCTTCTAGCATAGCTAAAAGCCTGCTGAAAAAAACAATTAAAAGAACCATCGATAGGGGAATCGATATAGGAATCGGTTATTAAAACAATAAGCTATGGGATATAAGAAACTGGACGAGGTCATGGAACTGCTCAACGATGAGCTGGACGGGTTCAACAAGGCTATAGGGAGATTGGAGCAATTGACCCAAAACGTGGATAATATCAAAATACAACCGGATACTTCGGATATTGAAAGGTTGCTTCGAGAACATCTGGACTCCGAGAAGGATAAGAACATAAGGATTCAAGAATCAATTCATAATATCGAGAAGCACTTTTTAAAGGCTAGATCGGTCCCAAAAGTACAGCTATGGCTGCATTATTCGATTTGGATTATTTCATTGGTGATTATTGGCTATCTGGCTTTCAGAGTATCTCGAACAGGCCATATTCAGGAAAGAGCATTTGCCGAAGGGGAGCAGCAGGTAATTTCAAATCTTAGAGGATATTTTGACCAAAACCCCGGGCACTATCAATCGTATCAAAAATGGATAAAGGAAAAAGATAGCGTTCCAAATCAAAAGTAAGGTGCGCCCTATGGAATTTTTGCTTCACGCTTATCTGCCGGAACACTACAAAAATTCCACAGGATCCATGCGCAGGTAAGTTATGGTAAGATTTGGGGTAACACTATCGTTTATCTGACCTTTTAAAGAGGGTGAAAAAATTTGTACAAAGCAAAAACTCTTTACAAAAGGTGCAATTTGTAAAGAGTTTGCATAAAAAGTATCGTTTAAGTAAACCACATATGTCCTATAAAAAGTAAGTTAACGAAACTACCAAAAGAGACCACAAACAAGACTCCCCAAGCAAAATTTCAGTGCTTTTGGAAAAGAGCCCGCAAAAAGGAGTTTAAATGGCTAAGAGCCAATTCTATGGATATCTCCAATAAGAGATCACTTAATAGAATTTGACTCTTGTTGTTAGACCCTACATTACAACTTCTATTTCTCAATATTAATAGTATTACTATTAATAAATAAAGTCTTAACTATTATTTATGAATAGTAATAGTTTCATTTGTACTCATACAATCTATTTTTGTCCAGAATTTAAAAACAATAGTTATGAGAGAAAAAATAATGACACTAGCAGTTTTCCTGGCTTTTTCAACGGCAAATGCCCAACAATCAGAGGCAGCAACCATTGAAATACCAAAGAGTCAAATACGTATTGAATCCGTACTGACCGCAGAGGAGCAGGCAGCCCTATCACCAAGTCAAGTGATTGAAAGTTTGAGGGCGGGAAACGAAAGATTTGTCAGGAGCGATCTTACCGCCAGAGATCATTCCTTTCAGATACGAGAGAGCGCGGATGCACAATTTCCCAAAGCGATAGTATTGTCTTGTGTAGATAGTAGGGTTCCGGTAGAGGATGTGTTCGACAAAGGTATCGGGGATATCTTCGTGACGAGGGTTGCCGGAAATTTCATCAATGATGATATTCTAGGTAGTATGGAATTTGCTACCAAGGTCGCAGGTGCTAAACTAATATTGGTACTAGGTCATGAAAACTGTGGGGCAATCCATGCAGCAATAGATGGTGCCGAATTAGGACACATCACCAAGATGCTAGAAAACATAGCACCGGCAGTAAAAATGTCGACCGTTTCAAAAGGACCTAGGAGTTCTCAAAATAGATTATTGGTACATGAAGTAAGTGAAAACAATGTGCGTATCGCTATGGAGAAAATCACTGGGGAAAGTCCAATCCTAAGAGAAATGAAGGAAAATGGTGAAATAGATATCAAAGGTGCCCTTTATGACATGGATACTGGAGTAGTTATTTTTCTTTAAACTTTAATTGCAATAAACCCTTCGTCATTTTGATGAAGGGTTTTTTACAATAAACTCATGTTTCCAACACATAAAAAAGTGTGGAATTAGTTAATTTAAAAA
>CBDTVZ010000234.1:0-3858 GCA_965363995.1 uncultured Eudoraea sp.
AAAATCCCCCTTATTAAGAAGGTCACCTTCTTTTACATTAAACTGCATCAATTTTCCGCTATTTTCTGCAGAAATGGTGATTTCAGTGGCTTCGAAATTGCCATAACCATCGGCTTTCCCATTGTCATTGCTGCATGATAACAGACTTAAACTAAGTGCGACTAATCCTAAAATATAAACTGATTTTTTTTTCATTTTTGTCCCTGAATTATATTAAAGTTTGCCTTTGCAAGTTCTAATTGAATCTTATGCGTGATTAAAGTGTTTTCGTCTGTGTATAGATTGGTTAGTTCTGTGATATAAGCCGAAGAGGTAATTACCCCGTTTCTCAGTTGTGAATCTGCAGCATTGAGCACTTCTTTACGCAATTTAATAATCTCAATATCTGAAGCAATAAAGCTTGAAATTTTATCAATCTCAGATTGCTGTTGTAGGAGTTCTATGCTGGTGTTTAGATTAAAAACATTGGTTTCCGTATCAATAATGTCTTTGTTTATAGATAAGGACTCACGCTTTTTTTTATTGGCATTCCAATCAAATACATTCCAATTCAATTTTATGCCGGCTATATAAAAAGGCTGAAACGAATTATTGAGAGGGTTCAATCCTGGATTTCCGAAGCCGCCATCAGCAAAACCATATAATTTGGGTACGTTTTGTCTGGATAATAATTGTTCCGAAGTTTCTATTTGCTCTTTTTTAAGTTGAAATAATTCCAGTTCAGGACGATAGATTTCAAGCTTCAAATTAGTATTTATTTCCGGGTTTTGCAGTAGGGTAGTGCTGCTGATGTCTTTGCCTATTAATGCTGCCAAAGTTTGAAGCAAACTAGTCTTGTTAAGATCGAGCTCTATAAAACCCTGATTTATTTTTAGTAATTCGGCTTCCAATACTTTATCAGAAGAAGGTAATAGAACCCCATTTTTGACTCCCGATTGTACTTCCTTCAGCTTTGCTTCCAGTTGTTCCCTTTTTACTCTTAAGAGGTCTACATTTTCCTGTAGTAATAAGATGGAAAAATACAACTGATTAAGCTGTTTTTTTAATTGATATAAATTAACTTCAACCTGCTTCTGTTTTGTCCTTAAGTCTGCAGATTGCACTTCAATTGACGAATTAATCAATCCACCGCCATAAATTAACTGGTTTACAGTAAGGGTAGCGTTGTATTGATCTTTATTGGGTGGGACGATCCCTGTATCCGGCAGAGGGATTTCAATAACCTCGGACTGGTAGGTAGCCTGAGCCGTCAAATTTAATTGTGGTAGTCTTTCTGTTTCAATAGCTTCTATGTCTATTGCATTTTGCTTTTCCAATAGGTCAGTTTGTTGTACTAAAGGATAGTTGATATCTACCAAATCATAACAATCATTCAATGTCAGTTGTTCCTGCGCAAAAGCATTCAATGAAATGAATACTATCAGATAGTTACATATTTGCTTCATTAGCTATGCTTTTATGGAGTTAATAATAAAGTCAGCGACTTCTGTCTTCCGGTCTTCCATAAGTTGCTTAAAGGCCTTTTTATCAATATTTACAAAAGCTTTTATCAAAGGTGCTGCTACAAATGGAAATACATTTAAAGCCATAATATTTATAAATAATTGTTCACCTTTTATTGGTTTGAGTATCCCTTTTTTAACTTCAACGACAACTTGTTTTTTAAATTTTTCAATATTGGGAAAGCCCTTATTGCCTTTCATTTTTAAGATGAAGTCGGGATTCCTATTGAGTTCCTGAATAATAAAGGTGGGCAGATAAGGGTGTTTAATAATAAACGAAATGTAATTGGAAGTGAAGCTTCTAATTTTGGTTTCCACTGAAGAGTCATCGTTTAAAATGGTGTTTAATTGAGGTGCCAAAAGCGCGAAAGCATTTTTAAAAACCGCTTCAAAGAGCAGTTGTTTACTTCTGTAGTAATAATGAAGCATAGCTTTGTTGATCTTTGCTTCATCGGCTATTTCCTGCATACGTGCGCCATCCATACCCTTATTTTGAAACACACGCTTGGCGGCATCTAATATGATATGCTCCGTATTAGTATCTTTTGTCTTCGTCATTATTAACTAATTAGTTTAACCATATGGTTAACAAATATACAAAAAAGATCAACATTGTTATATAATTATATTAAAATATGTTTTTATAATTTCACATTCTGTAATGCAAACCACAACTACATAATATCCCAAATTAATTAAAGCATGAGAAAACAATTTGGTGCTAGAGCTTCCAAAGGAGATTTACAAAAATATGCTTCGTCTAAAAATTGGGACGGAACAAAATTTGACAATTTGGAAGTAACCAAAATGGAAATTAATTTTCAAACCTTACCCAAATTACTTTATAAACAGTTTTTCGAAAAAGAGGGGAGGGAACCATTAACCAAATTGCCTGTCACCCCTTTCGATAAAATTGCTTTCTTAAACTCCTCCATACAATCCAAATTTATATGGTATGGACATTCAACTATCTTAATGAGAGTCAATGGCTGCACCTTGCTCATAGATCCAATGTTAGGTCCGAATGCCGCACCCATTGCCCCATTTCCGGTGAAACGTTTTAGTGATAACACCCTGGATTTTATTGACCATTTCCCTGAAGTTGATCTGCTGTTGCTTTCGCATGACCATTATGATCATTTGGATTTGGCGAGTATTAAAAAACTTCAACCAAAGGTTAAGCACTATTTTGTAGCCCTTGGTGTAGCACGACATTTAATAAAATGGGGTATCCCAGAAGAGGATATTACAGAATTTGATTGGTGGGCCAATCAACGTTTTCAGGACATCAATATAACCTTTACCCCAACGCGCCATTTTTCGGGGAGAGGTCTTACCGACCGGGCAAAATCGCTTTGGGGAGGTTGGGCTTTCAAAACCACATCAGAAAACATCTGGTTTAGCGGGGATAGCGGATATGGTTCTCATTTTAAAGATATCGGAGAAGAATTAGGGCCTTTTGATTTCGGTTTTATGGAATGCGGACAGTACAACGAAAACTGGCGCCAGATACATATGTTTCCAGAAGAAAGCGTACAGGCAGCTCTTGATGCCAGGGTCGCCAACATTATGCCGGTGCATTGGGGCGGTTTTGCACTGGCCCAGCATTCCTGGAAGGACCCTGTGGATCGGTTTGTAAAGGAAGCAAAGCGACAAAATATGGTAGTGACACACCCCGCCCTTGGAGCTATGCATTCGTATCAAGAAGACATAAGGCATAGATGGTGGGATGACATACGTTAATCTTTAGCTTTTTATTCGGTAACTTAGTTGGGCAAAAATGTGATCAGTATGGCCTACGATGAATATTTAGCAGATAGAATAAACCAAATACTTAAGAATCTTGGTGCTAATTACACATCAAAAAAAATGATGGGTGGGCTTCTATTCTCTGTGGATGATAAAATGCTTTGTGGGATTCATATCGATAAAAAATATGGGGATAGTTTACTAATGGCAAGAATAGGGGAGGAGGCCTATGATCGGGAGATAGGGAAAGTGGTTTGCCTGCCAATGGACTTCACTGGAAGACCCATGAAAGGCTATATTTATGTGACTCCTGATGGTTGGGACCTGGATAAGGATTTAGAGTATTGGTTAAAGCTTACCTTGGATTTTAATCCTTTTGCAAAGGCAAGCAGAAAGAAAACAAAGAAATAGCTCTAGTCATTATTATCTTTTTTGTCTGGTGATCTAAACTATTTGAATAAAATCCTTTAGGAACTACTTCCAAAAAGTTAATATTGCTTTCTATTCAAAAGAATATGGAATCGAAACGGAATGTACCCCTGGTAATAAGTGCTTTCTTCGCTATTTATGTGATCTGGGGTTCTACCTACCTGCTTAACAAGATTGC
>CBDTVZ010000235.1:0-3851 GCA_965363995.1 uncultured Eudoraea sp.
ACCTATGAGTACGGTAAAACGAAGTTTGGGTGGAATAAAACAATTCTTTATAGAGATAGGGGAGTTGGCATATTTTGCCGGCCGCTTTTTTAAAGAACTGTTCAGGCCTCCTTTTGAGTTTAAGGAGTTGCTTAGGCAGTGTTATAATATGGGTAACCGTTCCCTGGTTCTGGTATTGGTAACGGGGTTCATTATTGGGTTAGTACTTACATTGCAATCCAGGCCAACGCTAATTGAGTTTGGTGCGGAATCCTGGATGCCAAATATGGTTGGCATTTCTATTGTACGTGAACTGGGGCCTGTAATCACAGCTCTGGTTTGTGCAGGGCGAATTGCTTCAGGTATCGGAGCCGAATTAGGTTCTATGCGTGTTACCGAACAAATTGATGCCATGGAAGTATCAGGAACAAATCCGTTTAAATATTTGGTGGTGACGAGAATATTAGCAACTACTCTTATGCTGCCATTGCTCGTAATCATGGGAGACGCCATTGCGCTATACGGATCTGCACTGGTTGAAAATTTTAAGGGAAACGTCTCATTCGTGCTCTACTTTAATCGTGTTTTTGATGCATTAGATTATCAGGATTTGGTTCCTGCAACTATAAAGTCTTTCTTTTTTGGTTTTGCAATTGGACTGGTGGGTTGTTTTAAGGGCTATTATAGCAAAAAGGGCACTGCCGGTGTAGGTTTAGCGGCTAACACGGCGGTGGTATTTACCTCCATGCTTTTGTTTGTGATAGATTTTATAGCCGTATTTATTTCTGACATTTTTTACGACCTGTGATGATAGAAGAAAAAGAAAGTTTCAATAAGACCGTGACCGACGAAAGTGAAGTCATAATCCATATCAAAGATCTTTATAAGCGCTTTGGAAAGAACCATGTGCTCAACGGTTTTAATATGAAACTGTACAAGGGGGAAAATTTAGTGGTCATGGGAAAATCGGGTTCAGGAAAATCTGTAATGATCAAATGCCTTGTAGGATTATTGCAACCCGATAGTGGTTATATATCGGTTATGGGAAATGAGATTAAATTATTGGATAGGCCAACCCTTGATGTTCTGCGTTCAGAAATTGGATTTTTATTTCAGGGAAGCGCTTTGTATGATTCTATGACCGTAAGGGAAAATTTGGAGTTCCCTATGCGACGGCATAAAGAGAAACTTGGTAACATCTCAGACACAACGCCTTTGGTACTTGAGGCTTTAGAGAGTGTAGGTCTTGCAGATGCTATTGACCTAATGCCGGAAGAACTTTCGGGTGGAATGAAAAGGCGGGTGGCTTTGGCCCGTACCCTGATTCTCAGGCCTAAAATTATTTTGTACGATGAACCAACCAGTGGTTTGGATCCCATAACTGCGAAGGAGATTATTGAATTAATGCGAAGTATTCAAAAAAAATATGGTACATCTTCCCTGATCATTACCCATGATGTGGACTGTGCACGTGTAATTTCAGAACGTATGATTCTACTCGTAGATGGCATTAATTATGCCGAAGGTACTTATGATGAACTCGTTAAATCTAAAGACCTTAAGGTAGAAGCATTTTTTAAAAAATAACGATATGGAAAAAACAAGCCTGGAAAAACTAAGATTGGGCATTTTTGTGATCCTTGGAACGGCATTGCTTGTATTTGCAGCCTATGTGATAGGAAACAGACAAAATATGTTTGGTAACACTTTTACGGTCCACGCCGTTTTTAAAAATGTAAATGGCCTGGAAAAAGGCAATAATGTGCGTTACTCAGGAATAGGTGTAGGTACCGTAAAAGATATAGAAATGGAAAATGATTCTACTATAGACGTAGTAATGATCATTCAGGAAAATATGATAAAACATATTAAAAATGATGCTATAGCTACAATAGGCTCTGATGGCTTAGTGGGAAGCATGATTGTAAATATTGTTCCGGGAAACGGCTTGGGAGGAATGATAAAGTCCGGAGATGAAATTGTTTCTTATAGTCGTATTGGAGCTGAAGATATGATGAGCACTTTAAATGTAACTTCTGAAAATGCAGCACTTCTTACGGCCGATTTACTAAAGGTCACAGCAGCGCTTACCAAAGGAAAGGGGACTTTAGGCCGCCTCCTTAATGATACCCTAATGGCTCAAAATCTTGAACAGACCATATTGAATCTGAAACTGGCTAGTGCCAAAGCCAATAATACGCTGGAAGAAGTGAACAGATTTGTAAATGCAGCCAACGCTGAGAATTCTGTGGTTGGTGTCTTATTGCGCGACTCCCTGGCCGGACTTGAAATAAAACAAATTATACACAATTTTGAATCGGCAAGTGACAGGATGCAGAAGTTAACGGTTAATTTGGATAGTGTGGTGACTGATATAGCGGAAGGAGAAGGCGCTCTTAATTACTTAACCAAAGACACCATTTTGGTACAACGGCTGGAAGCAACCATGAAAAGTATAGAAGAAGGTACAGCAAGGTTTAATGAGAATATGGAAGCGTTTAAGCATAACTTTTTAACCCGGGGGTATTACAAAAAAATGGCCAAAGAGGAACAAAAAAATCTCAAAAAGGAGCAGAAAAATAAATGAATTGAATTTATAGAATAGTCATTCTCATTTATAAGGCTGCCTTATTATAGTCTTCCATTTTTCAGGTGACGCTCTTCTTATATCTGAAAGGTAGATTTCATGATGCTTGCCCGAAAGCTTGTGCCCATTATTGACAATGAAGTCATGAACTTTTTTGATTGTAGGTCCTTCTTCTGAAAATGGCCCTATATGTAATGTTTGTCCCGTTTTTCCCTCAGTAAAAGCTTCAAAACGAATTTTAGATAATGCTTTTGGATTCTTTTTTTTTCTAACCTCCTCTGTGGCGATAGCTACCAATTCATTGGTCACCACTTCTGGTTGCATGATCAGTGCGGTCCATTTCCAATCTTCCTTTTTATTTTGATCAAATTTTGACATATCGTCCACCCACCAAAGTCCCTCCAGTGGCATAACCCCATAATCAATCTCTTGTTTTCCTTTTTTAATCTTAAATTTTAGGGTATAGGATAATGTAAACAGGGCCTCTATAGCTTCTTTATAGGCCAAAGAAGTATTTGGATCACCCGTGCCGTCTATCATCAAAAAATTCATTTTAGGAACATCCCTAAATTCAATTTTTTTTGGAGATGGTTTATAAAGATGTTTCAATTCTTTTTTGTAATCAATCTTGTCCATCTTATGGCCGTTTTGAAATGTATATTCTATTAATTTTAAAAATAGTCAGGCTCTTAAAATGGAGCCTTCTGATTCAATTCAGGTCTAAGAACTGTTTTGTTCAATATTAAGTCGTCTTTTGTCTTTTAAGGCCCAGTAGATACCTTTGACGCCAGCAACCCATTTGTCATATAAATAAATGAGTGTTATTTCCTCAATGGTTTCTAAAACACCTAAAATGATCATAGAATAAAATAACCAGTAAACAGGACCAAAGAATAACAGCCAGAGTATAAATACCCCTTGAATAACCGCCGATAATTTGGCCAGATAGGTATGAAAAGCGGTGGCTTTGCCATATTTTCTAAATGCAATTATCATTTGCAAAATGTAGGGTACAAAGGCGATTAAAATCAGAGGGTAGTTCTCCAGCATAAAATCAGGTTCAAAATTTATCAGTCCTATTAAACCAACTATAAGGGTCACTTGATCTCCGTATGAGTCTAATTGGGAACCACGGGCACTGGTAATCTTAAGTTTTCTTGCTAAAAAACCGTCAATAGCGTCAGTGGAATAGCTAACAAGTAAAAACCAGCTAAATAATTCTCGTTCATTAAACCATATTAAAGTAAGCAGAAAGGGTACGGCAGCTATGCGATAGAATGAAAAC
>CBDTVZ010000236.1:0-3850 GCA_965363995.1 uncultured Eudoraea sp.
GAATGTTTCGCACCAACCACCTGATTCATTTTTTTAAAAACGTATTGAACATCGGGGTTCTTATACTGTTACTGCAATCTGCGGACTGGATAAAGGAAAAAATAATGAATCAGAATAAGGGTTCTGAATTCTTTATTTTATTGTTCTCCTCGCTGCTGGGAATTTATTTTATGATATCAGCAGGTGATTTTTTAATGTTCTATCTCGGGCTTGAGTTATCCACACTACCGATAGCTGCTCTTGCCGCTTATGAAACAACGAAAAGGATTTCGAGTGAATCAGGGATTAAACTAATACTTTCGTCCGCTTTTGCTTCCGGAATTACGTTATTCGGTATTTCAATGCTCTACGCTACCACGGGCTCTATCTATTTCAGTGAAATTGCCCAGATGCTTACTTCAGCCAACTTAACCCTTCTCGGTGTTGTATTGTTGTTTGCTGGCATTAGCTTTAAGATTTCTCTCGTGCCATTTCATTTTTGGACTGCTGATGTTTATGAAGGAGCCCCTATTAGTGTTGCCTCTTATTTATCGGTAATATCAAAAGGTGCGGCCGTTTTCATTTTAATGATATTATTATTTACAGTTTTACAGTCATTGGTTCATTTTTGGGAAAACATAATTTATGTAATTGCCATCGCCACAATGTTCATTGGAAATTTATTTGCTTTACGCCAACAGAATATGAAGCGTTTTTTGGCATTTTCATCTATAGCCCAGGCTGGGTTTATTTTACTAGGGTTAATTGGAGGTTCTCAATTAGGCACAGCCACAGTAGTGTACTTCGTACTTATATACATATTCTCCAATTTAGCAGCTTTTGGTGTAGTACAAGCCATTTCTTTACAAACTGGCAAGGAGCACATAAAAGATTACGAAGGATTATACAGAACTAATCCTAAGCTGAGCTTGGTACTCTTGCTTGCCCTTTTTTCATTGGCTGGTATCCCTCCGGTTGCAGGGTTTTTTGGAAAATTCTTCCTATTTACAGCTGCGGCCAGTAAAGGGTTCTACTTCCTTGTATTTTTAGCGGTAGTGAATGTAACTATTTCTTTGTATTACTATTTGTTGGTAGTAAGGGCAATGTTCCTGCGTAAAGGTGATAATCCAATTCCTTTTTTCAGAAATAAAATTTATATGAGAATTGGGCTGGTAATTACTGTCCTTGGTATTTTGTTACTTGGTATATACAGTCCCTTATACGATTATATTTATGAATTAAGCAGTGCTTTTAATTAATGGTTATGAGTTTAGGAGGTAAACATTTATTCGGTAGTATTGATGAAACGAGGGTGACTTTTGTTGAAAAGAAAGTAACTGCGGAACGAGTAGATTTTTTAAAAAAACTATTGGAACACAACGGGTTTGAGGTCCTTATTCAGGAGGAAAAACGCATTTCGGAAGAAGTACCACAATTGTATACTATAGGAGTAACCGATATGGTATTCAATCCCACTATTTGGGTATATCAACGTAAACTCAAGACATTTGACGGACACAAAGTTTCTCCCGATTATTGGAATCAACGTTCAGAAATTACGCCACCACAATATTGGAAAACTCCGAAAGATAATTAACTTATTTAGCAGAATAATTGATGATTTCCTGCATGCCAAAACCTTGATTTCATCGAATTTAACAGCAAATTAAGCCCCTATGGCAAGGTATTTGCTAAATTTACCCCGTAGAATTAGGGTTATGAAACACCAATATTTACTAACATTATTACTTTTATCAGCTATTTGCGTGAACGCTCAAACTGATTTTCCAAAAACCCAGCCTTTAAAAATAGAGGCTGATAAAAATTTGGATTTAAAGAGTAATCCCAATAGTGGAACAGCCCTGAATATGCCATCACTGCTGGATAATAACCCCAATGCAAGTATTAAAGAAACCAAAAATTCAAGGAATGTGAAAATGCTTCCTGAAAAGGAATTGAAACAAGCAGGCTTTGATTTAAAATTGGACACTAAAGTTGGTGAACGTCAGAATACCAAATCCAAAAAGCACTTTGGAAATATGTATTTGGGTGATGTTAAAACTGGTGGTAATTTTGTGGGGATAGTTTGTCGGGATCATGAATTTGTTGATGGTGATCGCGTAAGAGTCTATGTAAATGGGGAAGTTGCTGAGTACAATATCCTTCTTACAGGAGGTTTTAAAGGGTTAAATATAGACCTGGAAAAAGGTTTTAACCGATTAGACTTTGAAGCTTTAAACCAGGGCTCTTCCGGGCCAAATACAGCTCAGGTAAATGTTTATGATGATAAAGGGACATTGATTCATTCTAATCAATGGTTACTTTCAACAGGCTCTAAAGCTTCTTTAATTGTTGTCAAGCAATAAAATTGTGCTCTCTATCTCATCCCCGGCTTATATGTAATCCTTGCTCTTTTAAGTACATCTTCTTTGTAATATGCCGCTTCTTTAAACTTTACCTTTGCGTAAGGAATTTCCTGATCATTAAAATGAGGTGATTTTGGATTACTGCTTTGTCCCCCGGCCAAAATGGTTTTAGCTCTAACTTTTGGACCAAATTCTACTACCGCCACAAAACTATTCCCCCTGGTACCATATATTTTTTTTGTTTTATTGTTATAACTGGCCCCGTAGGCAGCCAGTGTACCCCAGCGACCAGATGAGAAACCAATTGGAATACTTGGTTTATTATCATCAAATGCCTGCCTGACATCACCATTTAAACGCTGATACCTGTTAACCTCACCCCAGGGGATATTCCAATTTCCAAAATTACTTTCTAAATATATTACTACCTCTTTAAAAATTGACAATCGCTCTTCCAATGGAGATTCCGAACCGAAATAGGACATTAATTCCATATCGCTCATTGGGGCAGGTCGCTTTCCTTTTTTACCATAAAATGTCCCGTAGAAATGTGCCAGTGTCATGGCCACTGATTCTTCAGAAGTTCTGTAATCCCAGTTGCGCAAAGTTTTAATTGCCCCTGCAAGTTCAGGAAGTCCAGCCTCAGCTTCGTCATAAGCAGATACCAAACCGGGAATTAATTCTGCAAACGCAGGCAGGTATGAATCATAGGCCAGAGAAATAAGGCTATCTATATTATACCCGCTTTTATTCCTTAGCAATTCAATGGCATGAATGCCCCGGAAATTTTCGCGATCTATGGACATGTACTTCGGATAATTTTCTCGTTTTGGACTATTTTCCAAGGCAGCTGTAAAAGGAGTAGAATTACAATTTTGAATCCATCCGTTTTTGGGGTTTAACACAATTATATTTTCATCTACGGCATGCAATCCCTTCCAGTCAGTTTTTGGATTACTTCCATCAACAGGTCGACTAAAATCAAAAATGGTATCACGAACCGGTACAAAATTTCCATGAAAATATGCAATATTGTCATCGGCATCAGCATATACAGTATTATTAGAAGAGTTGGTACGGAGTTCCATCATCTTAAGAAAACCTTTATAATCCTTTTGTTTTGTTCTGATATAGGATTGTTCCAAGGCCTTTATTGGTTCCCACATCATTGCCGAAGACACGGGTGACTCATTTTCTTTATGGGTAATAGGTCCATGGTGGGTACGGTAAATGGGGAATGTTTTTTCTTTCATTCCGTCTTTATCCCTATATTTTAAGATGACATCTGTTTTAACCACAGGGCGCAATTCCTCTCCATACGCATAAAAAAGCCCCTCTTCATTCTCTTCAATTACCTCAACATACTCATCCATTACATCTGTATAGGTTGATGTATGCATCCATCCTGTTTTCTCATTGAATCCCTGGTATACAAAAAACTGTCCCCAGGTCACAGCACCGTAAGCATTAAGGCCTTCCTCACTTACGACATGTACTTCTCCCCT
>CBDTVZ010000237.1:0-3835 GCA_965363995.1 uncultured Eudoraea sp.
CGTCTGATTTACAAAAGCTTTCAGCCAGCCAATTATGATAAATCCTATTCCTGTTAAAATGGATGAAAGTAGAAAAAGATCACTTTCAAGTGGGTAAATGTAATCCACCACATAAGCTGAAAGTGGAATTACCCCTATGATAATAAATGACACATACGTAACACCACCAATTACTACGGGAGATTTATCCTCATCAAACATTACTAATTCCTCTTTCATCATTACGTTCACCCATCGGTCTTTGTCGCTCGTTATCACATTAACTACTTCTTCTAAAAGTTCTCCTTCAAAACCCTGTTCCTTGTATATTACCCTTATTTCTTCTTTTTCCAATTCAGGAAGATTATCTACTTCCCAATATTCTATTTGTTTATGTTTATTGTAATTATCTTTTTTTGTTTTATTGGATAAGTAAGCTCCAACAGACATGGCGAACCCATCTGCCAGCAAATTTGCAAATCCAAGAATTATTATTATAGCACTATCAAGACCAGCACCTACAGAGCCTGCTACAACAGCAAAAGTAGTCACACAACCATCTATTCCTCCATAAACGAACTCACCTAAATATTTTTCATATTTCTTTAAAAACCCGATGTTTTTATGTATTGTATTTTCATTATGTAATTCTGTACTTTCCATAAAAAATTATTCTATTGAATGTTGTAATATAAAAGAGAAGTGAAAAATAAAATTATTTAACTCATTACTTGTTTTAATGCCTTGCCAAATACTTCCATATCCGCTAATCTCCCAGTACTTACACGAGCCCATTCATTTAAAGGAGGGAAAGGGCGACCAATAAGAACATTGTGTTTTTTCATATCATCAATTACTCCTTGAATTGGCATACCGGTTTTAAAAAAGACAAAATTTGTGTGCGACTTTACATATTCCAAACCTAAATCATCCAGATGTTGGTAGATAATTGATTTTGCCTTAAAATTTTGCATAATACTATACTTGTAAAATTCATCATCTCTCAAGGATTCCTTTGCTGCTTCAATTGCCAGTATATTGGTATTTGCCATTACAGCCGATTTCAAATTACGGGCAATCTCCGGCCTGGCAATTAAATAACCTACTCGTAATCCGGCAAGACCATAAACTTTAGAAAATGTTTTAGAGACGATAATATTCCTTCCTTCTTTTACCAACTCTACCATTGAGGGATATTCAGGTTCTGTAATAAAATCATAATAGGCTTCATCACTAAATATTACTGCATCATTATCATGGGACTTACAGAAATCCAGCAAACTTGATTTATTCAAGAGAGTACCGGTTGGATTATTTGGATTGCAAATAAAAATAAGCCTGGTATTTTTATTTATCTTTTCGGCCATTGCGGGCAAGTCGTGTTCCATGTTTCCATTCAAAGGGACGCGATGTACTTTTGCCTTAAATGTTTCCGCATACCGCAACATGGCCTGAAAAGTGGGGTCTGCAGCAATAATCTCGCCTTTACCCAGTCCGTAGACAAGACCGGTGGCCTTCAGGCCTTCTGTAGAGCCTCCGGTTACTACCACATAATCCTTGTTTACTCCTTCTTTTAAGGCAAGCATTTCTACTAAACCGGATAAACTTCTAAACGGGTACCTACATGCTTCATCAAAAGAATTTGTAAGTATTTTTCTAACCCTTTCAGAAGGACCATAGGGATTCTCATTGGCATTAAGTAATACCATAGAATCGGCCAAATTAGTTCGGATGGGGAAATCCAGTGCCATACTTTCTAATCCCCCCAATAAAGCAAAACCGCTGGTTAAACCTACTGTTTTTAACCAATGCCTTCGATCTATATTTTTCATATTCTGAAATTATGAAAAATAAGTTACAAAGAATAATTGAAGAATAAGTTTGGATATTGGCTAAAGCCAAAGGGAATTAATAATCTAGACAAATAACACCTGCTTAAATCTCAAATAAAAGCGAGGAATCAATCAAACTGCGCATAGGAAATTACTTTAATTTGCCTTGCGACGAACAAATTACCTGTTTTTGACTAAGGTATAATAAGCTATGTACTTTAATAAAGGGTATTGGAAATAAAGATGGTTACAATGAGAAGTACCATTGCCGAATTAACGGTTATCGCAATGATTTTCTTTTCATTAATCGGCTCATTACGACCTTTATAAAGGATGATTGTGCCAACTACACCTAAAATACCTGAAAGGATTATAGGTAAGCCAAAAAGATATCTTGAAAACACGGGATTGATGTTAACCACAATTGCAAATGCAGCAAAAGTTAAAAGAAAAAGAATAAGTTTACTCAATTTATATGATCTTTCTGTATATGAATTATTAGCCTCCATAATTTCCGGGGTTTTGTTAAAACTCAATTAGATTACTTTGATATTGGCTCTTAAGCCTTCCTTGATCCCCAATATATTATTTACTGTTTCCTTTAAATAATACTTAATAATCATATTAGGAATTCTCAAGGTTGTGAACCCATTTTGAAATGAGCACATGGTTTCTTCCAGATCGTTCATAGCCTGCTCATGGCTAAGCATTTGATATTCAGTATCTATTTCTATATTTAATTTCACCCTTGAAAACGCGATGTCTACTGATTTTTTACCGTCCCACCATTGTAACATTGGATGAACTCCGGCCAGCTTAAGACCATAATAAAGCTTTATAGCCTCTATTGGGGTGTTATTTTGCCTGATGAGTCTGTCCATGCGCGTTTTATGTTTGGAACACAATTCTACACCATAAGATTCCATGGCTGTTTTATGATCCAAATAACTAAGCTCTTTTTTACATTCTTTGCACGTCATTCTTAAGTAGGTAAATTTTTAATTTGGGATAGTTATAACCCAGAGTTTTTTGGAATATTATATTTTATCGATGTATGGTAACTCACTTTTAGACGAACTGCAAAATTTTAGATGAAATACACTTTTTATGTTAAAATTTCTTTTAATTATAATTCAAATCAGAAGCTCCATTATATTTTAAAGATTCTATATTTACGCTTCCATCTTTAACTTACTAAAATTAAATGTTCAAGAAATTAAGCCCTGGGGTATTAGTTACTGCGGTATTTATTGGTCCGGGTATAATAAATGCTTGCACAATTGCTGATGTTGAATAGTAAATAACCCGACAGTACCTGGAGACTTTAAGAATTCCATTTGTCAGAACGTAGCTGCAATTTTTATTATTATTTTAGTAATAGTTCTTGGGGCTAAAAGTATTTTGAGTGTTTTTGGAATAATATGATCAGCAAAGTGTTTATAGATATTAACTGTGACGTGGGTGAGGGTATAGGGAACGAAAGTGTCCTTTTTCCGCATATTAGTTCATGTAACATAGCTTGTGGCGGTCATGCAGGTGATATAGATACTATGTCTGAAATAGTAGAGTTGGCACAAAAGTTTGGAATTAAAGTAGGTGCACACCCTTCATATCCGGATAGAGATAATTTTGGACGTAAATCCATGACAATAGAAAAGAGTCATCTAAAAGCAAGTATTAGGAATCAAATTAAGGAATTAGAAGCTATTTTACACAGGGCCGAAATGCAACTGCATCATATTAAAGCGCATGGAGCTCTATATAATGATATTGCCGGCGATTTGGATTTATCTACTATATACTTGGAAAGCATCCTGGCGTATAAGGAAGATGTTTTACTATACCTGCCTTACGGTTCAGTTATAGAAGAAGAAGCTCGCAAGCATGGTTATAAAATATCGCTTGAAGCTTTTGGTGATCGGAATTACAATGAGGACTTAAGTCTTGTTTCTCGGAGTTCGTCACAAGGCATGATAGAAGAGCCAAAAAAAGTATTGGATCATATTATATCAATGGTTATAAAT
>CBDTVZ010000238.1:0-3817 GCA_965363995.1 uncultured Eudoraea sp.
CTTTACCGGAAGATGTACTGGAATCCTCCGGGCTTATTTATTACAACAACAAACTCATAACTCATAATGATTCTGGAAATTCTCCTCGATTGTATGAAGTAGATACCTTAAGTTCGCAGATCATCCGGACAATAGCTATAAACAATGCCACCAATATAGATTGGGAAGATATAACACAGGACGAATCCTATATTTATATCGGGGACTTTGGAAATAATACCGGCAACAGGCAAGACCTTACCATCTATAGAGTAGCTAAATCTGAGTATGATATTTCCAATACGATAAGTGCTGAAAGAATAGACTTTTCCTATGAAGATCAAACGGATTTTTCAGAGATGCAGAATTCTGACTGGGATGCAGAAGCCATCGTTGACTTTAATGATCAGTTACTCATATTTACCAAACAATGGCAAACAAATGGAACGATCGCATATTCCATTCCTAAAATACCTGGATCTTATTCAGCAAAGAATTTGGGTTTTTATAATGTCTCAGGTCTGGTTACGGGAGGAGCATACAACAAATTCTCAAATGTCTTGATGTTATTGGGATATTCACCTCAATTACAGCCTTTTATTGTTCGGATAGATGAACTTGCTACAAATTTTTCATTTAACGGGACTGAAGAAAAGACGGGTTTGGGAATTGGTTTTTCGCAGGTAGAAGGAATCACCTATTCGGATTCAAAAACATACTACATTTCTTCGGAACGTTTCCAAAATAACTTACCTCCCATAACTCTTGCTTCTCAACTCTATACTTTTGATACGGGCGATGCCCCTCAGGAACCTGAAGAACCACCTATAGAAATTCCAATAGATACGGAGAAAGTTGAAAATGAATTGATTATTTACAGAACCTTCGGGTCAAATGAGCTTAAGTATGATCTTAATATAAATGAACCATTGTTTGGACGAGCAATCTTTGACATTACCGGGAAAAGAGTTAGACAAACACATGGAAGTTTGATTGAAAATAACAGCATAGATCTTAGCGGATTAGGCAGTGCCGTATATTACTTGACTTTTTATCTGCAGGGCATAACAATATCTAAACCATTTATATTGGAGTGATCCTTTCTTTAAGTATTATTTAAGGATTTGTTAACAAGGGCTATACACCATTATATTTAGCTTTGTCAGAACTATAAAACTAAATAAATAATGAAAAAACTAGCACTATTAATCTGTGTCGTTATGGGATCTTTTTCTATGAACGGACAGATAACAACACCGGCACCCAGCCCATCAGCAAAGGTTATGCAAACGGTTGGATTGACTGATGTAACCGTAGAGTATTCAAGACCCTCAATGCGCGGAAGGACCATTTTTGGAGATCTTGTTCCCTATGACAAGTTATGGAGAACCGGAGCCAATAAAAATTCCATGGTTACTTTTAGCGATGATGTTACTATTGGTGGGCAAAAAGTAAAAGCAGGTTCCTATGCAGTATTTACCAAACCGGGACTAACATCCTGGGAAGTGATTTTCTATTCCGATACAAATAACTGGGGAACTCCAGAAAATTGGGATGATTCAAAAGTAGCGGCAAAGACCACAGCAGAGGTAATGACTTTACCATTTGACGTGCAATCCTTTACCATGAGTATTGATTCTTTACACAATAACGGAGCTACACTGGGATTACTTTGGGAAAAAGCCTATGTAGGAGTCGCCTTTGAAGTACCTACCGTGGAAAAGGCGGTTAAGAGTATTGAAAGTGTAATGAACGGTCCTTCAGCTAATGATTATTTTGCGGCTGCTTCTTTTTATTTTGAGGAAGGAAAAGACCTGTCCAAAGCAAAAGAATGGATTGATAAAGCGGTAGCAATGAATGATAAAGCGTATTGGATGATGAGGAGACAATCGCTAATTTACGCTAAAATGGGCGATACTAAAGGCGCTATTGAAGCGGCCAATAAATCTATGGCGGCAGCAGAGACAGCGGGCAATGCAGATTATGTAAAGATGAACAAAGATTCTCTTAAAGAATGGGGAGCAATGTAATTCTTTGAAAATTATAATTATCTAAAACCCTTACCTTAATTGGTTAGGGTTTTTTTGTTCCCTTTGGATAGTGTTTTCCGCTATTATCTTCAATAGTTAAAATGAGGAATATAATTATTAGAGGGTTTTAATGGGAGGGTTCTTATGAAGCCTGTCAAATGATTCGAATATAACAGCCAATAGAATAACAAACAGACAACCTAAAGCATTTAACCACAAATACCCCATCCAATCTAAATACCATACAAGTATCACTACTATCTGTGTGATAATGGCCGCTATAAAAACAGCATTTCCTTTTACATACCGAAAGAAGAACGCTAGTAAAAACATCCCCAATATATTTCCATAAAAAATAGATCCAATGATATTGACTAACTGTATCAGATTGTCAAAGAGGTTTGCCACACAGGCTATAAAAATAGCCACTATACCCCAAAGCAAGGTAAATAACTTGGATACCTTCACATAGTGTTCCGGGGAGTATTCTTCTTTTTTATTCCTTTTATACAAATCAAGAGCAGTTGTTGTTCCTAGCGCATTGAGTTCTGATGCAGTTGAAGACATGGCGGCAGACAATATTACCGCCAATAAAAGTCCTACCAATCCTTTTGGCAAATAATTTAATATAAAGTGAATAAACACATAATCTTTATCATTGGTTTCTACACTGTCGTTTGCTTTGGATATAAGGGCTTTTGCCGCTGCTCTGTTATTTTTTTCTTTTTCTATGATAAATTGCATTTGACTTTTTGCTTCAGAAATGAAGGTCTTATCATTTGAATTGAGAGCTTCCGAAAACTCATTTTGTGCTATTATTTTATCCGCTTCCAAGGCTCTATGACCCTCTTCCAATAATTCGTAATCTTCTGCATAGGATGATTCCATTACTGCATTTGTAGCAGCAGGATTAAAATTTAAAGGTGATGGATTGTACTGATAAAATACAAAAACCATAACTCCAACCAGGAGAATAAAAAATTGCATAGGAATCTTAAAAATTCCGTTGAATATGAGGCCTAATTGGCTATCACGAACAGATTTTCCAGAGAGATAACGCTGAACCTGACTCTGA
This sequence comes from uncultured Eudoraea sp., assembly GCA_965363995.1. GTDB lineage: Bacteria > Bacteroidota > Bacteroidia > Flavobacteriales > Flavobacteriaceae > Eudoraea. The sequence goes on from CBDTVZ010000238.1 coordinate 3,085, forward strand.
TCCGTACCAAAGTAAGCCAGCATAAGAAACATACCTCCGGTTATCCCACTCCAGAATGTATATCTGCTGCGCGGATTGAAACTGAAATCCAAAATATTTAATTTATCACTCGCACCCGCAATTTTGAGGGCTTTGGTAAATGTAATATCTGAAGGCAAAAACCCCATAATAAAAAAGAATGCAATAAACATTCCGGTCATAATAACAAACATCTGTTGTTTTTGGGTAACACTCACTGCATTTGTACCACCAGAGACAGTATATATTATCACTAAGGAGCCAATAATAATATTGAGGGTTTTTAAATCCCATCCCAGGACAGCAGAGAGGATAATAGAGGGAGCAAAGATGGTAATGCCTGCAGCAAGGCCTCGTTGTATTAAAAATAATATGGCAGCAAGAGTACGGGTTTTAAGATCAAATCTTCTTTCAAGAAATTCGTAGGCAGTATAAACTTTTAATTTGTGATAAAGAGGAATAAATACAATACAAATAATTATCATCGCCATTGGCAGTCCGAAGTAGAATTGAACAAAACCCATTCCGTCGTGAAAAGCCTGTCCGGGTGTGGAGAGAAAAGTAATAGCACTTGCCTGAGTTGCCATTACAGAAAGGCCAATCGTCCACCATTTGGACTGATTCCCTCCAAGTACGTAATCATTTACATTTTTATTCCCTCTGGTTTTCCAGACCCCATAAACAACTATAAATAATAGGGTTCCACCAAGTATAA
>CBDTVZ010000239.1:0-3792 GCA_965363995.1 uncultured Eudoraea sp.
TACTTTTTTTAGTACCTTTGTAATCCGTTAAATTATAAAATTATGGTATCATTAATTACCTTTTTAGTAATAGGCCCATGGCAAATAGCAGTAGTTGTCGTACTCGTTCTACTTTTATTCGGGGGCAAAAAAATACCTGAACTAATGAGAGGTTTGGGAAGTGGAATTAAAGAATTTAAAGATGCCTCTAAAGAAGAAGACGATCAACTTGAGGAGAAGAAAGAAGAATAATTAAGAAATTTCTTAGTAGATAAAAGGCGCCATCACTGGCGCCTTTTTTTATGGCATGTGAAAAGATTAAATCTTTGTATTATACCTATCGTTTTATTTATTTATCCCTTTTTTTATTGGCCTAACAGGCAATATGATACAGCGTTTTCGGCCATTTTGTAGTACTTTCCACACAGAATATAATAGAACTTCCACTTTCCTTTTTATCGATGAAATACATAAGTTGGTCGTACACGACAAAAAACATCTCTTTCACAACAAAAAATAAACAAGGAGTATTAATACCTCTAATTTCGTCGTTAAAACAATCATATTGGTGAATCTCTACCAGAATATTTATAACAATAACAAAAAAGGTAGATAGTCATATTTCCCAAGCCATTGAACTAATGAATACAAAATTAATACAGCTTTTTCTTTCGTTACTATTGCTAACTACAATTGGGGTAAGTGCTCATTGGAATGAATCTATAAACGAAATTACATCGGCAGATGTTATAACTTATCATCATACAAATATTGAAGTTATTGATAATGATGTTAAGACTTCAACACCGAATACTGATGATGATTTTAAGCGAATGGCCAGAGAATACGGCATCCCTACAAGGTTAGTCAAAGATTTTTCAGTAGCAAAAAACGGATACTACATTATTGCCGGAGTTTACGGAGATCGAGCTAACGCCAATAAATTTGCTCAAAAATTGAGGCTTAGGCGACTTAATCCTACTATCATTACACATCCTGTCAGTAAGTTAAACTATGTTACCCTAGCCCAGCATGAGAATTGGAAAGAAGCCATTAACTCATGTACTACGGCAATGAATGGGAAATATCGGTCTGAAGTTTGGATTATGAATGTTCAGGGAAGTAATTCGGACAATATCGATAAGAAGTTAGATATTGAAAGTAACGAATTAAAAGAAAACTCACTTAAACCATCAAAAGAATTTATTAAGGCTGCAAAGAAGAATAAAATTGCAGCCAGGATAGTTCCCAGGTTCAAGGGTTTAAAGAACGGCTATTATATAGTTGCAGGTGTTTTTGGGGATGTTCACAATGTTAAATCTTTTCAAGAAAAACTAAGTAAAAAAAATCTGGTTTCCAAAGTAGCTACTCACCCCGAAAGTGAGTTAAACTATGTATATATTAAGGAATTTAAAGACTGGGAAGAGGCAATAAATGCCTGCAAGTCTAATCTGAATGGAAACTATTATGATAAATTGTGGATCATGAATGTCTTTGATCCAAATGAAGTAGTAACAACAGAAGATTTGCAACCCTTGGAGAAGAATAAGAAAACTGTTTCAGACTTCTCTAATCAAGTCAATCCGGAGTATATTAATCTACTTGCACCTTCTCGAACACTAAAAAAAGGGTCTTCTATTTTTACTAATGATAAACTGCTTCAAAAGGCAGATTTATACTTTAGTAAAATGTGGTATGCCGAAGCTGCCGAACTTTACGAGCAGGTACTGGAACTAGATCCTAATAATCAATCTTTTAAAATAATAGAAAAAGCCGGGGATTCACACTATTATAATACTAATATGGAAAGAGCTTATTACTGGTATGATAAGCTGTATACTAATTATAATAATGAGATGTCCGCAGAGAATATCTTTAAATATGCCAATTCTTCGAAGGGTACCGGGAAGTACGCAAGAGCCAAACGTTTGATGCGATTGTATGATCGAGAAATGAAGAAAGGAAATTCGCGTGTATTGGAAGATTTATCAAGGGCAACTCCCAATGAAATTGTTTTAGACAATATATTAAATACGGAGGAAACAATTAACATTGCAAATTTGGCAATAAATACTGAATATTCAGATTTCTCTCCAATGTTCTATAATGATGACGAGATGGTATTTTCGTCAGCTATGGATTCTTCTTTTTTTAATACCAGACGGTATAAATGGAACAATCAACCCTATCTCGATTTATATGTCGCTAAAATTAATAAGGAATCACAGGAAGTTAGGGATGCCATTAAATTTTCAAAAAAGATAAATACCAAATACCATGAAGCATCCGTCACGTTTTCTCCGGACAATGAAACGATGTATTTCACTAGAAATAATTATGGTAAAAAGTTAAAACGAGACAAAAACGGAAATAATAATTTAAAAATATACATGTCCATAAAAATAGATGGTGAATGGACTGAAGGGAAAGAACTCCCATTTAATAGCGATGATTTTTCTACGGGCCATCCTGCCCTTAGCCCTGATGGAAAACAACTGTATTTTGTTTCCGATATGCCAGGAAGTATGGGTATGACTGATATTTTTGTGGTAGATGTACTTGGTGACAGTCAATTTTCCGAGCCTAGAAATCTTGGCCCGGAAATTAACACCGAACGAAAGGAGATGTTCCCTTTTATTAACGAAAAGAAACTCTATTTTTCTTCGGATGGACATGTTGGCATGGGGGGACTGGACATATACGAGGTGGCTTATGATGACGAAGTGGGTTTTCTGGAAGTAAGAAACCTGGGGCAACCGGTAAATAGTAAAAAAGATGACTTCTCTTACATTGTAGATGAAATATCCCAAAAGGGCTTTTTTGCATCAAACAGAAGAGGTGGTAAAGGAGATGACGATATTTATTCATTTCAAAGATTAATTCCTGAAGAAGCAAACGAAAACGCAATTGCAGGGGTTGTAACTGAATTAGTCACCGGAGAAGTAATGCCTGAAGCATTGGTAATGCTCTTAGATGAAAATAATATTAAGCTAAAAGAAGTAGTTACTGGTGAAGATGGAAGTTTTGTGTTCGAGGATCTCGATAGCTCTACAAAATATATCCTAAAGACCGTTAAAGGCACTTATTTTATTGATGAGCAATCTGTACTTACTAAAGAAAATGAGTTAGTGCAGTCCGATGTGTCTATGAAAAAACTTAAAGACCTAATTATTATAGAGGATGGGATCAAAAAGTTAAAAATAGATATGATCTTCTTTGATTTTGACAAGTTCTATATCAGAAAAGATGCTGCTAATGAACTGGATAAACTTGTGGAGGTAATGAATGAGCATAAAACCATGGTTATTAAAATTGAATCTTTCACAGATTCCAGGGGTAAAAGAGCTTATAATAAATATCTGTCAGATAAAAGGGCAAAATCCACACAGGAATATCTGATATCGCAGGGAATTTCTCCTGCTCGCATACAAAGTGCTATAGGATATGGAGAAGAAAGATTACTCAACGACTGTGATGGTACGGTTAGGTGCAGCCCAGCCCAGCATCAGCTCAACAGGCGTTCAGAGTTCATAATTGTAAAGATGTAGTTTAAATAGGAATAATTAATCGAAAGACTTCTATTTATATAAACTCACTCGAGTTCATAAATACGCTGATTTTCCATAAAGGATTCTCTTTAATCTTTTGATTTTCACAACTCTATCTAATGCTTTCACAACAAACATACTTGTTAAAATACGTATTAAAAGAAAATTTAGTTATAAATATAGTCTTACATCTTAAAGTCCAACCTATGAAACATATTTTACTTTTTAAAGAAATTTATACTGAGGCCTTCAAAAATCTTGGCCA
>CBDTVZ010000240.1:0-3789 GCA_965363995.1 uncultured Eudoraea sp.
CACCCCTTTTGCCAGTAGTCTATTATAGGATGACTAAGTTTATGGGAAATGAAAATGACCTTGGTTAATAAACTATTTGGTCGTTTTTCAAAGTCTAAATAAAGGTGGGACTAAATGCTACCAGTATAATTAATTGAAAATGGGTTTATTTGAACTCTGGGAACGCATGCCTAAAAAGCGTGTCCATCCCGCAGGGTGGCTTATTAAGTTCGTTGATATACCTAGTATTATACTTAGGTGTCATTGCAGTCATTACGTTGGTTATAGCCTCATTAGTGCAAACCTGGTTCAAACGTTCCATAAAGGAAAAAATCAAGAAAGAACAAGATCATACCAGTTATAAGTTTCTTCGTTATTTAGCAAAATTTAGCGTTTATTTCGTGCGAATTCACTTTTTAAAATAGAACATCAACAAGTTATAGAGCCGATATGTTGTTAGGAAGTAAATTTTTTTCCGTACCATAAGATTGATTAACAGTACATATTAATACTTCGATTTCATTATGAAAATAAAAAAAGTTTTAGTTGCAAACAGAGGAGAAATAGCGATTCGTATTTTTAGGGCCTGTGTCGAGATTGGCGTCCGAACAGTCGGTATTTATACTTATGAAGATCGCTATTCGTTGCACAGGTATAAAGCTGATGAAGCCTATCAAATTGGTGAAGACAATGAGCCGTTAAAACCTTATTTGAATATCGACACTATCATAAAAGTGGCCTTGGAGAACGAGATTGATGCCATTCATCCGGGTTATGGTTTTCTTTCGGAAAACGCCACTTTCGCAGAAAAATGTAAAGACAATGGAATCATCTTCGTAGGCCCGAAAGTTTCAGTCCTGAAAGCCTTGGGAGATAAAATAACGGCTAAGCAAGTTGCCGTAGCCAACAACGTTCCAATAATTCAGAGTAGCACTAAAAATCTTGTTGATGCAGCAACTGCTGTTTCTGAAGCAAAACGAATAGGATATCCTTTAATGCTTAAAGCTGCCTCTGGAGGCGGTGGTCGTGGAATGCGGGTAATTCGTACAGAAGAAGAACTCCGCAAGGGATTTCCAGAAGCAAAACGTGAATCACAAAATGCCTTTGGTGACGATACAGTTTTTCTAGAGAAATTTGTAGAAAACCCAAAGCATATAGAAATCCAGATAGTTGCAGATACACATGGGAATATGGTGCATTTATTTGAACGCGATTGTTCCGTACAAAGAAGATATCAAAAGGTTATCGAATTTGCACCATCGCTGGGGCTGCCGCAGAAAACCAAGAATAGTCTTTACAAATATGCATTGGATATATGTAAGGCCGTAGATTATGACAATATTGGTACGGTAGAATTTCTTGTGGACGATGATGGCAGTATTTATTTTATTGAAGTAAACCCAAGAATTCAAGTAGAGCATACAGTTACCGAGATGGTCACCAATATTGACCTGGTAAAAGCTCAACTTTTTATTGCCGGAGGATTTAAATTGTCCGATACGCAGATAAAAATTGCGAATCAAGAGTCGGTTCAAGTTACTGGTTATGCTTTACAATGTAGAATTACTACTGAAGACCCCAGCAATGATTTTAAACCGGATTATGGAGTTATAACAACCTATAGAAGTGCATCAGGTTTTGGAATACGTTTGGATGCTGGAAGTATTTATCAAGGAGTAAATATTTCTCCCTTTTTCGATTCTATGCTTGTCAAAGTTTCAGCCCGAGGTAGAACTTTAAATGGTGCGTGTCGAAAAATGCGTAGGGCGGTAGCAGAATTTCGTATTCGCGGGGTTGAGACTAATATGGCCTTTTTGGACAACATCCTAAGACATACTACTTTTCAAGAAGGCAAGGTCACGGTAAATTTTATCAAGAATGAACCTAATCTATTTAAGTTTGTAGAATCCAGAAATAGGGCTAACAAACTTGTTCAGTTTTTGGGCGAGACCATTGTGAACGGCAATCCTGATGTTAAGAAGATGGACGCCAACCGAGTTTTTACAAAACCTAAGATTCCATCCTTTCCTAAAATGGAAGCTTACCCCAAAGGCACAAAAGACTTATTAACTGAACTTGGCCCCGACGGGTTTTCTCAATGGCTTAAAAATGAGAAAAAAGTACACTTTACAGACACCACTATGCGCGACGCACATCAAAGCCTTTTAGCTACACGTATGCGTACAGTTGATATGTTAAATGTTGCCGAAGGGTATGCCAAGAACCATCCAGAAATTTTTAGTATGGAAGTTTGGGGTGGTGCTACCTTTGATGTATGTCTTAGATTCCTGTATGAAAATCCGTGGGAAAGATTGGCATTACTACGAAAGGCAATGCCGAATGTCTTGCTTCAAATGTTGATTAGAGGATCGAATGGCGTTGGCTATACGGCTTACCCCGATAACCTTATTGAAAAATTCGTAGAAAAATCTTGGGAAACAGGAGTGGATGTCTTCCGAATTTTCGATTCTTTGAATTGGATGAAATCTATTGCTCCATGTATCGAATACGTTCGCAAGCAGACTAGTGGGCTTGCCGAAGGTTCATTGTGTTATACTGGTGATATTCTAGATCCATCTAAAACAAAATACAATCTAAAGTATTATGTACAACTTGCAAAGGATATTGAAAACGCAGGTGCACATATTTTGGGCGTAAAAGATATGGCCGGGCTTTTAAAACCCTATGCTGTTTTTGAACTCATATCGGCCCTGAAATCTGAAATTGATATTCCCATTCATTTACACACGCATGATACATCGTCAATTCAAGCAGCTACCTACTTAAAAGCTGTTGAAGCTGGAGTCGATGTAATTGATGTTGCTCTTGGTGGCTTATCCGGTTTAACTTCGCAGCCTAACTTCAATTCCGTTGTTGAAATGTTGCGTTTTCATGAGCGGGAGAACATGCTAGACACCGAAAAACTGGCCCATTATTCAGACTATTGGGAAACCGTTCGTAATTACTATTATACTTTTGAATCAGGCCTGAAATCGGGTACTGGGGAAGTGTACAACCATGAAATCCCAGGGGGCCAGTATTCCAACCTTAAAGGTCAGGCAATTGCGTTGGGGCTTGAGGATAAATTTCCCGAAGTAACGAAAATGTACGGCCAGGTAAATCAACTATTTGGAGATATCGTAAAGGTAACACCGAGTTCAAAGGTAGTCGGCGATATGGCTCAGTATATGATAAGTAACAACCTCACAGTAAAAGATGTTTTGGATAAAGGGGAAACTATCTCCTTTCCAGAATCGGTAAAAAGTTTTTTTAGGGGAGATTTGGGGCAACCAGTAGAAGGCTTTCCAAAGAAGTTGCAAAAGATTGTCTTAAAAGATGAAAAACCGTACATCGACCGACCCAATGCGCATATGGAACCTATCGACTTTGATAAGGAATTTAAATCCTTCATCAAAACTTTCTCAAAGGGTATGGGTCGCCTATTGCTCATGGACGATTTTCTTTCCTATAAGCTCTACCCGAAAGTATTCATTGCCGCCTATAACCATCATATTCAATACGGGAATGTTATGAATATTCCAACTAAGAATTTCTTCTACGGAATGGAAGTTGGCGAGGAGATAATGGTAGAGTTGGATAGAGGAAAGAATGTTTTGATTTCCTTGATATTGAAGGGTGAACCAGATGATAATGGCAACGTAAACATACTTTTTAAATTAAATGGACAGTTGCGAAATGTTTTGGTCAAGGATAGTTCAGTAAAAGTCGTTAAAATCGAAAACGTTAAAGCTGATAAGAACAATAACAGACAAATAGGTGCACCGCTTCAGGGGTTGTTATCTTCTATTT
>CBDTVZ010000241.1:0-3728 GCA_965363995.1 uncultured Eudoraea sp.
GAAAGAGACACAACCAGAGACATACTTTATATTCACGGTGTTTTAAATGGAGAGGAAATTCATGTTTTTGTTAATCACTGGCCATCACGCAGAACGGGAGATGTAGAAACAGATTACAAAAGAATTATAGCAGCCGAGACCATTAGAGATTATATGACTGGAATTGAAAAAAATTATTCAAATCCAAATTATATTGTCATGGGTGATTTTAATGATGGTCCTGATGATAATAGTATCCGGACTTTGGTAGAATCTAAATCACTATACAACCCTATGGAAAAACTATTGACTCCCGAAAGAGGCAGCGCAAACTACAGAAGAAGCTGGTCACTTTTTGATCAGATTCTGGTCTCTCATAGCTTTTTCAATTATGAAAAAGGCACGCATAGTTTTGCTCATGCCAATATTTTTGACGACCATCAGCTTAAAGAATGGGATGGCAAATATGCGGGAAACCCTTTTAGAACATATGTAGGTCAAAAGTATAAAGGGGGATACAGCGACCATTTTCCTGTATATATTCAATTAAAATTCAATTAGTGTAGATCAGGAATATTTCAAACCGCTCTCTAAATGTGTATTATTTGATCTTCACGCAATAACTGCTCATTACGCAACCTTAGAAAGACTTGTGCTAAAGTGATAACATCTAATTCGCAATAGGCCACAATACGGTCCAAATTGCCTTCTTCATAATAAACATCTCTGACCATACTACCATCAATATCTTCTTTGGGAGAGGGAATGCCGAGAACATTGGCCATAAGTTTTAAGGAGGTGTAATGCTTGAAATCTCCAAATTTCCAGAGCTCCATAGTATCTAAATGAGGCACTTCCCAGGGTTTTTTACCAAAAAGATCTAACTTATAGGGGAGTGATATTCCTTTAATAATTAATCTGCGCGCTATATATGGAAAATCAAATTCCTTACCATTATGTGCACAAAGCAGGTTTTTTGGGCGGCTAAAATGCTCGTTAAGCAATCTTATAAAGTCCTTTAGTAGTTTTTCTTCAACACCCTGAAATGTAGTAACCCTAAAATTTCGAATATCATCTTTAATTGAAAAATACCCTACGGAGATACATATTATTTTTCCAAATTCTGCCCAAATCCCCGCCCTTTCATAAAATTCTTCAGCAGTCAACTCATCTTTGCGTTGATACTGTGACTTATGTTCCCATAGCTCTTTCCTGTAATCATCTAATTGAGCATATTCAGCTACTTCAGGAACAGTTTCGATGTCTAAAAAAAGGATATGTTCAAGATTTAGTTTCTTTATCATCCCAAATAAGTATTAAACAAACTTCATTTTCAAATTGATTACAACCTTATCTTATGTTTTAGATCTTTGGGTCAATTCAACTAAAGATAATAACAATATTCAGAACCCTTACTCATTCCTTACTTAGCAGTTTAATCCAAGATAGGGGTTGTTATTGCAAAAAGGGTGCAGTTTATCGAATTACAGTCCCAACATTCAATAAAAAGAGCAAAAAAACGTTTTAATATCCCTTAATAGTCTTACAAATTATTGTTGATATGAAACCGCAATTCTATATAAATGTGATTAAAAAGCTGCTTTCACTGGCTTTTGCATTTTCTCTTTGTTTTATTGTCTCCTGCACTAATGACGATTCAGATAATGAAGGAGATTTGGATATCATTACACCGGGAGAAGAAAATGTTTTAGATACTTCTCAAGATATCAAGATAGAGAACACAGCTACCAACAATTAATTTTAACGGTAACTCCAATCCTGACTGTATAGCCTATTGGCAATTAATTTGATTGTCAATTTTGAACTGCAAATAGTCAACTTGCTTTTACTCCCCCCACTTCCTACAAGATATTATGTATCTTTAAAAAAAAAGCTGCATGAAATTTTATAGGTTCCCGTGGGTTCTCTACCTCTGTATTATTGGTACACTTTTTCCTGCTTGTTCCAATGACGACAACCAACCAGATATGGTTTCTGAAGTTCAAATGCCCAATTACACGGTAATAGGGCAGAATTCTCAAAATGTTTTTCAGTTTAACTACGATGGATCTCTTGATGAAGGAGAGTTATACAACTTAACGACAGAAAGCAATATTAACAGAGGGTACCTCGCTTTAAGACAGGTATCTGACCTTCTCACTTTTTTCAGTTTTACAGCTGGTAGTTTTTCTGCAGTACAAAGAAATTATGTAACCGGGGAGAGCACTTCTCTAAACGAGTTTTATACCATATCTAATGAAAGATCAATTACCTGGGGAGCTAATTCAGAAAATAAACTTTTTCTGGGATATTTCAGCCCTGAAGGGTCAACAAATTATAGCATAAGGACTATAAATCTAACTACTGATCAGGAGATAGATTTAATTATAGAATTTAACGTAAATGATGTATTTGAACCTCTTTATTATAGTAACCGGCTGTTAATTACTTACCTGGATCAACAGTCCAACTATAAACTTTCTGTCTTGGATACGGAAAGTAATAATTTGTTAAGAACCTTTGAATTTGGAAAATCGGTGCCCAGTGTTTTGATTAATAAAGATGGGGATATGATTATCCTTACCGGGAATTCGGCGTCTGATTATGAATTAACGCTTTATAATTTGCAGACCCTGGAAGTAATACAGGAGGACCAATTCTCAATAAACAGGTATTTCTTTGCAGGATCTGTTCAATCTGAGGCCTTTATTGTTAATGAGAAACTATATTATCTCAATCTTTATGCACAGCCTTCAAATATCCCTTTTGGGCCTGCTACTTATGATTTTATTACAAAAGAAAATAGAATTATTGATATGCTCTCTATTGTACAAGAAATTCAGGATGAGGTTGGACTGGATATTGAGCTTACAGCTTTTGACTATAATGAAAAAAGCAATACATTTCTTATGGGTTACGCCACGTTGGTAGATGAAGAAACTTTAGAGGGTGGAATAATTGTAATATCCGAAGAAGGTAGAGTTTTGAGAAATACAAATTTGAAATTTGCGCCAACTCGTTTTATTGAAAATTAGAAAAGTAAGCAACCAACCATCTGGTTTGTTTAGCAATCCCTATAATTAGCCTTTTTTTTATCGATGCGGGTAATAGGTTTAAAATCTACGACAAAATTCCTATTTGGGACTAATTTCGTCTTCGAAATTATGCTTATACAAACCAGCTGGTCTGTAGATTTAGAACAAGGTTTGTTGCTTGGAGGGACTCTCGTGGTTTAACAGCCATTTTTTGCGGTGCAATCCACCGGCATAACCTGTTAATGAGCCATCAGATCCAATTACCCTGTGGCAGGGGATAATTATCCATAAAGGGTTTTTTCCATTAGCTGAAGCAACTGCCCGAATAGCTTTTACATCTCCAAGTTTCTTTGAAAGTTCTAAATAAGACATGGTTTTTCCGTAAGGTATTTCTAATAATGAGGTCCAAACCTTTTTTTGAAATTCGGTGCCTTCCGGATTTATCAAAAGATCAAAATTCTGTCGTTCACCTTCAAAATATTCATTTAGTTGATATGCTGCATCTACAAGGGCTTCAGGGATTATTTTGCTTTCGGATTTATCTCTTTCAAGCACAGTAACAGCGGTAAGCCCATTTTCATCTCCTTCAAGTTTTGCACTCCCCAAAGGGGTGCTAATATATGCAGTAGCCATTTTCTATTCGATTATCCCCGTTTTTTTAGCTCTGTCTTCCCACTTTTTCCTTGCTAGAAGCTGTAAATCTTCAACATTATC
>CBDTVZ010000242.1:0-3728 GCA_965363995.1 uncultured Eudoraea sp.
AATCTGCTAAGTTTTCGGCAATTGTTTTACCAGTAACGGTTAAGCAGTCGCCATGCAGCATTCCATTCTCAAGCATAAATTTCATTACGGCAGGAGTACCTCCCACACGATGAATATCTTCCATCAAATATTTTCCACTAGGCTTTAAGTCGGCCAGAAAAGGAGTTGTATCACTTATTTTTTGAAAATCATCCAAAGTAAAAACAATTTCAGCAGCTTTCGCAATTGCTAAAAAGTGCAATACAGCATTTGTGGAACCTCCCATAACTGTTATTAGCCGAATTGCATTTTCAAATGACTTCCGTGTAATAATATCACTCGGTTTAATATCCTCTTCTATTAAATGCCCTATTGCCTTTCCTGAATTAATACAATCCTGGTGTTTTTCCTTGCCTACGGCAGGATTTGAAGAGTTATAGGGCAATGCCATACCTAAGGCTTCTATTGCCGAAGCCATAGTATTGGCAGTGTACATACCGCCACATGCCCCTGCCCCGGGACATGCATTTTGGATGACACTTTTAAAATCTTTATCATTCATAGTGCCGGCAACTTTCTCGCCCCAGGCTTCAAATGCAGAAACAATATCGAGTTTTTTATCCTTAAAACAACCTGAAGCAATGGTTCCTCCATAAACCAAAATAGAAGGTCTGTCGAGGCGGATCATGGCCATCAAGGCACCCGGCATATTTTTATCACAACCCACAACGGTTACCAGGCCATCATAATTCATTGCCTGAACCACTGTTTCCATAGAATCGGCTATAATATCCCTTGAGGGTAATGAATAACGCATTCCATAAGTTCCCATAGAAATTCCATCGCTAACACCAATGGTATTAAATACAAGTCCTACTAAATTATTTTGTTGAACTCCCTGCTTTACTTCCTGTGCCAGATCGTTCAAATGCATATTACAAGGATTTCCCTCATAGCCTGTACTTCCAATGCCAATAAAAGGTTTTTTTAAATCCTCCTCCTTTAATCCAAGTGCATATAACATAGCCTGGGCAGCAGGTTGAGTTGGATCTTGTGTTACATTTTTACTGTATTTGTTCAATTCCATTAAATAGGTTCTCTTTAAATCTTAATAACTCTTAATTGCTATACTTTTCAAAGATAATTGTTTAATAAAGTTGATGTTTTTAACAATTAGTACTTGTTCAAATTCAATAAAACATATATTTAATTAGTTCGTTGATTTTCAAATATATAAGGACCTATCATATACCATATTCAATAAGTGGTGAAGTATGTTTAATAGGCTCATTTTGGGTTACATTTTATGTCAGTTCAAATATTTGTTTGTGAAAATGTATAATCCTTTCTTTGCGATATCAGATATTATACAGTTATGAAAATAGAAAAAACAGTTACGGAAGCTATAATCTACAGAAGGTCAGTACGTATCTATAAAGAAGAGGATATTGATACCAAAGCGGTAAAGAAATGTCTTGAGAATGCCGTTTTGGCGCCTACAAGTAGTAATTTACAATTATGGGAATTTTATCATATTACTAGTCAAGATGTCCAAAAGAAGATAAGTGCTGCATGTTTTGACCAACCTGCTGCTAAAACAGCTAAACAATTGGTCGTAATTGTGGCGAAAAAGAATCTTTGGAAAAAAAGGGCAAAAGCGAATCTTAATTTTTTAAAGAAGAATTTTGGCGATAAGCCGGTTAAAGAATACGACAGCAAGGAAAAATTTGCAATAATGTATTACAAAAAGCTTATACCTTCTCTATATATGGAGTTTTTAGGTATTTTGGGACTGATACGCTATTTAGTTTTTAACCTGATTGGACTCTTCAAACCCGTTTACCGACAACTTCGAAACTCTGATATGCGTATTGTCGCCCATAAAAGTGCTGCATTGGCCGCGCAGAACTTTATGATCTCTATGGCAGCTATTGGTTACGACACTTGCCCCATGGAAGGATCAGATACCTTGCGCATAAAAAGAGTTTTAAACTTAGCCAGAGGTACTGAAATCAATATGGTTATAGCATGTGGTGTCCGAGACCCGAAAGGTATATATGGTCCACGCTTCAGGATTCCTTTTCAAGAAGTATATAAAGAAATCTAATGTCTTATATGGTGAAGGGAAACCTTATCCATAAATTTCTTTTGGGATAAGACAGCAATTGATTTAGTTGCCAATTGAAGCACCCTGGGGTAACCGCCGGTTGTTTGCCCGTCACGCATCAGTATGATTAATTTGCCGGCTGGGGTTAATTGAATAGTTCCAGGCAGGGTTGCAGAAGTTAGCATCCTGTGAGAATGCACTCCTATTAATTCTTCAAGCTGATATGCCATTCGATTATTTTCCTTGGCAATGGTAAATTTATTAGTAAACAATAACTTTAATTGATCATCCTTTAATATTTTATATTCAGGACCTTTATAAACTATTAATTCGTGTTCCTTATGCCATGCCTCCGGTTTTATATGACTTATTTTTGGAGAATATTCTGTATGCTCTTCAATGGGTATTTCCATTCGCTCCTTAATGCGATTCTTTTCAGTAATTGGTTTGTAGAATGATCTACTCCTTAATTTAACTTCCGTCAGAAAGCCGCCTTTAACAGCCAGATAACTTCTAAAACCATTAATTAGTTTTCCGAAGGATAATACATCACCTTTATTGGCCTTATGAACTTCATAGGAATTAACAGGAATTCCATTTAAAGTCGGGGACATCTCAGCTCCGGCTATAGAGAAAAAACTCGAAGTATGAAATTCAAGTTCAGGACCTGTCATAGTGATTTCCATTACGGCGTCCGTTTCCTCATTCTCCAATAATGAATTGGCTATGGAGGCGGAGTAATTATCCATACATCCACATACTGGTACTCCTTTATCACGGTATCCAAATCTCCCGGTATCCTGAATTGTGGTAAAAAACCCCGGATGAATTACTTTAAGCATCTATCTTGATTTTATCGAGCTTATATATTCCAACCTCTGTTTCTATTCTATGTAAATCATATTCTGCACGGGTAATAGCATAGAATTGAATCTGATCTCCAACATTTACCAAGTAAGGGTTTTCAAGATTCACATTAAAAAGAGATATCGGACAATTTCCTATGATATTCCATCCACCAGGAGAATCTTGTGGATATATGCCGGTTTGTTTGCCTGCAAGACCGACAGAGCCTTTATATACCCGGAGCCTGGGTACAGATTTTCTGGCGGTTTCTAATTCTTTAGGTAAACCTCCCAAATACATAAAACCAGGTAAAAATCCCATGCCGTAAACAGTGTAAATGTGATGAGTATGTGCCGTAATAATATCTTCAATACTCTTACCTGAATTTGTGGAAATTTCTTCCAGATCAATACCAAATTCAAGGTCATAACATACAGGCAATTTCCATAAATAACGTTGAGGATGGCCTCTGGCCTTCCTGTTGTTAAAACATTTCTGTAGTAGAAATTTAGTTTTAGAAAAATCTATATTATTTTCCCGATTAATTAAGGTAAGAGAGTTGTAGGCCGGGATTAACTCCCATTTATTAGAAGCTTTAAAAACCAATTTGAAACTTTCAGCAAAATCAAGAATATCATAAAGTATAGCTTCTGACACCTCATTTGGCCATTCTATCAAAATTGCATCTTCTCCAAAAGGTCTAATTGATATGGGATAGGAACTCACTTTTTTAGAAAAATATGCTGCTTAGGCAATTCGTCCGAAAGATACATTAATATTTGTAAAGCTGCAGCTG
>CBDTVZ010000243.1:0-3719 GCA_965363995.1 uncultured Eudoraea sp.
GAATTAAACTTGCAATTACAAGTCCTGTTCGCAGTCCTAAAAAGATGAGCATTACTATCAATACAATAGCAATGGCTTGTAAAAGATTGCTCATAAAACCACTTATTTTGGTGCTAATGTATTGGTCAATTGAGGCTAATCTAGATACATAAAGTCCAACGGGAAGTTTTTCACTAAAGGAAGTTAATACTAGGTCTAGCTCCTCACCTAATTTTATAATATTTCGTCCTTTTTTTAAGGAAACATGTAAAGAAATGGCTTCTTTTCCGCTAATTCTTACAATTTGTTTTGGTGGATAAATATAGCCTTTCTCAATAATCGTCATATCTTCTAAAGCGACAACTTGTCCATTTTGACCAACAGGAATAAGCATTCCTTTTATGTCATCTAGAGTATTAAAATTTCCCGTAGGTTCTAGAATAATACGTTCTTCTTCAATATTTATTTCTCCGCCTGAATTTAAAATATTGGTGCTTTGAATCAAGTTTTTTAAAGAACTGGAAGTTAATCCGTAGGTTTTCAATTTTGCATTGTCAAATTTTACAAATACACGTTCTTCTTGTGCCCCATTAATTTCAACTTTAGCAGCATCATCTAATCTAATAAGTTCATCACGTAAATTGTCTGCATATCCTTTTACTTCTTTATAAGAAAATCCGTCGCTTGTTATTCCTACTACAATTCCAAAAACTTCGCCAATACCATCATCTTTTAATTGTGGCTGTACGTTGCCTGGTAGTCCCTGAAGCGAACTCAATTTACGTCTCAATCTATCCCAAACTGACTGTAATTCATCAGGTTTAACATTCATTTTTAATTCAACATTCACAATGGAAAGTCCGGTACGAGAAGCACTTGATACTTTTTTTAATTCTGGGAGCTCTTGTGCAAGTTTTTCGATCTTATCTGTTACTAGCTCTTCTACTCGCTCTGGTCCTGCCCCAGGAAACGAGGTTACAATTGTAGCAACACGAATGGTATATGGTGGCATACTATCTCGCGAAAGCGATGCATAAAATATCATTCCCATTATAAGAATAACACCAAGAATACTTAAAACAACTCTATTTTTTTCTATAGAAAAACTAGCAAAATTCATAATAGTTAAATTTTAATACTGTTATTGTAATTTTACTTTTTGACCATCTAATAAACTTTGCAAGCCAGCAGTTGCAATTTTATCTCCTGATTTTAGACCGCTTAAAATCTTAAATCCTGAAGAAGTCAACTCCCCAATTGTAATAATCTGTTTTTTTACTTGACCAGTTTTACCATCTTCAGAAATTATAAGAAATACAAAATTTCCATTACCGTCTTCGCCTACTGCTTTTAAAGGAACTATCAATGCGTTGTCTGTAGTTTTTATTGAATCATTAAAATCAAAAGTGATATTGGTTGCCATTCCAGGTTTTATGGTTTCAGAAGGATTTATAATATCTATTTTAACAGGAAAGGTTGCTGAATTAGCATCTAATATTGGTGCAATTTCTATAATGCTTCCTTTAAAAACCTCTCCTGCAATTGCTGAAAAATTAAGTACCGTTTCCATATTTAACTTCACTTTATTAATAACATTCTCAGGTAAACCAACTACTACATTAACACCTTTACCTGCGTTTAAAACTGCAATTGTATTTCCTGCACTTGCATTTTCATTTAAACTTGCATTTTTAGATGCTATGATTCCGTTTTTTGGAGCTCTAATGATACCATAGTCAATTTGAGAACTTTGAATACTTCTATTTCGTTTTGCAGATTCAAATTGGTCTAGCGCTGATTGATATGTATTTTTAGCCTTTTCATAATCACTTAATGAATTGCTTCCTTTTTCATATAAAGATTTTACTCTATTTAAATTTGATTTTGAAGTATTCAAAGTAGATTTAGCCGCATTTACGGCTGATTTTGCTTGCTCATATGCAAGGTTTGCTTGTACATTATCTAACTTGGCAATCAAATCACCTTTTTTTACTTGCTGTCCTACTCTGGCGTTGAGTTCTGTAATAATTCCATTGGCTCTAAAACTCAATTCAATTTCATCACCTGCTCTGGCTATCCCACTAAAAGTACGTATACTTTGTTCATTTGAAATTCCCACAACTTCAAATTTAACTGGACGCAAAACAACTTCTTTTTCTGCTACTTTATCTTTACAAGCATTTAAAATAACAAGTGTAATTAGTATATATATTATGTTTATTGAAAGTTTCATTGTGGTTAGTTTTTGTTTAGTATAAATAGATTAGCTCTTTGGATAAAAGCTTGATTATCAGTTTCAGAATGCATTATGAAAAAATATCCTATAGCACGTTCTAATTGCATTGAAGCAATTAGATAATTATAATTTGCTGTAGTTTTTGCCAATTGTGCTTGTAAATAATTAGTTTGAGCATCAATTAATTGAATAATAGATACAGCTCCGATTTTATAGGCATTTTGAGTAAGCTCTAAACTTTCTTTTGCATTTTGTTCAGCAATTTTTGAAATTTCAATATTTGCAATCTCTCCAGTTAAGTCAAGTACAATATCATTAACATTTTTTTCAATGTTCAATTGGATATTATCTATCTGCATTGATATTTGGTCTTTTTGAATTATAGTAGTTCGTTTATTGATATTTCTTTGGTTTTGTTGAAATATGGGCAAAGATACATTTAGACCTAGATTATAAGTGCCATCAGGTACATTTGGAGAACCAATAGGAAATGAAGCTCCTTTCCCAGATTGGTTAATTGCCAAATTATACTGACCCTGAAATGCAACAGTTGGAATATAACGGCCTGTATTGTTTAATCTATAATTTCGGTCAATTACATTAAGATTATAACCTATGTTTTTTAACTCTGGTGAATTATTTATTGCCTCTTCATTTAAAAATTCAATGAGTATTGGTTGAAGTTCAGGGTTATCTAGCAATACCATAAGTTCTTCATACCGATAATTATTAAATATTCCTTTTGATAATTCAGCATCCTTGATATCTATTTTTTTAGAAATAGGGTTATTCATTAACTGATTAATTGTATTAAAAGATTGTGCCACTTGATTTCCTGCATCAATCAGTGCTTGAATGTTTTGAGCCAATTGACTTCGCAACCTTAATATATCCTCTTTTCCTGATGCTCCTGCTTCAAAATTATGCTCCGCATATTGTAAGTTCTTTTTAGTGACTTGCAAGTTTTGATTCTGTAGACTAGCATTTGTTTTTAAGATTAAAGCATTAAAATAAGAAACTGAAGCATTTAACAAAGCATCTAATTCAGCTACATTATAAACTTCTTGTTGTGCTTTTTGCAACTCATTATTTATATCAATATTAGCTGAAGCCTCTTCAGAATATATTAATTGTTGCAATGTAACATTTCCAGATGTTGATAATTCTGGATTTTGACCACCAGATAATTCTGCAACATTAGGGTCAATATATACTGCATCAACACCAGAATTAACATTTGGCAAGTAATTGCTTTTTGCAGTTTTAATATCTTGGTCTGTAAGCTCAACATCTTTCTTTTCAACTTGTAGGGATAAATTATTTCCGACTACATCATTCATAATATCTAAAATGGAAAGAGAATTACTTGCAGTTTTTATATTATCACCTCCAATGATATCTGCAATAGCCAAAAGGCTATAACGCAAAGGGAAATCAATTTGAGTAGCTGTAGCGTGATTTATAGTTAGTTTATAATTATAATTTAAATAAATAGGCAATTCAG
>CBDTVZ010000244.1:0-3712 GCA_965363995.1 uncultured Eudoraea sp.
CCCGAACTTCGCAAACAACTTTCAGGTAAAAATATTTATGAAGTTAGTATTAAAAATGTAGGTGGACTGGTAATGCCTGTTACTATAGAATGGATATATACAGATGGATCCAGTGAGATTGATACATTACCGGCAGAAGTTTGGCGCAAGAACGAATACAAAATTAAAAAGACTTTTATAAAAGAAAAAGAAGTTTCAAAAGTGAATTTAGACCCTAATTTTGAATTTGCGGATACTGATATGAAAAACAATAGCTTTCCTAAAGTAGAGACTCCATCAGAATTTGATGAGTTTAAAGCGAAGAAGACTAATGATTAGTGTTGTTAGAAATAAAAAAAACTGTAGAAGACGAATAAAGCACAAAAAGACAGCCAGATAGGCTGTCTTTTTTGATTCCAATCACTCCTAGATGTGATAAAACAGAATTTTTAAGAATTGTCTGCGATCGTAGCCTTAGGTGCATTTTTTTTGACCGATGCAATCCCATTTGCCATAGAGGAAGCAGACGCATACATCTGACTGTCGCCTATTACCTGCCCATTAGATGCTTTTAAACTAAAATAAGGGCGTCCGTTCTTTGCCTTTTTTTTGTCGAACATTTTATCATTTTGTGAGTTTTTCCTAACGGATTCTATCCCGTTATCACATGCAGATTTAGAATTATAGGCTTCACTGCTTAAAATTACCTGTCCGTTTGTTGCTTTAAGATTGAATCTTAGCTTTCCGGCTTTGTCTTTTTTAATTTCAAATTTTCCCATTGTTATATATACTTATTTTTCATAAAATTAAGAAAATATCTTCAATAACAGTTCTACTTTCGCAAAAAGGACTATAACTCAATTGCTCTTAATATTAATAAGCTTTTCTAAATTTAAGCATTAGAACCCCAACTTCACATCCTGTGTCAACGAATTCAAATATTTATCCTTATTCAACCGATATATAATTGGTGGCCTGTTTTTGGTTTTTTAGTTATAACTACTATTGTTTTAATGATGCTTTGCTAAAGATATATTCGGGAATCTCAGCATCGAACTCCATGCTCGTAATTATAAAATCGGTTCCTTTGCCATCTTTCAACATATCTTTAAAGTTCATCTTCATTGGATACCAATGTCCATCTATCTTTTGAATATTCTCCAAAAGCACCCGTTTTAACAACTGTCCGCTTTTGGCGTACATTTCCTGTTTTAGGGGTACAAACCGTTCCTGGTCTACCCACATTTTTTGCTTTTCATAGGTTACATTGTCTACCTTGGCATTGAGTTCCATGACCCAGACTTTTCGGTCATCAATGCTTTCCTCGCCCGTAACTTTTGCATTGTACATCCTGTTTAGCCTACGATCTTCCATGGCATCTTCGTAAGACATATCGGAGCCCATGACCGATTGCCTCAGCATATGGCCCGAAAGCTGAATGGTACGGTCTGTGGAAGGGGAATAGATCCACAGCCTATCTTCCAGTTTCAGCATTTTAGTGCCTTTTTCCCTCGCCGGTGACAAATACTCGGTAAAAGCTGTTTCCTCACCCTTGGCGTATCCCTTGGAAGTTATGGTTCTGCTGTTCCGCTTGCCGTTGATCACCATTTGTGATTCGGATATGCTGGTTTTCGCAATCATATTGTCGTCCACTTTTTGGAGGATACTCTCAGGGCTCGGAGCCTTTTCCTGCGCCAGAATCATCGTTGACACTAAGAGAAAATAAATCATTTTATACATGAAAACATATTTTATATTAAATCTATTATTTAACTATACAAAAACTATACCTCCATTTCCTTGAACAAGGTAGCTGTCTCTCGTTTGTAAATTCCTATTCCCGATAGCAATGTGCCTAAGACCATTGCGAACAGGCCCGGAATGAAACCGATATAGAACAAGGATGGGGTAACCTTGGCTCGGATGACTGAGGGCATCATCATAGTGGAGTTGCTTAGGTACTCCCCAATATCAATGCCTACTACTTGTAAATAATAGGTTGCCCCTACCCCGATCGCAGAGCCTATTACAGATCCGATGATACCAATTAGTACGGCCTCATAAAACAAGCTGCGGTATATATGGCCTTTTGATTCGCCCAGGGCGAGCCTTATACCAAATTCCTGATACCTGCGCAACCCGCCCAATAGGCCAGTGTTCCATAGTACAATAGACATGGCGAAAACAAAGATGCCTACAAAAAGGACGGAAAAAACATCCACATAATCCAGATAGCCCGCCAAATTGTTCTGTGCCTTTAAGGGTTTCATCACAGGGGCGTATTCATCTGTGCTATTCGCGTATTTTAAATTAAATGTATTGCTAATCTGGTTTGCCTTATCATCATCATAGACCTCATCGTTCAGAAACCCCAGGATTTCTCCCGCACCATTTTCCATATCCATCATCTGTTGGGCATCGCCAATATCGATAATGATGGCGCCCTTGTCCATGGCCGCTGTACCAAAACGGACAGTACCCCTAACGGTAAAGTTTTTGAAAGACATGGCACCGTTCATCGTAGAGCCGATATAGGTAATCTCATCTCCGACTTTTAGATCTAACTTTTGTGCAAAATCATGGCCTATCAAAGCTTCTCCGGTCTCTGTAGGTATCTTACCCGATACCAATGAATTGGGAATGTTTAGCCGTTCAACTTCCCCGCTATTTTCTGAGAATAATTCCAATGCCATGCCCATGGCCGGGCCCTGGCCCTTGGTTTCACCAGAGGCATCGGGGGCATCCATTAATCCGCCGAAACGAATTCGCTTTACCCATTTCATTTGTGGGATTTGTGCACGCAATGATTTCATTAAAGTATCCACCCCCAACAGCGCCAGGTCATTGGGCAATTGATCCTTGTTCTCTGCATATGCCTTTGACATCACCTTTACGTGCCCTGTATCAAAACGGGCATTCTGATCCACAATATCCCCCATGGCTCCTTTCAGATAGCCGCTAAGCAATACAGTTAGGGCTACGCCAATGGAGATGATTATAATTGGCAAGAGACTTCGATTCTTGTCTCCTAAAATTCCTTTTAACAAAAATTGTATCATTGTAATTTTCCTTTTAATGCGTCAACAGGATTCATTTTAGAGATCTTTCTGGCGGGTAAAAAACTCACAAGCGTCGCCAAAGAAACCAACATCAAAACAGTTCCCAAAAACAATTGTGGACTATAGGCCGGATAAATAATGTCTGCCATGGGAAACCCCATCTCGTCCGTTCCCTTCGGCATGCTAATGCCGTTCATTGCAGTGGGAACAAACAGGCCCAAACCTAAAATTCCCCCTACCAAAATGGCCAGAATACTGTACATACTACCTTCAAAAGTGAAGATCCCCGCTACTTTGGCACGTGTCATTCCCAGAGAAATCAAAGTTCCAATTTCCTTTTGCCTCCTGAAAACAGAAAGTACCTGTGTATCGAATATTGCCAATAATGCAATGAACAAAAGGATACCATAAATGAAATACGAACTTATCGTTTCAATTTCCATCATTGCCCTAATATCTTTCAGAAGAACATCTCGATTTAGGAATGTCCAGTTGGGTGGGTTCTTTTCAGGCCTGTACCCTTCGCTGGCGATAAAAAGGCTGGCGTGCTGGTCAAGTCCGGTCATTTCCCATAATTTATCGAGATCCACCCATATTTGTCCATTGTCTACATTAGGTACGGTGGTGTCGAAAATGCCGGCTATTGTAACTTCAGAGGCGTCAAAGGTGCTGTT
>CBDTVZ010000245.1:0-3707 GCA_965363995.1 uncultured Eudoraea sp.
TCGTCTTGCCTAAGGAATAAATCTCATAGCCAAAGGCTTCATACTTTTTACCAAGAACGGGTGATTTCCCATTTATTTTAAAGTCGTCAATTTTTTTGTGGAAGATTCCCGGTCCTCCCCAGTTTAAGTGCAGAGAATCAATGGCCTCATTGGATTTGTTTACCATTTTATAAACGACTTTGATTGTAGCCTGTCGTTCTTCGGGAATAAGGTCTGCATTGACCTTTACATCGATTACTTTTGGTTGAGGAATTCTATCATACCTGCTCAATTGCTTTTCATAATCGGCTGAAGCTATGGTTCCTGCTTTTTCATTTCTATAATGATTCAATGTTTTAGTATTATAGTTTATAAATACCCCGGAGCCCAGCCAAATAACAGCCAGCAGAATCATAGCAGAAAGAGGTCCTGCTTTTAACCTTCCCCTGGCAATTTGAAGTCGGGCTTTTACACCTGAATCGGTGCCGCGTTTCCAAAATAGAAAACCCAAAAGGGTAAGTATTGCACCAAAAGCAAGCCAATAAAATCTAAACCAAAAAAGGGATGTGCCAAAATGGCCAAAGCCATTCATATCTGAAACTGTATAACCGGGTGCATAACCATACAGATAAAGATTGTTATCTACATCCAAAAAGCTATTCAGCCCAAAAAGCAATGCCCAGATTGCAATAGCGATCACATGGCCGATAAATTTCTTAGTCACCAAAGAATGTACGCAGAAAGCAAGCATGACAAAAGTGATGTACTTTGGAAATTCAATTAAATACAAATCCGTGAAGTACATGTCGAACTCAAAGTTAAAATAACCTTTGATTAACTGATTAAATACACCACTGATAAGGATGAGGTTTACTAACAGAAAACTAACTAAAGTAAGTGCCAGAAATTTTGAGCCATATACTATTCCATCAGGGACAGGTAATGACCCGAAAATCTGATCGTAATTTACACTACGCTCCCGGTGAAGGACTTCACCGGTCATAAATACAATAAGCACAAAGATTAGAATGATATAGGTAAAATCTTTTACCTCCAGCATATAGTACGTAAGGGGTAGGGATGGAGTGCCATAGATAGGAAAGCCAAACCAGGCATCAAAAAACAAGAAAAGTACAGCGGCCACCAAAATGGCAATAAAGAAATTATCCCTGATGATATTTTTAAACTCCATCAGAGTCAGGTTAAAAAGAAGCTTAATGTTTAGCGCTCTGGAATATACTTTACCAACCTTCGGGATGTGGGTATCAGTTGAGGAAACCACAGTAGCTTTTTCTACCGTTTTTTCTTTTTTAGTACCGTAATTCCGATTTAGAAACCGTTGAAAATCAAACCTAAACAACGTATATAATAATGCTAAAAGGCCAAGCCCCACCCATAGGATACGATTCCAAACCAGCATTCCCTTAAAAGGAACCATTAAGGTATTTTGTTCTTCCGGGGTCCAATACTCAATAATGTTATTGTATGTTCCTAATCCGAATGGATCCATTAGACCTACCAAAGCTTTATTGTCTATGTCCTGGGTTAGCGTAAGTGTTATGAGGTAAGTAATAAAAAGAATGGCGCCACCGGCATAGGCCAGCATGACCTTTTTAGTAAGGCTTACAAGTGCAAAAAAGATACAGCCTGCAAAGAAAAAGTTGCTCCAATACAAAATGATGGTAGGTTGTAAGTAGTGCCAAAAGTTAAAAGAGGTAAAACGTTCAGGTTCCGCATAACCGGCATATGGACCAATGATAAAGCCAATGATCAGCCCCAGTTGCAGCCCAAGACTCAGTAAAAAAAGAATAGAAAGGGAACCAAAAAAGCGACCTAAAATATACCCCTTTTCACTTATAGGGTAAGTGAAGTAATAGTTTTCTGTTTTATGCTCAATATCCCTGTATACCGGGACGCCCATAATAGCGCTGGCTATCATAATGCCAAAAATACTGACGGTACTTAGCATAGAAGCTATGGCCACAGGAGAATTGACAAATACTTTTTCTGAGGCCGGCCCGTTACCGCCAATAGCAATAATAAGTCCGAAAACAAGGAGGATCCCAAAATAGGCCCAGGTTGCAGGCCTTTTTATCCTGTATTTTATCTCGAAGAAGAATATTTCTTTAAACATTGTAGATGGTTTTTTAAGTGATGTATTGCTTAATCTGCGATATGCTCCATTCTGGAGGTGATTTCAGCAAAATAAACATCTTCAAGATTGGCCCTGCTGGGCTCAAAAGTAGAATCTGGTCTCTTATCACTTAAGACATGAATGATGGTCTGGCCGGCTTTTAAATAGGTTGATATCACTTGCATTTCGGATTGATACTCTTCCAGATCTCCTTTTTCTATCCGCTTTTTCCAAATCTTGCCCTCGAAACGCTCCGTAAGTTCTGACGGATTCCCCTGGGCAACCACTTCGCCTAAGCAAATAACAGCCATATTATTACAAAGGTTGGAAATATCATCAACTATATGTGTAGAAAGTATAACAATGGTATTCTCCCCAATCTCACTTAACAAATTATGAAACCTGATGCGTTCTGCAGGATCTAAGCCAGCAGTGGGTTCATCTACAATGATAAGACTGGGGTCTCCTATTAGAGCCTGTGCAATGCCAAATCGTTGTTTCATACCACCGGAATAAGTGCCGAGACTCTTGTTTCGCACATGCCATAGATTAGTCTTATTTAATAAGGATTCTACAAGATCTTTGCGTTCCGATTTGTTAGACACCCCTTTTAGCGAGGCAATATGATTGAGCATATTATAAGAACTTATTTTGGGATAAACCCCAAATTCCTGAGGCAGGTAGCCCAGGATTTCCCGTACTTTGGCCTTATCCTTCAGAATATCAAGTTCTCCCAGTGTAACAGAACCCGAATCTGCCTGTTGCAGAGTGGCCAGGGTTCTCATAAGTGATGATTTCCCGGCTCCGTTGGGTCCCAAAAGCCCGAACATTCCCTGGGGAATGGTAAGGGTAACATCTTTTAAGGCCTGAACGCCGTTTGAATAAGTTTTATTTAAATTTTTGATTTGTAATTCCATGGTTGAGTTTGGTGGTTTGTGAATCGATAATTTAGTCCAAAGAAAGCTATAATTTATTTTATATAATGCCCAAATTTAACAAAGGCCTACAATATCTTAATTATAAATGGAAAAAGAAATCTTATAAGATGATTTATATGGGTTTTAGAAACTCTACTATCGTAACTTTTGATTTAGAGTATGTTCAGGCAGATTATTTGTCATACCAAATTGAGACCATAACCAAGGCAGTAATATCTGAAAGTTATAAATCAAAAAATAATTCATTGTAATCTTTATTAATTTATAATTACATAATTTTCGAATCAAAAACTATTGTGAACTCATTTACCAGGATTTTGAAATACAAAACAAGAAGCGTAGTTTCAAATAATATGAACTGATGAAAAGAGTCTTAAAAATTCTATTTAACATATTTTGTCTTTCCTGTCTTTGGATACATGTGTTTGCACAAGAGGAATCAAATGAGGGGCAAGATGATATCCCGGAACCAATGATTTTTGATTTGGTACGTGAATTAGGAGCCAAACAGGGTGAGTTAGAGATTAATGTGCTTGCCGAATTTCCCTTAAATTCTACTTCTTCAAGGCATATTGATTGGGCTCCGGAGATTGAGTATGCCATTTGGGATGGTTTTGCAGTAGAGTTCGAACTTCCCTTTGAAGACGGCACACTGG
>CBDTVZ010000246.1:0-3668 GCA_965363995.1 uncultured Eudoraea sp.
TGAATTAGAAGGACTTTTGAACCGCAACGACAAAGTAAAGGTGTTTGATTTTTAAAAGTTCTCATAATTTTTTATTTTGTTTTTATTACTATTAGCAATTTTGTAAATCTTAATATTAACTTCATACTATTCGTAATTTATTGTTTATAAATAATTTACAGGACAAATGTACTGTCCAAATCGCGCCCTCACTACAACTAGATTTTCAAATATATATGCTATATTAACCGCTTCTTAGCCCTATTTTAATATAAGAGTTAATATTACACATATATGGGATAATTCTGTAACTATGGACTGCAATTGGTACTCATCAGATTTTGAAAGAATTTATTGAGTATGGATTCCGGTTGATCTATGTCAGAATTCGTGAAGAAGGTCAGGTCTTTTCTGGTGAAGAATAACCAGTCATAACCTTATAAAAAGTAATGAAATAATATCATTATACTTAGGTACTCGACCAGAACAAAATGAACAAAACGAAAATTAAACGTGATATGAATTAACTATGGTTTAGTAAACCAGTATTTTAAATTCCAGGAAAACCATTAACTATAAAGATATACCTCACCTAAATAATTCTTCTTTCAATTCCTTTTGTGGAAAGTTTCCAGGGAAATCAGTCATATAAAATGTCAACTATATTGTAAACTAAATACTTTAAATCCCTTAAATATAGATCTTACGAGATCTATTTGTGGAGTGTATTGGATTCGAACCAACGACCCCCGCCCTGTCAAGGCGGTGCTCTAAACCAACTGAGCTAACACTCCTCGTTTTATTATAACGGGCCGCTTATTTAACCACCTGCTAAAAGAGGGTGCAATATCGTAAAATTATCGGGATCATCCATAAATTATAATGCTGGAACACTAAGAAGAAACATTTAAACCCCATTTTAGTTTCAGGTCCTTATGTTTAACTAATTAATGTTTCAATATGAATAAAGTGTGTTATTTTTATTCATATTAAATTTTTTCAAAATGAAGATCATTTCTTGGAATGTAAATGGTATCCGGGCCATCGTTAAAAAAGAATTTTTTGAAACTATCAATGTTTTGGATCCTGATATCCTTTGTATTCAGGAAACTAAAGCACAGGATATTGAAGTAGAGAAAGCCTTATTACCCTTAAAAGATCACCATCTTTATTGTAATTCCGCAGAAAAAAAAGGATACTCCGGGACAGCAATTTTAAGTAAATCTGCACCTATTGCTGTCAGTTTGGATATGGCGATATCAGAACATGATTCGGAAGGAAGAGTAATCTGCGCTGAGTATGCCGATTTTTATTTAATTAATGTTTATGTGCCCAATTCGGGCCAGCAATTAGACCGATTGCCTTATCGCCGCCAGTGGGATGAAGACTTTCTTATGTATTTGAAAGAAAAAGAGAAATTAAAACCGGTAATTGTATGCGGTGATTTGAATGTTGCCCATCGGGCTATTGACTTAAAAAACGATAAATCTAACTACAATAAAACTGCAGGTTACACACAAATAGAAATTGATGGTATGGACAATTTTATTAATTCGGGTTTTGTAGATTCATTCAGACATTTAAATCCGGATGAAATAGCATATAGTTACTGGAGTTATCGTTTTAAAGCACGTGAAAGGAACACAGGCT
This sequence comes from uncultured Eudoraea sp., assembly GCA_965363995.1. Classification (GTDB taxonomy): domain Bacteria; phylum Bacteroidota; class Bacteroidia; order Flavobacteriales; family Flavobacteriaceae; genus Eudoraea. Next base: position 1,630 of record CBDTVZ010000246.1, read on the forward strand.
GGCGTTTAGATTATTTTCTTATAAGTAACTCCATAATGCCCAAAGTAAAATCTTCAAAGATACTACCGGAATTTTTTGGTTCTGACCACTGCCCCATTTTAATGGAAATAGAGCTATAATCTGCTAAATCTCTACATTCTTTCTTCTGAGTTTTTTAACCAACTTTCCTACGGAAAGCCCCTGAACAATTATGGAGAAAATTACCACTACGTAGGTCATAACCAAAAACAATTCTCTATCCATTTCTGCTGTGAGGCCTAGTGCCAGGGCTATAGATATTGCCCCTCGTAACCCCCCCCAGGTCATTATTAGATTGGTGTTGGGAACAAAATCAAGACGGGTTTTAAACACATTTACCGGAATAACCAGGGAGACATACCTGCAAACTAAGGCAATTGGAATGGCAAGAAGTCCGGCCAGTACAAATTCTATTTCAAGATCCAAAACCAACAATTCCATTCCTATTAGGACAAAGAGTATGGTGTTTAAAAGAATATCTATCAGCTCCCAAAACTTGTCCACATAAACTTCTGTAAGTTCGGACATTGCCTCTTGCCTTGCAGTATTTCCACCTACAATCAGTCCTGCAACCACCATGGCTAAAGGTGCAGACACATGTAAATATTGGGCAATAACAGTGCCTATCATTACAGCTGCTAAAGTAATAATGACTTCAATATCATAATCGTCTATAGACTTCATCAGTTTAAATGTAATCCAGCCCAGTAAGGCCCCGAGAAGTAATCCTCCGCCAACCTCGTGAACAAAAAGAGAAAGAACACTCGTAAGAGAAAAGTCTCCACCGGTTCCATTAGCCAACCCAAAAATCGTCAGAAAAATTACGACTCCAACACCATCATTGAAAAGTGATTCGCCTACAATCTTGATTTCCAGCCTTTTAGGTACATTGGCCTTTTTTAATATTCCTAAAACGGCAATAGGATCTGTCGGGGATATTAGTGCCCCAAAAAGAAGGCAATTGATAAATTGTACCTCTAATCCTATTCCCGGTAGCATAAAATATACTGCTGTTCCTATAAGAAAAGTAGAAACCAGAACACCAAAAGTTGCAAAAAACAGAATGGGCCATTTTAGCTCTTTTAGTTTTTGCAAATCGGTATGCAGGGCCCCTGCAAATAGCAAAAAACTAAGCATAATATCAAGCAGCACAGACCTGAAATCTATATGCGTTATGATGTAGCGTTCCGCGTTTAATAAGGTATCGTCAAAATAACTCAGCGCAAAAATCCCAAGCGTAAATATTATGGTAATAACCGTTAGCCCTATAGTGTTTGGCAGCTTAATGAACCTTACATTGAGATAACCAAAGACTGCAGATATAAATACAAGTATGCTGGTAATGATAAAGTAATCCATAGGACACGAATATATTCAAATTCTGGCAAATTTTGAATCTGAGGGCAAATATTAAATTATGATAGCAATGTGATGTTCTAGGTACTTCCAAAACAGTTTAAAAGTCCTCTAAAAATTTCTCTTCAAGGTTTTTATGGACTTCATTTTTCGATTTAATTAAATATTGAGTGTGACTGATCAAGATCATTCCGAATAGTAGATGTTGTAATTACCTTCGCAGCTCAATTAATGTTTAACCTTAAATCTAATATTATGACACTAGTTAAATTTAAAAAAAGGGCAAGACCTTTTGGAAACCTAATTACTTCTGATTTTTTTGATATGGAGAATTTCTTTGACGACAAATTTTGGAATCGTGAATTAACAAACGATCGTTTCTGGAACGCAAGAGCCGGAGAACCTGCTTTAAATATCATGGAAAAAGAAGATCACTTTGAAATTGAATTAGCAGCACCTGGTTTCGCTAAAAAAGATTTTGAAATTACCATTGATGAAGGATACCTGAATATTTCTGCAAAAAAAGAGGTTACTAAGGAAGAAAAGGATGAAGATTACACAAGAAAAGAATTTACTTATAATGCATTTGAAAGATCCTTGCTTTTACCAGAAAATGTAAAAGAAGAGGAAATTAAAGCCAAATACAATGACGGAATTCTAAGCTT
>CBDTVZ010000247.1:0-3667 GCA_965363995.1 uncultured Eudoraea sp.
AAAGTGTCTTAGCATCATTACGCTCACCAAATGACCAATATGAAGTGAATTTGCGGTTGGGTCTATCCCAACATAGGCAGATTGCATCCCAGTTAATAAATGCTCTTCGGTTCCCGGCATAGCATTGTGTACCATTCCCCTCCATTTTAGTTCCGAAACAAAGTTTGAAGTCATTTTGTAATCTATTAATATAGTTGCTGCAAATATAATAGAAATAGCCAGCAGCTTGACTCACTGAACAAATTTATCCAATCGAAATGAGTAAATTCGGCCCATGGTTTTAGTCACAGGAGGAACTGGCCTTGTTGGGTCCCATCTAATACTGAATTTGCTCACTCAGGGGGCATCTGTTAAGGCAATTCATCGAAAAAATAGCGATATCCAAAGAGTAAAGGAGATATTCTCTTATTATCATGATAATTCAGAGGTATTATTTAATAAGATTCTATGGATAGAAGCTGATATTAACGATATCCCTGCTCTTGAATTGGCATTTAAAGAAGTTACTCTGGTTTATCATTGTGCTGCCTTAATTTCGTTTGACCCCAGCGATTTTAATTCGTTACAAAAAATAAATAAGAGAGGTACGGAGAATATTGTAAATCTATGTATTGATAATAGTATCAAAAAATTATGTTATGTAAGTTCTATAGCAACAATAGGCAAATCTGCAACAGGTGAACTGGTAAATGAAGAAAATGAATGGAATGATACCTATGCAAATGTTTATGCAACTTCAAAACACTTTGCTGAAATGGAAGTCTGGAGGGGTGCGCAGGAAGGACTCTCTATGGTAATCATTAACCCTGGGATTATCCTGGGTCCCGGATATTGGGAAAGTGGTAGTGGGTTACTTTTTAAAACGGCTGCAAAGGGTATGCGCTTTTACTTTCCGGGTGGTACAGGATTTATTTCAGTGGGTGATGTCGTTAAAATAATGGTTCAACTTATGGATTCTCCCATTAAAAATGAGCGCTTTATTGCTGTAGCAGAAAATTTGTCTTATAAAAGTATTTTGGAGACAATCTCGCTCGGGTTAAACAGACCATCCCCTAAGATAGGTCTCAAATTTTGGCAATTAGAAGTTTTCTGGAGAGTGGAATGGGCTATAAATTGGTTTACATCCAAAAAAAGGAAGTTGACTAAAAAAGGGCTAGAATCTTTACGTTATCCACAAAAATATGACAATTCGAAAGTAAACGAAGCACTCAATATGGAATATGAATTAATACAATCATGTGTAAATTATTCATGTGAAAAATATCTGGAAACTCATTTCACAGCTTTGTCCTGACTAAGACTGTTCATTTTTTCCTCTTTCACTTTTTCAAAATGCTCTTTTTCTTTTTTAATCCTATTTTCTATTTTTCTGTAAATATCTTCATATTCCAAAGGTAGTGAAGCATAGTATAGATCACTTGATGTAAACTGTATACTGTCAATATCATATTTGTCGTAAATAAATTGCATGGGAACAAAATTCCTATTTTCCAATTCCTGGGGCTTGGTAGCCTTAGCTGAATTTATAATAGCCATATCGTAAAGGACATCAATCATTTTCTCTTTAGAAATAAGATTAACGGGCTTTTCTATTACCTCCTCTCCACAAGAGATAAAAACAATAAATTGTATTATGAGGAATATTTTACGCATCATTATCTATCAAAAGTAAGTCTTTTAGCATTCCTTAAACTGGAAAATTGTCCTTGATTATAGGCCAAATGTCCATTTACAAAAGTGTGAGTGACTTTTGTCCTAAACCTATTACCTTCAAAAGGTGACCATGCACATTTATAAATAATATTGTTTTTATCAACCGTCCAGGGTGAGTTCATATCTACTATTGCTAAATCTGCATAATAGCCCTCCTTTATATAACCGCGTTTCTTAATTTGAAACAATTTAGCAGGATTATGGCACATTTTTTCAACAACTTTCTCTATAGTAATTTTTCCTTCCAAAGATTTTTCCAACATAGCCGTTAATGCATGCTGAACGAGGGGACCTCCAGAGGGCGCCTTCATATAATTATTCTTCTTTTCTTCCAAGGTATGTGGAGCATGATCTGTTGCCACAACATCAATTCTATCATCCAGTAGTGCTTGCCATAATTGATCCCTGTCTGCGGAGGTTTTAATAGCTGGATTCCATTTAATTAACATTCCCTTTTCCGAATAATCTTTGTCCGTAAACCAAAGGTGATGAATACAAACTTCTGCTGTGATCTTTTTTTGTTCCAATGGAATGTCATTTCTAAAAAGATGGGTCTCTTTGCCTGTTGAAACATGAAAAACGTGTAATCTTGCCCCAGTTTTCTCAGCAAGGGCAATTGCCCGGGATGAAGAAAGGTAACAAGCCTGTTCGCTTCGTATTAATGGATGTAATTCCACAGGAATATCATCGCCATATTGGGCTCTGTATTTCTGCGTATTTTCTCTAATGGTTTTTTCATCTTCACAATGCACCGAAATAACCAGTTCTGTATTTTTAAATATTCGCTCAATGACCTCTTCATTATCCACCAGCATATTTCCTGTAGAAGATCCCAGAAATAATTTTATGCCAGAACAGGCATACTTATCAAGTTTTTTTATTTCTTCAAGGTTGTCATTTGTGCCGCCAAATAAAAAGGAATAATTAGCGTAAGATGTTGCGGAAGCCAATTCAAATTTTTGTTCCAATTTTTCGATTGTGGTAGTTTGCGGATTTGTATTGGGTTGTTCCATGTAAGAGGTTATTCCACCTGCAATGGCAGCCCTGCTTTCTGAAGCTATATCACCCTTATGGGTAAGTCCGGGTTCTCTAAAATGTACCTGATCATCTATTATTCCCGGTAAAACAAAATTTCCGGCTACGTCCAGAATTTTCGCCCCGTTTGAACTAAGATTACTGCCAATTTTTGTAATGATCTCATCTTGAATTAAAATATCCGACTCAAATCTTACCCCTTCATTTATGATAACAGCATTTTTAATGAGTGTTTTATCCATAACTTAATCTTTAGTAAATAAACTTCTAAATTTCATTGTGATAACACCAAATATAGCTTCCCAGATAATTGAAGAACTCATCTTAGATTGGCCTTGCTCCCGATCTGTAAAAATGATGGAGACTTCTTCAATTTTAAATTTTTTTAGAGATGCCCTAAATTTCATTTCTATCTGAAAAGCATATCCCACAAATTTTATGGTATCCAGGTTAATCGCCTCTAAAACGCTCCTGTTATAGCAGACAAAGCCTGCTGTAGGATCATGAATTCGCATCCCAGTAATTAATTTTACATAAAAAGAAGCTCCATAGGACAGTAAAACCCTATAAAGTGGCCAATTAACTACATTCACTCCTTTTTTATAGCGCGACCCAATAGCCACATCTGCACCATTAAGGCACGCTCTGTATAATCGTTGTAAGTCTGATGGTCTATGAGAAAAATCGGCATCCATTTCAAAAATGTATTCGTATTTTCTCGCCAATGCCCATTTAAAACCATGAATATAAGCAGTCCCTAAACCAGATTTGCCGTTTCTTACTTCGAGAAACAACTGCTTAGGAAATTTATTTTGTAATTCAATGACCTTATTTGCAGTACCATCCGGGGAATTATCATCAACTATTAAAACATCAAATTCTTTTTTAAGTTGAAAAACAGCATCTATAATAGCTTCAA
>CBDTVZ010000248.1:0-3656 GCA_965363995.1 uncultured Eudoraea sp.
CAATCTCTTTCCAGAGAAATAAAGGAGGAACTACAGGTAACTTTAGATATTTCTTCATTAAAATTTATAGGGATTTTTGAGGCCTCCGCTTATGGTGTTCAACCTGGAGTCATGGTTCGTATGAGGTGTTATACAGGGGGTTATACCGGGGAGTTGTGCCCCGATTCTGAAATTTCTGAAATGGTATGGCTTAGTTACAACGACAGAAATATGGTATCTGAAGTAGACAAACTTATTTTTGATTTTCTTAATAAGAAAGGATATCTAATCTAAAAATCCGGTAAACCTCAAAAAGATTTTCGTTACTTTTAATCGCAATTTTATAATCCTATATATTAATTTAAAATTTATAAATGGTAGTATTGGGCATTGATATTGGTGGCTCCGGAATGAAAGGCGCATTAGTAAACTCCGTAACAGGAGAAATGTTGACCGAACGTTTCAGAATCCCTACTCCTGAATCCAGAAAACCACAAGAAATGGCAGAAGTGGTTAAAAAAATTGTAGAACACTTTAATCATAAAGGCCCGGTGGGAGTCGGATTTCCCACAATTATCAGGCACGGCGTATGTAAATCCAAAGGAAATTTACATAAATCTTGGGTGAATGTAAATGTAAGAGAACTTTTCAGTAAGGCCACCGGACTTCCGGTTACTGTTATTAATGATGCGGATGCTGCCGGATATGCAACCATGAATTATGGTATAGGAAAAGGGAAAGAAGGTTTCGTAGTTATGATTACCATCGGCACCGGATTAGGTAGCGGAGCTTTTTTTAATGGTGAGCTAATACCAAATTTTGAATTGGGCCAGATCCCTTATAAGAAATACAAAAAAATTGAAACCTGGGCAGCAGCTTCAGCAAAGGAAAATGAAGGCCTTAGCTTTAAAGAATGGGGGAAACGCTTTAACGTATTCCTAAAGTATGTCGATCTTCTGATTTCCCCGGACTATATTATTTTAGGTGGGGGGACCTCAAAAGATTTTAATGAGTTCAAAGATTATATCACCATAGAAACTCCTGTAATTCCCGCAGAATTAAGAAATCAGGCAGGTATTGTTGGCGCAGCAGCGGCAGCATTGCATGAGGCACCAAGAGATTAATCTAAAATTGAGTTTAATCCTTTAAGAAATTTTATTCCTTTTACGGTCAACTTCTTTTAGAAATACTTTACGCAGGCGTAAATGTTTAGGGGTAACCTCCACATATTCATCTTTTTGAATATACTCCAGGGCTTCCTCCAGAGAAAATTTGATGGCCGGTACTATTTTTGCCTTATCATCCGCACCTGAAGAACGTACATTTGAAAGTTTCTTGGTTTTGGTAATATTTATTGTCATATCGTCACCTCTGGTATTTTCACCGATAACCTGACCTGCATAAATATCCTCACCAGGATCTACAAAAAACCTTCCTCTTTCCTGTAATTTATCAATTGAATAAGGAATTGCCTTTCCATTTTCCATAGAAACCAAAGAACCATTTTGCCTTTGAGGGACATCTCCCTTCATTGGTTGGTATTCCAAAAAGCGATGAGCCATAATTGCTTCCCCCGCTGTTGCGGTTAAAAGTTGATTTCGCAATCCAATAATACCACGGGAAGGAATAAGGAATTCACAAACCATCCTTTCACCTTTTGCCTCCATGCTGGTCATTTCTCCTTTACGGATAGAGACCATTTCTATCGCTTTTCCAGAGACTTCTTCTGGCAAATCTATGGTCATCTGTTCTATAGGTTCACATTTTACTCCGTCGATAGTTCTAATAATTACCTGAGGCTGACCTATTTGCAGTTCGTAGCCTTCTCTTCGCATAGTTTCTATGAGTACAGACAAGTGCAGAACACCCCTTCCAAAAATCATAAATTTTTCCGCGCTATCCGTCTCTTCCATACGCAACGCCAGGTTCTTTTCCAACTCTTTCTCTAACCTTTCCTTGATATGCCTTGAAGTAACAAATTTGCCGTCCTTACCAAAAAACGGACTATCGTTAATGGTGAACAACATACTCATTGTTGGTTCGTCAATGGCAATGGTCTTAAGCCCTTCAGGATTTTCGATATCCGCAATGGTATCTCCAATTTCAAATCCTTCAAGTCCAATTATAGCACAAATATCGCCTGTGGCTACTTCCTTCACTTTTATGCGACCCAGACCTTCAAAAGTAAATAGTTCTTTTACCTTCGACTTTACGATACTACCATCTCGTTTTACCAAAGAGATTTGCTGTCCTTCCTTTAAAGAACCTCGCTGTAGGCGTCCAATGGCAATTCTTCCTGTAAATGAAGAGTAATCTAAAGACGTAATCAACATTTGTGTAGTACCTTCCTGAGGTTCAAAACTTGGGATATGCTCAATAACCATTTCCAATAATGGTTCAATAGTTGTTGTTTCATTCTGCCAGTCATCACTCATCCAGTTATTTTTGGCTGAACCATAGACTGTTGGAAAGTCTAACTGCCATTCTTCCGCACCAAGTTCATACATAAGATCAAAGACCTTTTCATGTACTTCTTCCGGGGTACAATTTTCTTTATCTACTTTGTTGATTACTACACAGGGTTTTAAGCCCATGTCTATTGCTTTTTGTAATACAAATCTGGTTTGGGGCATTGGCCCTTCAAAGGCATCCACCAAAAGCAAAACCCCATCAGCCATATTTAAAACACGTTCAACTTCACCACCAAAATCCGCGTGACCGGGAGTATCAATAATATTGATCTTGGTACCTTTATAAAGTACCGATACGTTCTTTGAAGTAATTGTAATTCCTCTTTCACGCTCCAGGTCATTATTGTCCAAAATAAGATCTCCGGTTTTCTCATTTTCCCGGAATAACTGACAATGATGTAATATCTTATCTACCAGGGTTGTTTTTCCGTGGTCAACGTGGGCAATTATGGCAATGTTTTTCGTATTGGACATCTTCTTGTTTTGAGGCTGCAAAGATACTCCTATTTTTTGCTTACACTTATAAAGTTCTGTTATTTTTATTCTATTGATTTTGAGGGATTAACGGTACGCCTAATAGCTTTAAAAAACAATTATCTTTGTATTCTAACTTTTGTATATGAAACTTGACTCCATACCACAACTAAAATACACCTCTGGTAACAATTTTTTCCTGCTCGCCGGACCCTGCGCCATAGAAGGTGAGGAAATGGCATTGCGAATCGCAGAAAGAATAGTGGATATCACAGATAAATTGGAGATTCCCTATATTTTTAAAGGTAGTTTTAAGAAAGCGAATCGCAGCCGGGTTGACTCTTTTACCGGCATTGGAGACGAGAAAGCCCTGAAAATATTGAAAAAAGTTTCTGAAACATTTCAGGTGCCTACCGTTACCGACATACATGAGATAGCCGACGCTAAACTTGCCGCTGAATATGTAGACATCCTTCAAATTCCTGCCTTCCTTGTACGTCAGACAGATTTGCTGGTTGCCGCAGCAAATACCGGTAAAACCGTTAACCTTAAAAAGGGACAATTTATGAGTCCGGAAAGTATGAAGCATGCCGTAAACAAAATAATTGACTCTAATAATGAGCAGGTTATGATTACAGATAGAGGCACAATGTTTGGCTACCAGGATATGGTAGTGGATTTTAGGGGAATACCTGTTATGAAGAAATACGCCCCTGTAGTTTTAGATGTTAC
>CBDTVZ010000249.1:0-3647 GCA_965363995.1 uncultured Eudoraea sp.
GTTGAATTACTTTTACATTATCCAGATTGGCTAAATATTCATAAGTTCCATCCGTACTAAAAGAATCAACTACGATTATTTCATCGGCAAAATCTATAGATTGGATGCACTTTTCTATGTAACCAATTTCATTATAGGTAATAATTAAAGCTGATATTTTCTCCTTGGAACTCTTCATTTAAAAAATGATATGTAGGTATTATTCCTAAACAATTAACAAAGTTATAACTATAAATTAGAGAAAATATTATCCCAAACATTATTTTTTAAAAAAATTATACAGCTACATTATACTCCCTGAGCGCTTCATTTAAGGAAGTTTTTTTGTTTGTGCTTGCTTTGCGAACACCAATAATAAGAGCACAGGGAACCTGAAATTCTCCCGCAGGAAATTTCTTTGTATAGCTGCCTGGAATTACTACAGCTCTTGCAGGGACCAAACCTTTTCGCTCTACAGGAGTTACACCGGTGACATCAATAATTTTTGTGGAAGCAGTTAAAACAACATTTGCTCCTAAAACTGCCTCCTGCTCAACTCTTACTCCTTCAACGACAATACATCTGCTACCAATAAAGGCATTGTCTTCAATTATAACAGGGGCAGCCTGTAAGGGCTCTAAAACACCCCCTATACCAACACCTCCACTTAAATGTACATTTTTACCAATTTGCGCACAACTCCCAACGGTGGCCCAGGTATCAACCATAGTACCTTCATCTACATAAGCACCAATATTTACATAACTAGGCATGAGGATTGTGCCTTTTGAAATGTAGGCACCATGTCTGGCTACAGCGTGCGGGACCACGCGAATCCCCTTTTCCTTGTAGCCTCTCTTAAGCGGAATCTTATCGTGGTATTCAAAAATCCCTGCTTCCAGAGTTTCCATTTTTTGAATAGGGAAGTAAAGTACAACTGCTTTTTTCACCCATTCATTTATCTGCCAATCTCCATTTACAGGTTCAGCACATCGTAATTTTCCATCATCCATTAATTGAATTACCTCCCTTATTGCATCTTGTGTTTTAGTTTCTTTCAGGAGTTCTCGATTTTCCCAGGCATTTTCAATTGTATTTCGGAGCGTATTCATATTGTAAGAATAATTTGGGCAAAGATAAGAGGTAACTATTAATTAATCTTTAATTTTTATAGACGTAACAATTTATCCCTTATTTTTGCAAAAAAAATTAATTTGGCAAGAATTATTGCACTAGATTTTGGGAAACAGCGAACTGGGATAGCAGTTACAGATGAGTTGCAGCTTATTGCCTCTGGTTTAACTACTGTTAACACCAAAGATCTTTTGCATTATCTGAAAGATTATTCGGCCAAAGAGAATATTGCAGTTATAGTTGTTGGAGAACCCAAAAGGTGGGATAATACACCATCTGAATTAGAAGCATCAATCCAGGTATTTTTGAAAAAATTAAAGGCTTATTTTCCATTAATTCCAATTGATCGGCAAGATGAGCGATTTACATCAAAAGTTGCTTTTCAATCCATGGTCGCATCAGGGCTTAAAAAAAAGCAACGTCAGAATAAAGAATTGATAGACGAAATAAGCGCAACCCTAATTTTACAGTCATATTTAAACAGAATATAGTAGAATGACTTTATCTATTTTAGCATACGGGGATCCTATTTTAAGAAAAATAGGAAAATCTATAAAAAAAGACTACCCCCAATTAGAGGAATTAATTGCCAATATGTGGGAAACAATGTATAATGCAAATGGTGTAGGATTGGCTGCTCCACAAATTGGACTGCCAATTCGTTTATTTATGGCAGATACAGGACCTTTTGCGGATGATGATGAATTAACTCCGGAAGTACAGGAGGCTCTTAAAAATTTTAAAAAAGTATTTATTAATCCCAAAATTGAGGAGGAATCCGGGTCTAATTGGGCTTTTAATGAAGGTTGCCTTAGCATTCCCGATATCCGTGAGGATGTTACCCGCTTGGATACCATTGAAATTAGCTATTTGGATGCGAATTTCAATCCTCATAAAGAGACTTATAGTGGTCTTTTAGCCAGAGTTATACAACATGAATACGACCATATCGAGGGAATTCTCTTTACGGATAAACTCTCCAGCCTCAAAAAAAGGCTATTGAAAGGCAAGCTTACTAATATCTCAAAAGGTAAAATTAGTGTGGATTATAAAATGCGTTTTCCTGACTTGAAAAAAGTACGCTAAACTGGAAGATTAATTTAATAGAGTTTAATATTTATTGCTTTAAAAATAGTTATGAGTTTAGAAAAAATACTATCAATTGGCGGGAGGCCCGGACTTTACAGATTGCTTACACAAACCAGAACAGGTCTTGTAGCGGAGTCCCTGCTGGATAATAAAAAAGTTACTGTGGGAATGAGCAGTAATGTGAGTGTACTATCTGAAATCGCTATTTATACTTTAGAGGAAGAACTTCCGCTAAGAGTCGTATTTCAAAAAATTCAAGTCAAGGAAAAAGGAGGTAAAACCGCTGTTAAGCATAAAGATGATAAATTAAGCCTTGAGGAATATTTTTTTGAAGTATTGCCTAATTATGATGAGGACAAGGTCTATGTAAGCGATATCAAGAAAGTTATTCAATGGTATAACATTTTATACGATCATGGAATTACAGATTTTACGGCAACTTCTGAAGATGCAGATAAGGCAGACGAGGAAGAATAGTTTACTTTAAAAACTAGTCTTTTTGAATGGTTTTATAGGTAAATCTACTTTCCTTCCAATCAATTAATTTGGAAGGGTAAAATTTTACATTCATTCGGTCCATATATGGTGCCTGGTTGGCCAGGCGTACCTTGAAATTTTCCCAATTTCGGTTTTCTTCTGTGCTCCAGCTCAGTTCAGAATACCCGATAACTCTTGGAAATGCCAGATATTCTAATTCATCAATATTGCTTATAGTTTCGGACCAAAGAGGAGCCTCAACACCTAAAATGTTTTCTTTTGGAATACCTGCATAACTCTCTGGAGACCATACATATGCCGTATCAACAGGAATATATGCTGCCCAATGGAGTCCATATTTGGAAAGGGTATCATATTCCATATCCAAATATGCTTTTTTTGCAGGTGAAATAATTACCCTCATTCCTTTTCGAGAAGCTTCCATGGCATTTTTCTCACTTTCCCAGAATTGTGCAATAGATGTGCTATCCAGATCTGCATTTGCCACCTCATCCCAGCCAATCATTTGCTTACCATATTTCTGTACAATCTTTTCTACTTTATTAACAAAGAAATTATAGTCGTTCTTTTTGGTCACATGGCTTTCATCCCCACCAATATGGAAATATGGACCTGGTGTTATTGCAGAAATCTCCCGTACCACATCATCAATAAAAGTATAAACCGTATCCTTTCTGGTGTCAAAAGTGCTAAATCCCACCTTAGTTCCCTCATACAATTTCGGAGTTTTTCCATTTCCATTTAGAATGGGGTAGGAGACTGAAGCCGCATTAGTATGTCCGGGCATATCAATTTCAGGAATTATCATCATATATCTTTGCTGTGCATAGGCCACTATATCCTTATAATCTTCCTGTGTAAAGAAACCGCCTGCTTCTCCACCAACTTCTGTGCTACCCCCGACTTCGGTTAGCTTTGGCCATGATTTGATTTCTATCCGCCAGCCC
>CBDTVZ010000250.1:0-3636 GCA_965363995.1 uncultured Eudoraea sp.
GCGTTGATGGTTTAGTTCATATCACCGATCTTTCATGGAGTAGAATAAATCATCCAAACGAAATTGTAGAATTAGATCAAAAACTCAATGTTGTTATTCTTGATTTTGATGACAATAAATCCAGAATTCAACTAGGTCTTAAACAATTGGAAAAACATCCTTGGGATGCCCTTGGAGATGAAATAAAAATTGGTGATAAAGTAAAAGGCAAAGTAGTTGTAATTGCAGATTATGGTGCCTTTTTAGAAGTTGCCGAAGGAGTGGAAGGATTGATTCATGTTTCCGAAATGTCTTGGTCAACTCATTTGAGATCAGCACAGGATTTTGTAAAGGTTGGCGATTTACTAGAAGCAGTCGTTTTAACCCTTGACAGAGAGGATCGTAAAATGTCATTGGGGATTAAGCAATTAACACCAGACCCATGGACTGACATTACAACAAAATATCCTGTCGGTTCCAGACATAAAGGAATTGTCAGAAACTTTACCAATTTTGGCGTTTTCGTTGAATTGGAAGAAGGTATAGATGGATTAATATATATTTCAGATCTTTCCTGGACCAAGAAAATAAAGCACCCTTCAGAATTTGTAACAGTTGGAGATACTTTAGAAGTTGAAGTATTAGAGCTTGACGTAGAAGGTCGTAAATTGAGTTTGGGCCATAAACAAACTACAGAAAATCCCTGGGATAAATATGAAAAGGAATTTGCCCTGGGCACTGTTCATAAATCTTCAATCTCTGAAATAGTAGATAAAGGTGCCGTTATAGATTTTAATGAGGATATAACCGCATTTGTTCCTCAACGCCATATGGAAAAAGAGGATGGCAAGAAATTGACTAAAGGGGAAGAGGCTGAATTCAAGATTATTGAATTCAACAAAGAATTCAAACGTGTAGTAGCAAGTCATACCTCTATTTTTAGAGAGGAGGAACAACGCAATGTAAAAGTGGCTAAGAAAAAAGCAGCTGCTTCAGCAGAAGAGGCTAAGCCAACTTTGGGTGATGCCAATGTGCAATTACAAGCGTTGAAAGACAAGATGGAAGCCGATAAGAAAAAATAGGTTTCTAAGAAGTCTGCTTCAATAGTAGTAAAGAAAAAGTCCTGATATATTCGTCAGGACTTTTTTATTTATCGGGTATTTCTATAATATTGAAGAGGAAAGACCTATACAATATTTGAATCCATCATTTATATTAAAGAGAAATCCCTACTTTTGTAGCGAAAAGAGTATGTTATCTAGCGCATGAGTCAAAAAGTATTGCTTTCTTCCAAAGAGATTAACATTATACTACACCGCCTGGCTTGTCAACTTTTAGAACATCATTTAGATTTTACAGAGACCGCATTAATAGGAATACAACCACGTGGAATTTTTCTTGCACAACGACTTTCCAAAATTCTTAAAGAGGATTACGGAGTTAAACAAATAAATCTGGGACTCCTTGATATTACTTTTTATCGGGATGATTTTAGAAGAGGTGAAAAAACCCTGGAAGCCAGTAGCACTAATATTGATTTTTTGGTGGAAGGTAAAAAGGTTGTCCTGATAGATGATGTACTTTATACGGGTCGAAGTATTCGTGCAGCCTTAACGGCCATTCAATCTTTCGGAAGGCCTAAGGAAATAGAATTATTAACCCTTATTGACCGTCGTTTTAGCAGGCATTTGCCTATTCAACCCAACTATCGGGGAAGACAGGTAGATGCTATAAATGAAGAGAAGGTAAAGGTCATGTGGAAGGAAAATGATGGGAAGGATATTATTTATTTGGTAAGTAAATAGGGAACATATGAGCGAATTGAGTGTTAGACACTTATTGGGCATTAAATATCTCAAAGAAGAAGATATTCAACTCATTTTTGAAACCGCTGATCACTTCAAAGAGGTTATTAACAGATCAATTAAAAAAGTCCCTTCACTGCGTGATATTACCATTGCAAATATTTTCTTCGAAAGCAGTACAAGAACCAAGCTGTCTTTTGAACTGGCCGAAAAACGTTTATCCGCCGATGTAATTAATTTTTCCGCATCCCAGTCTTCAGTAAAGAAAGGCGAAACACTTATTGATACGGTTAACAATATCCTTTCTATGAAAGTAGATATGGTGGTAATGCGCCATCCCAGTCCCGGGGCTGGTATTTTTCTTTCGGAACATGTTGATGCCGCTATTGTTAATGCAGGTGACGGAGCACATGAACATCCCACCCAGGCCCTTTTAGATTCCTACTCTATTCGTGAAAAATTGGGCGATGTTGCGGGAAAAAATGTAGTAATTGTAGGCGATATTCTTCATTCGAGAGTGGCATTATCAAATATTTTTGCTCTAAAGTTACAAGGTGCAAATGTGAAGGTATGTGGTCCCCGAACCTTGCTTCCAAAATATATAGAATCTTTAGGGATCGAGATAGAAACCAATCTTATAAAGGCATTAAATTGGTGTGATGTTGCCAATATGTTGCGGATTCAAAATGAGCGTTTAGATATAAGTTATTTTCCAACAACCAGGGAATATACGCAGCAATACGGAGTAAATAAAGCAATTCTGGATAGCCTGGATAAGGAAATTGTAATTATGCATCCGGGGCCAATAAACCGCGGTGTTGAGATAACCAGTGATGTGGCTGATTCCAAACAATCCATAATTCTAAACCAGGTGGAGAATGGAGTTGCTATTCGCATGGCGGTAATATATTTATTGGCATCGAAAATTAAATAGTAGGATATGATTTTTGATAAAGCAGGTAATACTACAATCGTTTACCAGGAAAACACTTCCCTGAAAAAGTTCATGGAGAACCTGAACAGATCTTATCGGAATATAAAAAACGACCATTTAATTATTAACTTGTTTTCGTTCTCTAAAATTACCTCTAATGATATTTTGGAGTTTCTTCAGCTATCGAATACACACCGGGCTACTAATAAATCTTTTGTATTGGTCACGAATAAAGTAGAATATGATCAGGTGCCAGATGAAATTTGTCTTGCCCCTACAATCCAGGAGGCAAAGGATTTTATTGAAATGGAAGAAATTGAACGAGACCTTGACCTGTAAATAATGAATTATAATCTTGCACAAATTAATATTGCACACATGTTGGCCCCTCTGGACAGTGCTGTTATGACGGATTTTGTGAATAACCTGGATGGAATTAACCAATTGGCGGAAAAAAGCGAGGGCTTTATCTGGCGATTTATAGAGGACAATAGCGAATCGGCTATTAAGGTTTTCCATGACGATTATATTGTCGTTAATATGTCTGTATGGCAATCAACAAAAGCACTTTTCAATTTTACTTATAGGTCTGAACACAAGAATATATTCAAAAGGAGAAAGGAATGGTTCTCTAATATAAAAGAAATGCATATGGCCTGCTGGTATGTGCCAAAAGGTAAATATCCTACTCCCCAAGAGGCTAAAGACCGGCTTGAATATCTGAATGAATATGGTGAGAGTCCCTTTGCCTTTACATTAAAGAGCAATTTTACGCCAAAACAGGCCAGCATATATAAATTTGAAACCCGGAAACAGAAATGAAGTTGCATATCCTGGGTTGCTACTCTGCTACTCCTAGAGCATTGACTAACCCAACGTCTCAGGTATTGGAAATAAGGAACCACCTTTTTCTAATAG
>CBDTVZ010000251.1:0-3618 GCA_965363995.1 uncultured Eudoraea sp.
TATGCAATTACAAAAATAACAGGTATAACTGCACACCATTTAGATGGCACACATATTCTACAATCATTACTTATCTTTTTTCTTGTTTGGTTGGGATGGGCACAATTTACCTGGACACTTAATTATGCTAATACTAGGATAGCTGCTATTAGATTATGGGTATTGATTGCAACTGGAATTGCTTTCATAATGGCAACGTCTGTAAACGTAGCATTTGGAGATAGAGGCATTTGGTTTGCACTGCCATATGTATTTATCAGATTAATTGGTTTCGGAATACATTTACATATTACTCCAAAAGGGAATAAGCAAAGAAAAGGATTATATATTATTGGGATTTCGTCTGCTTTAAGCCATCTCACAGTTCTTTGTGGAGTTTTATTTGGGAGTGATTACCAGGTTTGGTGGTGGTCAGCTGCTATTGTAATTGAAATAATTGGAGGAGTTTTTGGTGGTCAAACGGAAGGATGGAAACTACACGGCAGACACTTTGCCGAGAGGTATGGATTAATTGTAATTATTGCTCTTGGTGAATCATTAATCGTAACTGCAAGTGCCATTAATATAGAATATATAACTGGTGAAACCGTCGTAATCGGACTTCTTGCATTAATCCTTACCTGTCTTCTCTGGTGGAGCTATTTTGCATGGATCAAGGAACACTTGGAAGAGCAATTGATGAAATTAAGCGGATCCGCTCAGGTCATACTCGCAAAGGACGTCTTTAGCCTTATGCATATTCCTTTGGTTTTCGGAATAATTGGTATTGCAATTGGCTATGAGAAAATGTTAGAACATACAGATAAGGCACTTACTTTACCAGTGGCCATTGCATTGACTGGCGGTTATTTCCTCTTTTTAGGGTTTACAGCCGCTGCCGTATATAGATCCAGCAAGCTGCTTTTACTACCAAGATTAATCATTATAGTAGTCTCATCTGTTAGTATCTATTTTACCATTGGGAAACCAAGTTATTATGCTTTGGGTATATTAGCTTTTAGTCTCATTTTGGTAATATTAACTGAATGGAAGAAAAGCAGGCATTCTTGATAAAAAAAGTTATTTTAAACTTTTAGCCCAATCCAGAATTAATCCACTAAGTTTTGCTTTTGCTTCTTTTAGATTCCCATTGTATTGACCATATATCATCATGCCAAAAAAGAGAGTCTGAAATCTTGTTGTTTCCCTTTGGGCATTAATATCCTTTCTAATTTCTTCGTTCTTTATAGCGTCTTCAATAACTTCAATTATTATTTGTTCAGAGTTTATAAAAAATTCTTTGGTAAGCTCCAATAATGACATTGGCAAATCTTTTTCTGTTACTAACTTTGTAGCAATACAAATACTTGTGTTTTCAGAACACTTTGATTGTTCCCAAAAGACTTTCTCCACTCCCTGAAAAAAACCCAAAAAATCAGCATTAAAGGATTCTTTTAATGCTAATAAACCATCATGAGAAGTGCGCCCATATTCTTTAGTGATCTCAATAGCCAGAGATTCTTTATTTTTAAAGTGGTAATGGAGATTAGCACGTGTCATTTTAAGTTCTTCGGCAATAGTCCCAAAGTTTAACTTTGCAAATCCACCAGCCTTTAATTGTTTTTCTGCAAGTTTTAATATTTCTTCTCTCATGAATCCATCTATACCCCTCTTTTTAGCATACTTAAATAAAAGTCAGTTGTTTTGACTTTATATTAAAAAAATATATCCATTCAAATAATACTGAAATTAGCCTCATCTGTGAAAATCTAAACTATTAATTTAATAGGTTAAAAATTTAAAAAAAATTACTTTGATTCTCTATTCTATGATTTGTTATTCATTTGTTGACACTTCTTATTATAAATAGCACAGATATAAAAGTTAGTTTATAATTCTATATATGCTTTAAATGACATTTACAGAATTATAGAACAAGGACCTTTAAATTCGAGATCCTTTGAGTATTAGTTGAATAAAATTGATTACTCTTGAACAATACCATATATACAAAATTTATTTTCCCTTCTTCAGTACTCAATGGTATTTGATTTTTTAAGTAACCATTTAAGGCTAATCTACCGGCATTCCTGCATTTGGACCGAGTGATTGATCAAAGATAGAACTAACAGCAATCTTGACAACATATTTAGGTAAAGGCAGTTTTCTTGGAGCTCTTTTATTAATGTCTTCAACAGTCTTTTCATAAAGTGGACCCTCTGTGAATAATTCAGCATCTCCCTTTAAAATATATCCTTTCATGCTTTCAATATCCGCTACCATCACTGCAACCTTCGGATTTTCTTCGAGATTTGAACGAGTCTTAACAGAGAACAGGTCAGCGAAAACAAGATGCTCATCATCAAGAATGCTTAAAGAACCTTTGATTGCTACATTAGGGGTGCCATCTTTTGATGCAGTTGCCACCCAGCCAGGTTTACCTTTAATAAACTCCTGAATCTCTACTGGTATTCTTTTAGTCATAATTTATCCTCCTTAAAATATATTTATAATTTATGTTAAATGATGTAAAAAAAATAGTGTGATTAAATTATCACTACTTCTTTAAGACAAACTTACTAACATGTAAGTAAGTTTCCAAATATTATTTAAAATTTTTGTCTAACTGTTTAACTCAGTCAGCTTCTTCACTCCCCGCGAATAAACCTTGGATACCTCAGAGGTTGATTCCAGGCTTCGATTTTCAGCGGCCAGGACATCGGCCTTGGCCAGGCCAGCAGCAGTGTCCCTTCGCTCATCTTCCGGCAGGGCCAAAGTGACCAGGTCGGCCAGCAAGCGTCTTTCTGCTAAGCGATCCAGGCCCAGGTAAGGCAGTTGATCATATAAAACCAGACCATCTTCCCGGAGTTCGAAAGGCGTACGATTTTTGCTCATCTCAGCCAACTCGCCACCCAGTTCCTTACTGCGTTCCACGCAGACATCCAGATTAAAACGAGTTGCGGGAACCGGTTCCAGGGGACGCATCTGCATCATTTGCAGGAAATGGTATACTGGCCGGATGCCGGATATCAAACCGTTACCGGTACCGCCAGCAATGGAGACCCCGAGGGCTGGGATACCGTTTAAGGGAGAGCTCAAGGCAAACACCCGGAACATTTTCAAAATAAAATATTTGACCATGCCGCTGGTATCCCACCAGTAGACGGGGGTTCCGAAAACCATGCCGCTGCAGTTGAGAATTTTCTCCGTCAGAAATTCAAAGGCTTCGTCTTCGTAAGTACACTTCAACTCGTCCTTGCAAATCCAGGGTAAACAATCCTCACAGGCGTTGCAGATATGGTCGGACATCTGAATCAGTTCCGTTGTTGCCCCGGCTTGCTGACAACCGTCCAAGGCCGACGTCACCAATTGATTTGTCAAACCATCCTTGTTCGGACTGCCTACAATCCCGATTATGTTTTTTTCATCACTCATAATTTCTCCTATTCCTTTTCGAATGGTAGGTATTGCTATAATCCCACCCCGCAAAATAAGCCTGACAGAGGTGATTTTTTTCGAAAATCCGCTGTCAGGCATTTACACTCACAACGTATCTCCAATGGGGTGACATTTCAACCTTTTTAAAATGATGTAAAAAAAATAGTGTGATTAAATTATCACTACTTCTTTAAGACAAAC
>CBDTVZ010000252.1:0-3617 GCA_965363995.1 uncultured Eudoraea sp.
CCGGATTAGATAAAGAAAAGGCTGAAGCAAAAGCTAAAGCATTCGAAGCTGAAAAGGAAGTAAACGAAAAACGAGCTTTAGCTGCTGCAGAAGCATTAAATGAAGATGCCGAAGCAGAAATAACTGAAGAAGCTATTGTTGTAACTGAGGAGGCAACCGCTGAAACAGAAGTAACCGAAGAAGCTAGTACTGTTACGGAAGAACCAGCAGCTGAAGAAGCTGTAAAGGAAGAAGTTGCGAAGGAAGAGCCTGTAGCTAAAGAAGCTGTAAAGGAAGAAGTTGCGAAGGAAGAGCCTGTAGCTAAAGAAGCTGCAAAGGAAGAAGTTGCGAAGGAAGAGCCTGTAGCTAAAGAAGCTGTTACTGAAGAAGTAGTAGAGGAAGCTGCTCCTGTTGCTGAAGAAGAAGTAGCCAAAGAGGCTGCTCCTGCCAAAGCAGAAGATGCCGCTGCAGAAGGGGAAACGGAAGAAAAGCCCGCTGCTTCTGATAAGAAAAAATAATTTTTAGAACGAGATGCAAAAGGAAGATTGTTTCTACCTGGGCAAAATCGTTTCAAAACATAGTTTTAAGGGTGAGGTACTTGTAAAACTCGAGACCGATGAACCCGGGATATACGAAAACATGGAATCAGTTTTTGTTTCAATAGGAAACAATCTGGTTCCATTTTTTATTGAAAAGTGTTACCTGCATAAATCGAATCTGCTCCGTATTCGATTTGAAGAAATTTCCAGTGAGAAAGATGCAGATCGGATCATAGGGTCTCATTTATATCTGCCATTGAAATTTCTACCCAAACTTTCCGGAAACAAATTCTATTACCACGAAATTATAGGGTTTACGGTTATGGATAACCAACATGGAGATATTGGGGTTATTACAGGAGTAAATGACGTTGTTTCCCAAGCTCTCTTTGAAGTAGAAAAGGATGATAAGCAATTGCTGATACCGGTTACTGACAACATCATTGACAAAGTAGACAGGGCTAATAAAACCCTTTATGTAACAACCCCTGAAGGATTAGTAGATCTTTATTTAAATTAGAAAGGGATTTCGGCACCGACTTCCAAATTTGCAGTTTGTGTTATTCTGATAAATTTCGCAGGCACATCATCAAAAGATATGTAGACATTTTAATCCGAATGTTGATTTAGAACAAACTGATAATACCATTCCTGATGAATGAAAATTAATTATATTAAGCCCAACTTACAAGTATTTAGTAAAACTATATAAAACAGAATTTTAAAAAATTCGCTTTTTTAATGTATCGTAGCCTTTCTTTTTGCATCCTGATCCTTCTTCTTGCAAGCTGTAAAAATAAAACAGAAGAGGTTGTTACTAAGGAGGTGAAACCCCCTAATGTAATCTTAATTTTTACTGATGATCAGGGCTATCAGGACGTCGGCGTATTCGGAGCTCATGACATCTATACGCCTCACCTGGATCAGATGGCCAGGGAAGGTATAAAATTAAGTAGTTTTTATGCTGCCCAGGCGGTGTGCTCAGCCTCGAGGGCAGGGTTATTAACGGGTTGTTATCCTAATCGTATCGGGATTCACAATGCATTTATGCCTGATAGTAAAATTGGACTGCATCCTTCTGAAACCACCATCGCAGAAATGCTCAAAAAAAACGGATATAACACCGGCATTTTTGGGAAATGGCATTTAGGGGATCATCCGGATTTTTTACCAACTAAACACGGTTTTGATGAGTATTTTGGAATTCCGTACTCCAACGATATGTGGCCTTTTCACCCGCAACAGGGTCCTCTTTTTAATTTTGGGCCTTTGCCATTATATGAGAATGAAAAGGTTGTAGACACCTTAACCAACCAGTCTCAATTAACTACGCAAATTACCGAGCGAAGCGTAGATTTTATAAACAGGAATAAGGATCATCCCTTCTTTCTTTATGTACCCCACCCACAACCCCATGTGCCCTTGTTTGTCTCGGATAAGTTCAGGGGAAAGTCGGGCAGAGGATTATATGGCGACGTCATTATGGAGATCGACTGGTCTGTAGGGGAGATTTTGAATGCCTTAAAAGTCAATAATTTGGATAAGAATACAATTGTAATTTTTACTTCGGATAATGGTCCCTGGCTATCATATGGGAATCATGCGGGTAGTGCTTTACCATTTCGTGAAGGCAAAGGCACAGCATGGGAAGGCGGCCATAGAGAGCCATTTATTATTAGATACCCCAAGGGATTAAAAGGAGGCCGGAGTATTGACACTCCAGTAATGGCCATAGATATCCTGCCTACGCTGGCCGAAATTACAGGTTCAGAATTACCTGAAACTGTTATTGACGGTAAAAGTGTTTGGAAATTATTTAGTGGAGATAGCGAGGAGAGTCTGCAGGAGGCGTATTATTTTTATTACAGGGTGAACGAGCTTCATGGCGTGAGATATGGCAAATGGAAACTTTATTTCCCACATAATTACAGAACTATGGAAGGTCAGGAGCCAGGTAAGGATGGTCTTTCCGGAAATTATGTGCATGTAGATTTAAAAGAAATTGAACTTTATAATCTTTCAGAGGACTTAGGCGAAACCACAAATGTAGCCGCGGAATATCCGGAGGTTGTGCAAAAAATAAAACGGCTGGCAGATTCTATGCGAAAAAAATTAGGAGATTCACTGAAGGAAATAGAAGGAACAGAAAACAGACTGGCCGGTACCATTGAATGAGAAAACCATTTAAATTTAAACAATTCACCATTTACCAGGATCGCTGCGCTATGAAAATAGGCACAGATGGCGTTTTATTGGGAGCCTGGTCTAACATCTCTAATTCACCCGAATCAATTTTGGATATTGGTGCCGGTACAGGCATCATTGGGTTAATGCTGGCTCAAAGATGTTATTCGGAACCCATAGATGCCATTGAAATAGATGGGGATGCTTTTGAACAATGTATGGAGAACTTCGAAGCTTCACCCTGGGCAGACCGTCTTTTTTGTTACCATGCCTCTCTTGATGAATTCCTCGATGAAGTAGATGATAAATATGATCTGATAATTTCTAATCCCCCTTTTTATTCTGAAGAAGTTTCCAGTGGTGATAGTGCAAGGGACCAGGCCAGGCAGAATAGTTCCCTTCCTTTTAATCTTCTTTTAAAGGGAGTGTCTGAATTGCTCTCCGAGAATGGCATTTTTGCGCTTGTAATTCCTTATAAAGAAGAAAAGAACCTTATCAAGGAAGCCTTAAAACTAGGGCTTTATCCTGCGCGTTTACTGCGTGTAAAAGGCAATCCGGATTCAGAAATTAAGAGAAGCCTTATGGAATTCCATTTTAATAATACCGAGGTTTTGATAAATGAACTGATTATCGAAAAGTCAAGACACGAGTATACTGAAAATTATATAAATCTGACGAAAGATTTCTATCTGAAGATGTGAGGTTTAATCCATTCTGTGGATTGGCCGTGTAAGGCATGTAGGGCCGCCTCCGCCTTTATTACTGATTTCCTTCCCCTCATAAGTAAAGACAGTGCAGCCTTTGCTGCGTAAGGCATTTTCGGTATGAGGATTTCCCGCTACCATTATGCATTGCCTTGGTGCAACGGCCAGCACATTGCAACCCATAGATTCAAATTCATGTTCAGGCACCTCA
>CBDTVZ010000253.1:0-3617 GCA_965363995.1 uncultured Eudoraea sp.
CAGGTTCCTGCGATATCAATTATATCTGATATGACATTAGGAAGTCCGGTAGCCCCTTCAAAAACTCGTTTAATAGATGACAGGAATTTTGATATCTTTGATGGTTCGGGATTATCTTTCACAATTTCAAGCTCCAACCCCTGTAAATTTCGGTTTACCTCTGTTTTATCATCTTTGTTTAAACCAGCTTCATCGATATATTTTTTAATTTGCTCAGCTAAATTTTTTATATCCTCAAGTTTAGATTCATTTATCTGTTTAATTGAGATGCTCGAGTGATCGGTCATAGTTCCCATGTTGCCAACAAAATTATCAATTTTATTTATGTGTACAATCGTTTTGGCGTCATGTGCTTTTTCTTTTTCTTCTTCGGAAAAAGATAAACCCTCTCCTAATATGCCTTCTTTCTCAAGTCTTAAACTCCAATCCAAAATAGCATTACGTACAGCATCAAGTATCCCTGCAACTGTGGTTCGTTGTGTAGTTAAGGTATATTTAGTTTTAAAATTAAAAGCATCTCTTAGTATCTGTTGGAGCTCGGGAGGATAAGGAACATGGATCTGACCTGATCCACTATTATAGAGATGTTCAAGTTCTCCTACAGGTTGATGAATAGGCACCTCAGATATGAGCGTTTGCATCTTTGAATCATCAAACAATATAGGAACCCACCCATGATAAGGGTTCCATGCCTTAGGTTCGCCGATTATAAAACGATATGATGGTACATCTTCTTTTTTTATATCAAAATAGCCACTTAATTCATAATTAATCCAATTTAAGAAATCAAGTAGATTTAATTTTGATGATACTATTTTTGCTTTCCTAAGAAGTTCGGTGACTGAATTTTTAGAATCAGTGGCGCCAGCTTGTAATTCTTGGATTATTGATTTCATATTATTGCGCTAAAGACTAAAAGAATAAGATACTATTATTTGCCTTGCTCATTATAACGGGGTTTTGAGCGTTTGATGATTCCGGCTTCTTTTTTTCTGGCATCGGCGATGCTGTCCGTTTGTTGGACTTGAACGGTGGCGCCGGGGATCTCGCCCAGGTGCTCACTGATGCGGTCCTGGACCCGGCCGCGCTTTGCCACGCCGGCGTAATTGACATTTCCCGCTGCAGTCATGATTTTGTAGACTGCCGGTTTGTTGTTTGGAAGATCTTCAATGCTGGTTTTGTTATACTTGGTCTTTTTTGTTCCCATGATTATACTCCTTGTCTGAATTTTAATAAAACCCCAACATATGGGGTTATGTTAAATAGTTTAACACAAAATACAGTGAAAAACAAGGAACAAACTTGTTAGGAAAGAAGAGAAGATTATGAAATTTAAGGGGGTTTGATTGCGGTATGGGGTTACGGCATCAATTTTGGATAAAATAATCTGAATCAAGCTTTTTTACTTTATATACTTTTTCCGTGCTTACACCAATGTCGTGGTCAATCATTAATTGAGCCAATCTGCTTCCATTAATTAATATAATATTCTTGGGTGTTTTTTTGAGAATTTCTTTCGTGTCTTTGGGAAACTTTGAGGTGGTGATGAAGATACCTTTTTGGACGCCGTGCAAATCAAGTGTACCAACGAAGTCGCGAACATCTCTGGCAGTGACCGTGTTGCTTTTATCGTAGCGCTTAGCTTGAAAAAATATGCGGTCTAGGCCAAGTTTGTCTTGATTAACAATACCGTCAATCCCCCCGTCTCCGGATTTAGGCGTAATTTCACATTCGCCGTAGCCCATGCTACTTAGCAGGTCTCCGATAACCTGCTCAAAAAAATAGGGGTCGCATTCATATAATTTCTCCAACAGTTCCAGGGTCAAGCTGGAATTTATCAGTTTACTGCCCCGATCCATTAATTCATCGGGAGTTATATCCTCGGGGATATCGGTTGGTGTTGGCCCTATATCAGGCTTCTTTTTGATTGTTTGAAATTCGATGAATTCTGGATACTTTCCTAAAAATTTAACATCAATTTTTTGGGGGTTTTGGTTCAACACCTTTTCGCCCCTTTCAGTAATCCTAACATATCCCCATGAGGGATTATCCAATAATCCAGCCTTTTTCATATAGGTCTTAGCCCACCCCACTCGATTAATTATTATAGGCTGTTTTCCGGAGGGCAGAAGCTCCCTTTTTTCCTCCTCGGTTAAATTAAATTTTTTAGAAATATGATCGATTGCCTCTTTTATAGCATGCTCTTTTTTATCAGAAAAAAATTGCAGCAAGGGCAGCATAATTGTTTGGTAATCCGGTATTGGCATAGTATTTTTATATTCCCTATATTAGTTGCCGGGTGTTGATGGCTGATTAAATAAAAGCCCCTTAATAGAGTTGTTTTTATTTTAGCGAGAATATAGGGTGGTGTCAAAGATTGATGTCAAATAAAAACTCGCCAGGAAGGCCCTGGCCGGTTAGGTGGGTTAAAATAAACTGGTTAGGGATGGAAGGTTATTTGATTTTTTTACGCTTGAGTTTGCCTTTGAATTCTCGGCCGGTAAGGTCGTAGGCTACGAAGTATTTGATCTTATCGAGGTCGATAGCGGCTTGCTCCATTAAGTAACTGGTTGATTTGCCTTCGGCTAGTTCGCGGGATCCTCCAATAAGCGAATCATTTATAATAGCGTCTTTTTCTATCTTGCCCTTGGTTATGAATCCGACGCTACCAATAGTTACCGGCCGCCGGCCTTTGTTGATCACTTTAACAACGACATAATCGGTATCCGGTTTATGCGGCGCTGTGGCACCGTGCACGCGGCAATCGGCCTGACAGTCCAATTTGACGCTGACACGGTCACGGCGGTAATCAATGTACCGAAAGATAAGCAGAGCGGTTGATACCAGGGCAGCTTACCAAGCTACGGCATTGGCGGAAATGGTTAAAGAGATAGGCAGGGGCATTAAAGCACCTATTTTGGATTATGGTAATGTGATGGCGGTGGCGACTAACCTGGCGGCATATTAACTTACATGGGTAATATGATTTTTCCTATGAAATTCTTCGGGATTCTTTCAATTTTAGACTTCCGGATTTACTTGATTTAAATGTGAGTTAAAACGGAAAGTGTAAATTTTGTAAATAACTTGTAAATTCAAACAATTTTTCAAAATCCTATGGGGATTTTCCCCTAAATATTTAATTTTAGCCAACTATGTGCACCTCGAGCACAGTATGCCGCCGACAGACAAACGGGTGGTGGCCAATGCTTGGCATCTTGAGCCTTTTATAAATTATCTTGATAATTTACTGGTTTTCCTGTACCGTAAATCGTTATTTTGATACAAACGAATCCCACAGGCTAAGTACATAGGTTCATAAATACAGTACCGTAAAACTTGAGGAATGGATTCTATTGAAAAAAGAATTTAAAATCGAATCCATTCAACACTCAATGCCCTTGTAGGGAAAAATATTACTGCTAATACGTGACCGTAATTACGAATAAGAGCACTAAGTCCCGAACCCAGGAGTTGATCACATATGAGCCTTACACCGGAAAAACGGCAAACTCTCGACGTGATATTTAATGAAAAAAGTTATACAGACTACAAGTGGGTGGATCCTAAAAAAATTATGGTGGCCCAGTGGGTGCGCATGAAATGCATGTTCGGCT
>CBDTVZ010000254.1:0-3606 GCA_965363995.1 uncultured Eudoraea sp.
TTGAGTTTCAGCCTTGCGACCGTACTCCCCAGGCGGGATACTTAATGCGTTAGCTACGGCACAGAAGGGGTCGATACCTCCCACACCTAGTATCCATCGTTTACAGCTAGGACTACCAGGGTATCTAATCCTGTTTGCTCCCCTAGCTTTCGCTCCTCAGCGTCAGAGATAGACCAGAAAGCCGCCTTCGCCACTGGTGTTCCTCCCGATATCTACGCATTTCACCGCTACACCGGGAATTCCACTTTCCTCTTCTATCCTCAAGTCTTAAAGTTTCAGATGACCTTATCAGGTTAAGCCTGATAATTTCACACCTGACTTTTAAGACCGCCTACGAGCTCTTTACGCCCAATAATTCCGGATAACGCTTGCTCCTTATGTATTACCGCGGCTGCTGGCACATAATTAGCCGGAGCTTTCTCTTGGGGTACCGTCAGCTTAAGGGTTTATTGGACCCTTAAGGTTTCTTCCCCCAGAACAGGATTTTACAACCCAAAGGCCTTCATCATCCACGCGGCGTCGCTGCGTCAGGGTTTCCCCCATTGCGCAATATTCCCCACTGCTGCCTCCCGTAGGAGTCTGGGCCGTATCTCAGTCCCAGTGTGGCCGTACATCCTCTCAGACCGGCTACCCATTGTGGTCTTGGTAGGCCATTACCCCACCAACTAACTAATAGGACGCGGGCTCATCCTGAAGCGATAGCATAGTATAGAGGCCATCTTTAATCTTTACTTCTTAAGAAGTGAAGACCTTATGCGGTATTAGCCCTCCTTTCGGAGGGTTATCCCCCACTAACAGGGTAGATTACCCACGCGTTACTCACCCGTTCGCCACTTTCTACCAACTTCATCTCCCCGAAGGAATCAGAAGTTAGCTTCTCGTTCGACTTGCATGTGTTAGGCACGCCGCCAGCGTTCATCCTGAGCCAGGATCAAACTCTCCGTTATTCTGAGGATAATTGAGGAACTTGAATAAATCCAGGTTCCTCTTTCATCCCCATCTTTGTCTAAGACCGTCCCTTCGGGTAAAGGGGGTCTTAATTAAAAAAATACAAACATCTGGCTGGGTACTATAGATTTTTCAAAGAACTAAAGAGAGAGGGAATTCAGGAGAAACCCCTGAAACCCCATTTTCTTATGTATCACTATAAATTCCGAAGTGACAGATTCCATACTAACAAAGTTAAAGGTTGTTGTCAAGGATTATTCCGCATATTTTCTAGAAGAATTTAAATATTTTTTATCTGCTTAAATTAGTACTTCTGGCAATAATAATTATAGTATAATCGGGGGAGAAATGCAAGGGAAAGACAGTATCGAGTATCTAGTATATAGTATCGAGTTAAGAAAGAGAAAGAAAAGATAGAAAAAGGAGGCAGAAAAAATTTGTATCGCGTATAGCGTAGAGGGGATAGCAGGTAGTATAACAAGCTAAAAACTTAAAGCGAAAAACTAAAAACCATCATTTAAAATTTAAAAGCTTAGTTCTTAATTTTTAGTTTTGAGTTATTATTTTGCGCTTTTCCTTTTTTGCTCTACGCTCTTCCTCTTTACTATATACTCGATGCTATCTATTTTATTATTTAATAACTAATTTTATAAAATTTAGTCTCCCGATTTTTAAAATCATACCTTCTTCGACAGCCAAGTCAAGATTGGGATCACTTGCCTTTTCTCCGTTAATTCTTACTCCACCCTGTTCAACCAATCTACGGGCTTCACTTTTACTATCTACTACACCAGATAAGGCAACAAGTTTAATAAGCCAAATTTTTCCTTCTTTTAAATCATCTTTCTTTAAAATAAATTCTTTTATTTCTTCCGGAAAAAGTTTATTCTTAAACACCTTTTCAAATTCTTCTTCTGCTATAATTGCAGCACTCTGTCCGTGATAAAGTTTAACAATTTCTCTGGCTAATCTCTTTTTCACATCCCTAGGATGTAAATCATTACTTTCTAAGCCTATTTTTATCTTATTGATTTCATCCAAAGAAACATCGGTTACCAATTCAAAATATCTAGTGATAAAATTATCAGGGACAGACATAGTTTTGCCATACATTTCTTGAGGAGATTCATTAATTCCAATATAATTGTTTAAACTTTTACTCATTTTTTCTACTCCATCTGTTCCCTCAAGAAGAGGCAGGGTGATAATAACTTGCGGTTCCTGATTGAATTCCCTTTGAATATCTCTACCTACCAATAGATTAAATTTCTGATCTGTACCTCCTAATTCAATGTCTGCCTGTATAGCGACAGAGTCATAGCCCTGCATTAAAGGGTACATAAATTCGTGCATACCTATTGGTTTACCTTCTTTGTACCTATTTGAAAAATCATCCCTTTCTAACATACGGGCAACTGTATATTTGGAACATATTTTTAGAACTTCCGGGAAAGAAAGCTTCCCCAACCAATGACTATTGAATACTACTTTGGTTTTTTCCGGATTTAATATTTTAAAAACTTGTTTCCTATAAGTCTCTGCATTCTTTTTGACCTCTTCTTCAGTCAACTGTTTTCTGGTTACTGATTTACCGCTTGGATCGCCTATCATTCCGGTAAAATCGCCAATCAAAAAATAAATATCATGTCCCAGGTCTTGAAATTGTCTCATTTTTCGCAGACCTACCGTATGTCCCAAATGTATATCCGGCGCATTAGGATCAAATCCTTGCTTAACCCGAAGAGGTCTTTTTTCTTTTCTTGATTTTTCAATTTTTTTTATCAATTCTTCTTCGGAGATTATTTCTTCTGTGCCTCTTTTAATTATCCTTAGTTCTTCTTTAATATCCATAACAAATTACCCCGCTTCATAAAATAAAAACTTTAAATATTTTTTATTAAAATTCATTCTCTTATTTTTTGTTCGTTATTCCAGCCCTAACCTCTTTTTGTTCTTAATTAATAAAATTAATAAGGGATAACCCAGGACATAACAAGCAATGACTTCCCCCATACCAATATACAATACAGTTATCCAATAAGGTAAGTCGAAAAGTAAATGTAAATAAATACTCACCCCAAATGCATTTATCAATACAGGAGGGAGGGGTGCTAATTTAGGTTTTTTTACTTTGTAAGTTATATATGCAGCAATTAAAGTACAGAGACTTCCACCAATTATATCTACCATCCCTAATCCCCCGTAAATATTTGCCAAAATACAACCTAAAAATAATCCAATTATAGCTGATGAGTCAATAAAAGGAAGGATTACTAAGGCTTCAGCAATTCTCACTTGAATAGGGCCATAACTTATGGGAGCAAATATAATATTAAGAATCACGTAAATCGCTGCGATCATGGCTGCACGAACCAGATAATTAAGCTTACTCATATTATAATATCCCAATAATAAACATATCTAATTTTTGAAATTATAACATAGATTTAATGCTATTAAAAGGTTCAAGTAAAATCACTTTACTAATTTTTGTATAATTTTGTGATATAATATTATTCAGAAGCGTAGAACGTAGAACGAAAAACGCAAAACTATAACTCAAAACTAAAAACGAAGAAAGAGGTTTTGAATTTTGAATTATGGTTTTTAGTTTTTCGCTTTAAGTTTTTAGTTTAACACAATACGCTTCTGAATAAT
>CBDTVZ010000255.1:0-3594 GCA_965363995.1 uncultured Eudoraea sp.
TTGTTAAAAACCAAAATTAATCATTTTATTGGGATTTCATACCCCAATAAAGTCATGGATTAATATCAATTAAGAATTGAAAAGCAGTTATATTTGAAAAAACATTGTTATGAAAATTCCACACTTGCTTGCGACACTCTCTTTGGTGCTCATATTTAGCTGTAAAACCGAACAGAAAAAAGATGCGAATTCGGAAAATATTGAACAAACCATTTTGGAAAAAATTGCAAACGCTCATGGTTTAAAGGAATGGAAAAATGTAGAAGAACTAAAATTTACTTTTAACGTTGACCAGGATACTACTCATTTTGAAAGGGATTGGATATGGAATATTAAGAAAAATGAGGTTACAGGAAGCTCTGAAGGAGAATTGGTTACTTATAACCGCAGTGACATAGACAGTACAATAGCTAAAGTTGATGCTGGTTTTATTAATGATAAATATTGGTTTTTGGCCCCATTTAACCTGGTATGGGATAAAGATAATTTCAGTTATGAAGTAATAGCGGCTGCAGAAGCTCCAATTAGTAAAACGCCGATGCAAAAACTGACTATTGTTTATACCGGAGAAGGAGGTTATACCCCCGGTGATGCTTATGATTTTTATTTTGAAGATGATTATATCATCAAGGAATGGACATTTCGCAAAGCAAATCAGACAGAATCCACGCTAACAACTACATGGGAGGAATATACAACCTTAAATGGATTGAATATCTCAAAGACTCATAAAAATGCTGAAGGAAATTTTAAATTGTATTTTACAAATATTCAGGGAAAATAGCTCCTTATAAGACCTAAACCGGCTTTTTCCTTTTGAACAGGAAAGTGGCCCCTAAAACGGCAATAGAACAGCTCATTAAAGTAATAAAGCTCAAACTTAATGAGAATTGTTCTGCAATAAAACCTAAAATCACAGGACCTACAAGGAAGCCCGAATATCCGGTGCCGGCAATAAAAGCAATGCCCTGAGAAGATTCTACCCCCTTAACATTACCTCCAATTCTGAATAATTCAGGGACAATTACAGAAAAACCGAGACCGGTAAGTGCAAATCCTGCAATGGCGAAATACATATCAGTAGTAAGTACCAATAAATATCCGATAATGGCGATGACAGATCCTAATGCTACTATTTTAATTGATCCTATTCTGGCACTAATTGAATCCCCTAAGAAACGGCCAAGGGTCATAAATACCTGGAATCCTAAAAATCCGGCTCCCCATATTGTTTCAGGTGCCAGGCTAACTTCTTTTAAAAATAATCCACTCCAATCCACAATAGCTCCTTCGCTGCCCATAACAACAAATGACACACATCCAATTAACATTAGAGGTTTAAAATTTTTAAAGCGAAAAGCCGATTTTTCAATAGGAGCAGCTACGACCTTTTGATACCGCTTATAAAAAATAAAGTTTACAGAGAGAACCAAAAAGACCGCCAAAAACATATGTAACCCTCTATTATCTATAACGGGAATTAAAAAACTACCCAAGCCTGCCAATACTCCACCGAGGCTAAAAAACCCATGAGAGGCTGACATAAACTTTTGTTTATCCTCCTTTTCAATTTCAGTAACCAGAGTATTCATAGAAATATCTGTAAATCCATTTGTAGCTCCAAAGAAAAAAAGTGCAACGGCAAGGCTTATAAAGCCAGGTGCCATTAAAGGGAATAAAGCAGCAATACAACTAAGGATTATGCCAATTGAGGTAGCTTTGCCAACGCCAACTTTATTTATGATCTTAGAAGCCAAAGGGAAAATCGTAAAAACACCTAGGGCAAGGAAAAAGATAGCAATACCAAGTGTAGCTTTGCTAATTCCAAGATCCTCTTTAATTTCAGGAATATAAATGGCCCAGGTACCAAATAGAATATTTAAGCTGGCAAAAACCCAGGCTGGTCCAAAATATCTTGGATTTGAAAGGATTAGTCTAAGAGATTTCATAAGCTCCCTTTTAATAAAGTCCAAAAATATACAATCATTCGATATACAATGTAGTTACTTCTAAACGATTATTATCAGGATCCAGCGCCTCAAATTCATAATATCCATCACCGGTTTTTCTTGGACCACTAATGACTTTATAACCATCTTTTTTCAACTCTGCAGCCTTTTCATCAACTTCAGACATAGTATCCACACCAAAAGCTAAATGAATGATTCCCAGATGCTGTTTGCCATTAATATTATTAGTGCTTTTGGAAATACCGGGCATATACATAAGTTCTAATCTTGCCCCGGAGTCAAAGGTGATAAAGTAACTCTGAAACCCTTTTGTTTTATTAAAATATTTGGTGTTGGCAATTCCATCAAAATAAGTGACATAGAAACTCTTAAGGGATTCCAGTTTTTTTGTCCATATGGCTACATGCTCTATCTTCATTAGATTATATTAAAATATTTGGGAAAATATCTTTAACCGGCCATTATAGAATCCTATAAAATCAGGTCTTAGGATTTATACCTTTACTCAGTATCCCTGCTTTTAAAATTTGTCCGAAGTTATACATATCTTCAAAACTGCAATAAAATGGTGCCGGAGCAAGTCGTATTACATTCGGCTCGCGCCAGTCCGTTATAACCCCATTTTCCGTCAAATAATCAAATAATGGCCTCCCCTCTCCATGGAGTAAAACAGATAATTGGCAACCTCTTTCTACTGGTGTAATAATTTCAAAACTACTATCCACTTCACTATCAATTTCATGCAGGATAAATTCAAGATACGAGACTATTTTTTTTCGTTTTTCTATCAAAGAACTCATACCTGCTTCTTCAAATAGGGCTAAGGAAGCGAGATATGGTGCCAGTGCAAGTACCGGAGGGTTACTCAACTGCCATGCATCTGCGGTAGCAATAGGTTCAAATTCTGGTTTCATTAAGAATCGAGTCTCCTTTTTGGTCCCCCACCAACCCTCAAATCTTGTAATTTTATCCTGATCCAGATGCCTTTCGTGAATAAAGACTCCCGCGGCATTACCCGGCCCGCTGTTCATATATTTATAACTACACCATGCGGCGAAATCACAGCCCCAATCATGTAGTTTTAATTCTATATTCCCGGCTGCATGAGCAAGATCCCATCCCACATTAGCACCGACGGATTTACCGGCACTGGTTATGGTTTTCATATCAAAGACCTGACCATTGTAATAATTTACGCCACCCAGTAGTACAAGTGCCAACTCATCTCCTATTTCATTAATTTTTTCTACTACATCTTCTGTATGCCAGTGATGTTCACCCGGACGCTTACTTACTTCAACAATAGCATCTTTTGGATCTAAACCGTGAAAACGAACCTGACTTTGAAGCATATACTGATCTGATGGAAAAGCTTTCTCCTCACATATTATTTTATAGCGCTTTTTAGTAGGCTTGTAAAAAGAAACCATTAAAAGATGAAGATTTACTGTAAGTGTATTCATAACGGACACCTCCTCTGGTATAGCTCCTACTACCTTAGCTAATGGTTTTGCTAATCTTTCGTGGTAGTCCCACCAGGGTTTTTTTCCATGAAAGTGACCTTCTACAGCTAAATTCTTCCAATCTTCCATTACCTCATCCACAAACTCTTGTGAATTTTTAG
>CBDTVZ010000256.1:0-3580 GCA_965363995.1 uncultured Eudoraea sp.
ATGACGTGGCTGCCACGATAGAACTGTCCATGCTGCCTAGACACTTTTGTCGTAGCAGCCTCGCCTGTTCGAAAACTGAATTCCAGTGTACTTTTTAAATAGCGCCTCCTTCCATCGAAGGAAACCTCCTCTATCCAGCCAACGGCCTTCAGTTCGGTAATATACGTGGAGACCTGCCTCTGGGATGAACATCGTAAAGTTTGAGTAAGGATTTGGGGTAAAATGTTTGATCTCTTAAAATGTTAGTACGCTTTTAGGAAAAAATTGCATTTTTCTTTAGATTATCTGAGTTAATTAGCTGTTGTTTATCTATCCTTTACAATTGAATATCACCTTCGTCGCGCTTTAGTGATTTTTCATCCAAAACATAGTACTTATAAGTTTCTCCTGTTTTTAAGTATATTTCTATCATCCCGTTACTTGGTACAAGGACCGATCTTATGGGTGGCATTTTAGCATAACTAAACGCATGCTCCAAATCTTCTGTCCTGTATATGCCTAGCTGTATATCAAAATCATTCGGGTTTTTATAGCTAAAATTAACTTTCTGATTTTTAGGTGTTCCTAAGCCGTCAGGGTGAATAAGTGTAAAATCTGTTTTTTTCCGATACTCAGTGGGTATATATTCTGATTCTGTGAACAAAATTTCTGATAATCCTTTAACGCTATGCTTTGAAAAAACTGTTTGAGAAATCGTTATGGGGTCTATGCCAGAAATGGATTTTAAATAACCTGCCATCATCTGATTACCACTTTTATTTGGACCCTCATTTATATGCCCAAATCCGGCCAAAACGACAATTTTAGCTTTGGGATCATGTTGTAAAGTCTTCGCAAGCAAATTTTTAGCTTGGGCTAATTCTCTTTCTTTTATGAATTCGTCATAAGAAACTATTGTAAATCCAAGGTTTTGAGCTGTTTCTAGGAGTTCAACAAAATTTTGTTCACGAGTATAGAATCCCATAGTATTCAGTACTTCTGAGCCTTTATTTAGCAGACTATCAGAACCGTTAGAAAGGGCTTCTAAAGCCAAATAACTATACCCTTGCTTTCGTAATTCAGGTAACAATGCAGTCACAGTCTTTCTATGCTGTGGTTTGAAATGATTTTCACTGAACATGATAATTTGTTTTTCCTTTGATAGCTCTATAATTCTATCGCTAATTTCACTCCAACCACTTACTCCGTTGATTCTTAGCTCACTTACTTCTTTGGACAGATCCTTTTTACTGTTATACTTTTTTAAGAGTTGATCATATAAATAATTCTCCCCAAGAAAAGAAGCGTAAGTCAATTGCATTTGCAGTTTCATACTTTCGACAGAATCATCCAAATTGGGATAATCTCCGTATCCCTTTAAACATCTTAAAAAGGTTATAGTTTGTGAACAACTACTCTGAAAGTCGAACAGACCTGGGATATATTTCTGATAGTCCTTCCCCACATAGAATGCGTCGATAATGGGATTTTTTAAATCCCAGCCCTGTAAAGTCCACTTTCTATTTGAAACAAAAACATAATGATTGTTGTCTATTACTGTGTCTCTTAAATGGTAATTGCCTTTTCTCAGTTTCTTTTTCCC
Organism: uncultured Eudoraea sp.; assembly: GCA_965363995.1. Taxonomy (GTDB): domain Bacteria; phylum Bacteroidota; class Bacteroidia; order Flavobacteriales; family Flavobacteriaceae; genus Eudoraea. The sequence goes on from CBDTVZ010000256.1 coordinate 1,583, forward strand.
AGAAGGATTAATTAGAATGGCATATTTAATATCAACAGTATCCCTAGAATTTGCTGCTAAAAGTACCCCATTTAACCCAGGGAAATTTGAGTCAATAAAGATCGAAAGAGCCTCTTTTGACCGAGGAAAATCAATATTGCCGTAAGTCTTATGAATAAATTCAATCGAGTCGTTAATAACAAAATTTTCAAAGTCGTCCAAGTAAGTATTGTACTTATACAAGGGACTTATTTTTTTAGCGCACGACGAAACAACTATTCCTGTAACTATAATCACCAGGAGTCTTAAATTTATTGGATATAATAACTTCATATTCATAGTATTTTTATAATTAGGATTATTTGTTAACGCCATTTGATCGGCCTATACTCTTCCTTGTTTGTAGCCTTTCCCGAAGCATTTTCATATCCTCGCTTACCTTCCGATTCAAAATTTTAGCATAGTGTTGCGTAGTCCGAAGTGATTTATGCCCTAACATCTTACTTACAGATTCAATGGAAACACCGTTAGAGAGCGTTACCGTAGTGGCAAAAGTGTGTCTGGCTAAATGGGTGGTCAAATTCTTTTTAATGCCGCTTAAGTCCGCTATTTCTTTTAAATATGCATTCATCTTTTGGTTTGTTAGTACGGGAAGTACTTTCCCATTGACCAAATGCGGACTATTCTCATACTTCTCTAAGATCATTAATGCCGTTGGCAATACAGGAATATTACTTTTTGTCTTGGTTTTGGTACGTTTAGTATTTATCCACAATTCCCCATCGATTCCGATTACAAAATCATCGTGGTTCAATTTTTTTACATCTGCATAGGCCAATCCCGTAAAACAGCAAAACACAAAGCAGTCTCGTACGTGTTCCAATCTTTGGTTGTGAAAAGTGGTCTCCATTAGTTGCTGCAATTCCTCAGCTGTTAAAAATTCTCGTTCTATATTTCTTAGACGCACCTTCCAATTTGCAAAGGGATCTTTTGCAATCCAACCATTGGCATGGGCTATACGGATAATCTTTTTAAAGTTGACCACATATTTGACTGCAGAATTGTGGCTACATTTTCGTTTCGTTTTAAGATAATATTCAAAACCAGTAATAAAAGCATGGTCTACTTGTTTTACAGGAATATCTTTCTTTCTATAATCATGTAATATATATTCTGCCAAATGACTTTTGGCAGTTCGATAACGCTCGGCTGTACCCTCGGCAAAATCTTGACCGACCAAACTCTCTACCTGATTATTATGCTCTTGGAATACTTCCAACAGCATTTTGTATTTTATATCCTTCCCTAAATAAGCATCTCTTAATGCCTCCGCAGTTATTGGAAGTCTTTGTTCCCTTAGTTTATCGGCTTGTTCATAAACCTCGGTGCGCATTCTAGTTAAATATCGGTTCAATTGTCCTACTTCTGGCGAAAAGCCCTGAACCCTCATTGTAGAAGTGCTCCAATTATGTGGGTGCACTTTACGCCCAGTACTCATTTCCGCCCGCCTTCCATTCACTGTAATCCGCAAATATATCATGGCCCTACCTTGACTGTCGACCCTACTTTTTTTGAGATAAAAGAGCTGTGAAACCATAAAATCGATATTTTTTAAGTTAAAATCTCCTAAAATTAGTTATAGTATCAGTTTAGATAAATTACATAGTTTACTTTATATCAATAATATAAAATTTAATAGGTGTCCGTTAAATGGATATCCAAAAGGGACACCGAATTTTAACATATTTTCTTGAAGTTAATAAAAAAATATTAAAGAGTAATACCTATAAGGTATTGAAATACAGTATGATAAGTAAAATTAGGTGTCCCTAAGTGAGAATTTTAAAGCGGACACCTAAACGGGCACTTTACGGTTGTATTCAGATGAATCCATTTGGAACTAAAAAAAACAAAAACCCTGTAAATCAATTATTTACAGGGTTCTTTGTAGTGTTTTGACACTACCCAGCGGAGGAAGAGGGATTAGACCCTCCGGTGTGATCCGTTGCGCTTGTCTTC
>CBDTVZ010000257.1:0-3567 GCA_965363995.1 uncultured Eudoraea sp.
TTAGGCTTCACAGGTACAAACGTTGGTTTCTATGGACCACAGGGGCGAAGGCTGCGCCTATTATTGGAGGATAATGATCTAAATTCCAAATTAAGTTCTTTTGAATACAATGGAATGAGAATTACTAATCTGGAAATGGAAACATCTGCAATTTATGGGCTTGCAAAATTAATGGGGCACAGAGCAGCATCAATGAACTGTGTACTAGCCAACAGAAGTACAGGCCAATTTTCCAAGGATCCGGTTAAAACAATTGATTCCCTTATTAAGTACACGCTTGAAAAACTTACCGCCAATTGAAAACAGTAAAGATTGTAGGCGTCCCGGAGCACTTTAATTTCCCCTGGCTAATGGCTATAGAAGAAGGTGCGTTTAAAACAAGAGGAATTGATCTGGTTTGGACAGATATTCCGGAAGGAACAGGAAAAATGAATGCGTTGTTAGAGAATGGACAGGCAGAATTAGCCATTATCCTTACAGAAGGAGTTGTGAAAAGCATTACTGAAGGTAATCCTGTAAAAATAGTACAAGAATATATTGCAACACCACTTCAGTGGGGAATACATGTTGCAGCTGACAGCAAATACCAGACTGTAACAGATTTGGAAAATACAACTGCGGCCATCTCCAGGTCTGGAAGTGGCAGCCACTTAATGTCTTTTGTAAATGCCCAAAATCAGGGTTGGGAAACATCTTCTCTGAATTTTGAAATAATTCATACCCTGGATGGGGCGATAGAAGCGCTAAAATCGGGGACAGCAGATTATTTTATGTGGGAACATTTTACAACAAAACCCATTGTTGATGCAGGTACTTTTAGAAGATTAGAAGACTGCCCTACTCCATGGCCATGTTTTGTTATCGCTGCAACTGAGGCATTTCTAGCAGAGAGCAAGGAGATAATTCGCCATATTTTAGAAGTTATTAATCTTTACACCTCAGAATTTAAACTTATTCCAAGTATTGACAGGACATTATCCAATAAATATGAGCAACGGTTAGAAGATGTGCGGGAATGGTTAAGAATGACTGAATGGAGTCAGTCACAGTTAAGTGCGGAAACAATTGAGAATGTGCAGGATTATCTGTATAAATTACAATTGATAAGTCACAAACTTGAAGTTGATAAACTTATCACCAGTTTATAGGCTCTTTGCCCATCTTCTTTAACAATTCATTTGTTTTACTGAAATGCTTGTTTCCAAACCACAGGCCTCTGTTCGCACTTAAAGGAGAGGGATGTCCGGAGGTAAGAATATGGTGTTTTGAAGTATCTATCAACGAGATCTTCTTTTTGGCAAATCCTCCCCATAGCAAAAATACCAGTCCTTCCTTTTCGGCCGAAAGCTTCCGGATAACTGCATCAGTAAAAACTTCCCATCCCTTATTCTGATGACTCCCGGCGTTATGCGCTCTAACAGTAAGTGTAGCATTCAATAACAAAACGCCCTGGTCTGCCCAGTGTTCGAGGTTACCACTTTTTGCGTATGGTTTACCTATATCCGTTTCTAATTCCTTAAATATATTTATTAATGATGGGGGATGACGGATACCATCCTTTACCGAAAAACAGAGACCATTGGCCTGATTGGGCCCGTGATAAGGATCCTGACCTATGATAACCACCTTGGTCGCCTCAAAATTTGACCGATCAAATGCAGCAAATATTTTATTCCCCTGTGGATAACAGGTAGTTGAGGTATATTCATCTCTAACAAACCGCGTCAGTGAATCAAAATAAGGCTGTTGGAATTCAGAATGCAGCTGACTCTGCCAGCTTGGATGAATGGAAACGTTCATTTATTAGGGCTTATTACCAGCGATAAAATTAAGCCAATAATAACCACTTTACCAAATCATAAATAACATTCCACTCGGTCTGGAAAACTATTTGGAAGTTAAGGGTTCTGATTGTTGGAGGATGATTAACTCATTTTGCTGCTGCCGGTACTTTAAAGCTTCTATATACTCCGCTATTTTTTTTGCCTGGTAATGAGAATAAGCTCTGGTTGCCCAGTCCATCGCCACTGCCAAATTATTATTACGCTCATTTAAAATCGCCAGGTTATAGCAGGCTTTGCTACTTATTTTTGGATCATTATTTTCCGCTTCCTTTTTCCAAAGGTCCGCTGCAGATTCCCAATCACCAGATAAAGTATAAATTTCTGCCTGTTCAAAACCCGGTGTTCCGCGAACATAATAATCTCTGGTAATACTATGCTCATAGGGTTGCAATCTGGCACCGTAGGAACTTCCTGTCTGTTTACTCTGCTCTACTATACTTTCCGTTCTGTCTTCTATTGCCTGCAGGGCCTCATAAGGATCAAGCCCCTTTGCAGTTGAAACAATCTGATTGTTAAAAGTAAATTCATCAATAAGAAGTTTACTTGAGGGGTCATAAATCCGCCATCCGTTTTCAATCAAGGTTTCAAGCGTAATCTGGTGTGCGTCAACTTTTTCTTTCACACGCAACAAATTTAGTTGTTCCATCGTGGTTTTTTTTAAAGAAACCCTGGTATCAGAATCATAATAAGCCATTGAAAAAATGGCATCAACCTCATATTTATGGCATAAAGATTCAACCGTGTTCCAGTCTAAGTAGTTGCCATTGATATTAGGATCTGCCCCATTTTGTACTATATCTTCCAGCAATATTATGGTATCAAAACGCTTGTCGCTTACAAGTACATTATATAGCCCATTAATTGCTGCATTCTTTGCTTTTATGGCAAGTTGTTTATTTTCTCTTGAAATAAGCCGGTTTAGTCCGGTTTGCTCATTCTCTTCCTTTAAATGCACCGTACCGCCTATAATTCCAACTCTTTTAATGGCATTGGACAGAGAAACCTGAGCAGGCTCCATTGTCTGTATTTCAACATTCCTGGTTGTACTGCAACTAACTATAATTAGAAGTAGAAACAGTAAGACAGTACTATTGTAATATCTTCTCATATAAACAGCTTTTATGCTTAGAACTAAATTTAAATCGTAGTTCTATAGTTACTAAACACCTGTTTATATGGGATTATTGTCCTAAATGATAAAATAAGCACGCATTTTAACAAGCCTGATTTATAGTTATTCCATCGCGTCAGGTTATTTTGACTCATGATATAATAGAATTTTCAAAATCACCCCTATTCCATACCTTTGCCATCTGCAATTCCAAGCAATGCAAGAAATAGATAAAAAAACCTTACAAGATTTAGAGTTCCCAATGGTATTGCAACAACTGTCAGCCCGCTGCAGTACTGAGCTGGGAAAGATAGGCGCTTTAGCTATTCAGCCAATATCAGGAAAAGAAGATCTGTTGGCAGTATTAGGGCAAACTTCTGAATACCTGGCTTCTTTTAGCAATGACAATCGGATTCCAAATCACGGATTTGATTCCATAAACAATGAATTACAGCTACTCAAAATAGAAAATACAACCTTGGAAATTTCAGGTTTTCGACGAATTGGCATTATCTGTATTTCGGTGAACACCCATAAAAAGTACTTTAAAAAATTTAAGGATTATTACCCCTTCTTATTTGACAGTTCAGAACAAATAGAATCCAATTCCGA
>CBDTVZ010000258.1:0-3557 GCA_965363995.1 uncultured Eudoraea sp.
ACCTGAATAGGATACGATTAGTTCATTATATTCTCCTATTTTCTGTGGTTTTGAAAGAGTTACCCAATGTGCATTGCCTATGGAATTAAAAATAAGATCATTACCGTCCTGACTTATTTTTGTTATAACTAGCGGTGATTGCAGGTCTATTTGAATAACCTGATTTTCACTCAATACTTTGTATCTGATGGTATTGCTTCCCCAAATAGATTTCTCGGCCGGATTAACTTCAATGTCGAGGTCGTAATAATTCAAATCCCACCATGCCCTTTCAGGAGTAATACTTCCTCTTAGGGTGTCTTGTGCATTAAAAAGTGGTTCCTGACTGTACAGAGGTAAAGCTATAAGAAGTACAACACTATAACATAAAAATCTGATCATTTTATAATATTTTTTATCAATACCTATTTTCAATGGTTATTTTATTAATACCCTTTAGTTGAAGTGGTTTTTGAATCTACTTATTTCTGCATACAGAGGTGTATTAATTAAAGGGAAAATGGTATATAGATGATATTTGCTTTAATAATATAAGAACTAATGAATTAAAGGTCCTTTTCAAGGAGATAAGCATAATCACTTCCCTTAAGTATAGATAGAAAGTCATTTGTATTTAAAAGCTCAAATACTGCTTTTTGCTTATCTACAGCAAGTTGGTAATATGATTTGGAAATAAGATAACCCACCGTATATCCCAGATCGTGCGGCCTGTCATCAATTGCACCCCCGTTATATAGCCATTTGGAATTGTCCTCCGAAAACAAATCGTTTTTTAGTTCATTCATTATTCTCTGTTCATTTTCTTCATCACTAAGATACATAAGATTAGAATTCTTTAATTCTTCCCCCGAACACAATTCAACAAGGAAATCACATACACCTTCTCCGATCACCTGGGCAAGTACTGTTTCATTATTTTCATTGTCCTGATAATTTTGTTGAAAATGCATTAATTCATGTATGGTAAGTCCCGGAAGGTCTGAAACCTCCATGATAGCTTCTTCTTGCCAAGTGGTTAATCCCGCAGTAGGCATTGAGTCAGATCTGCCATACATATCACCTCCAACAAACATTCCCCTTTCAGTTGCTGTTCCACCAGAGTTTAAAATACCCGGTACCACAAATACCTTTGGAAAAACGGCTTTCGGGTAAATATTTTTAAAATTACGCATCCATCCGGCAGTTTTCGATTTTAAGGCCTTAATACTATCCTGATTAAACTGATTTTTTAAGTAATGGTAATAACCTGGTGAGGCATTAATCATTTGTCCATACATATTATTCAAATTTATGTAGCGCACTACATAAAAATCACGCAACTCTCCCGGACCTTTAAAAATATATTCTTTAAAGATATCTTTCGCATTGGCAGTATCTTTTGCCGCTCTTTCAAAATAGTCCCAAAAAAGGGTCATTGAACTCATTTCCATGCTGTAATGAGAAACGTCCTGAAGCCTTAGTTGTATGGAGTCCAATCTTATTTGCAGGTCCCGCCATAAAGGAGTATCCATATTATTTTTTACGCCGTGAAGCTTTGAGACTATTTTTGGATTGGCCATACCATTATCGATAGCCATATGTAATAAAATAGCTACAGAATCTGATTGCCCGGTTTGAGCGTATAGCGAGGCCGCTTCTACGTATAATTCCGAAGATTTCAGATCTCTATTGGCATTTACCAGCCTATATGCAAAAGTGTTGTAGGCCCCAGTACTGTCTAGTTGCTCATAATCTTCATAGAGCTGGTTTAAATCGGGTAAAAAAAGCCTTTTTATTGCTTCCTTGTCCGTTTCTTTTCCAGGTTTACAAGAACTCAACAAAAGGATGCTCAAAATGATGAAGATAATGGCACGGGGAAGTTTTCTTCTATTCATGATGTTTTCTTATTCTCTAAAAATTCGATTTGGAAATACAATAATACTTTCATGTCCATTTGTTCCAACGGCCGCAATACCAAAAAAGGAATTATCAATGACAATTCCTTCAAGCGTGAAGGAATTAATATCGCCAACATAACGACTGTGATCCCAGGTAGGTGATGTGGTATCGCGCCAGTAAATCTTGTAACCAGTGGCTCCTTCAGACTTGCTCCATTTTAATTTTACCGAAGCTTGTACAATACCTCCTATTTGCACTTCCTCCGGAGCAGGGGGAGCAGAGGCAATTGATGCTAAATTTATGGCGTTAACTGCTGTTAGTTTTTTTGCATAATTAAAATTAACATGTTCCAATACATCGCCGTAGGCTATTCCATTTTCCATTCTGATATCCTGATGTTGCTGTGTATAATTTTCATGTGCTTCCATTATTCGGATACCTGCAAAACCAGCATCATTAAATGGCCTGTGGTGTCCACCTCTTCCAAAACGATCTAGTCTGTAAATTAGTATTGGATTCATTTCCGGCATATACATTTTTGTAGTTTTATACACATATCTTGCAAGTTGCCGGGAAATACCATCTACTTCTCCCCCATAGAATCTTCTTGCTTTACGCTGCTGTTCTGTTTCGGTGGGAGGCACGGGTTCTGAAAAAATTCTAAAATCACGATTACTGACAACCCCGTCTACTCCACTTATATTACCAATCATATCATTATTCAATATTCCTAAAATTTCCCAACCGTTTTTTTTGGCATAAGCTGCTAGACCTTTACCGCCAAACAGTCCTTGCTCTTCACCCGATAATCCTGCATAAATAATACTGCTTTCAAAATTGTATTTGCTTAAAACCCTGGCGGCTTCAATAGTACCGGCCATACCACTGGCATTGTCATTTGCTCCTGGGGAATCTGAAGTAAAATTAGTGGGATCACTAACTCTGGAATCAATATCACCACTCATTATAATAAACTTATTGGGATACTTACTGCCGCGTTGGATTGCTACAACATTTACTACCCATACATCATGTAAAATACGTTCGTTGTAACCCTCTTTCACTAAATCTTTTTGGTAAAACACCTCCAGGCAGTTATCACAATTATCAGAGATTTTTTCAAATTCGCTTTTTATCCAACGTCTGGCTGCACCAATCCCTCTCGTCGCTGAAGTCGTATCACTTAGTGTATGTCTGGTACCAAAGTTCGTAAGTATTGTCACATCATTTCTTAAGCGTTCAGATGAAACATTATCAATGATCTCATATAAGCGAGAATCACTTTGAGAATAGGTAAAAGCTGAAAAGACTAATAGCAAAAAAGTAGAATATATTTTCATAGACTATGAAACTTACGAGGGATTAGTTTCCAATTTATTCAACTAAAATACGACTAGGATCAGGAATTTTTACAAATTAACTCTCCTAATAATGTTTAATCTATAATTCACTTAGAAAAGATATATCTGCCTTTTGTCCTAAAACTATCCATGGAAAAGAACTAAAAGTAAAAGTCGGTTTTATCAAATTATTAATATTTTAATACTTCCATCATTTCACTACTACAGACAGGTAAATTAAGACCTACAAAGTATAATTAACACTAAATAAATTTTTTCAATAGACTTCGTACTCGCGAAACACTTTCAATATAATATTTAGCCTGTGTATTTTGGATC
>CBDTVZ010000259.1:0-3550 GCA_965363995.1 uncultured Eudoraea sp.
TCAAATTCAATTACTAAAAGTTGAATTAAATTATCTTTTTCACCTTCCCCGGAAATATCTAAACCGGAAACTTCTATTCCCGCACTGGTTAACTCTGGCGGAGTCTTGGAAAGACCTGCTATTGTTTTATAAATTCCATATAATTGCTGGGCTACTTCAACCTGATGTGACGCTTTAGTATCATAAATTTTAATACTTTCCGCAATCTCCGAAAGATATCTTGTCCTGGATGGCGGTACAACAAATACCTTTTGATCCATTTCCTGGCTGATCACTAAAGTTGAAGCAAGATCTGCATTTGCCTTTTCTGTTAATTGTTGCATAACCGCCTTGTATAAACGATTTATGCCCGGGTCATTAAATTGTGAAGCTATAGTGCCAAATATCGGCAATGTCTCATCATCTGTTTCCCATAGTCCTTGATTTCGTACATATTGTTTCCTTACATCTCTTAAGGCATCAGGAGCTCCTCTTTTATCAAATTTATTTATAGCAACCAAATCAGCAAAATCAAGCATATCAATTTTTTCAAGCTGAGTTGCAGCACCAAATTCAGGCGTCATAACATAAAGAGAAACATCGCTATGCTCAATTATTTCTGTGTCTGACTGGCCAATGCCCGAGGTTTCAAGAATAATCAGATCAAAGGCAGCTGTTTTTAGTACTTCAACAGCCTCATTTACATATTTGGATAATGCCAAATTGGATTGTCTTGTTGCCAGGGATCGCATATACACCCGATCATCATTGATTGCATTCATTCTGATCCGGTCTCCCAAAAGAGCTCCTCCTGTTTTCCTTTTAGAAGGATCAACAGATATCAAACCAATAGATTTCTCTGGGAAGTCCCTTAAAAAACGCCTGACCAGCTCGTCAACTAAACTAGATTTTCCCGAACCCCCCGTACCTGTGATTCCCAAAACAGGGACATCATTTTTATCCTGACGAATTCCGGAAAAGAGTCCTTCAAATTCAGAAGGCCTGTTTTCTGCGAGACTTATCAGCCGTGCAATAGTCTTTGGCTGTTTTTTCTTTAAAGCGTTGATCAGATTAGTTCCACTGTCCAGTTTTAAGTCGGGAACCGGGGTATCGCTTTGTGATACAAGATCATTAATCATACCTTGTAATCCCATTGTTCTGCCATCATCCGGCGTATATATCCTGGTAATCCCATATTTCATCAAGGCTTCTATTTCCACAGGTAGAATTACACCACCGCCGCCACCAAATATCTTAATATGACCAGCTCCACGCTCTTTTAAAAGGTCATACATATATCTAAAATATTCATTATGACCACCTTGATAAGAGGTCATTGCTATGGCATTGACATCTTCTTGAATAGCGCAATTTACTACCTCATCAACACTTCTGTCGTGGCCTAAATGAATCACCTCTACTCCTGTAGATTGAATAATGCGCCGCATAATGTTAATAGCTGCATCGTGACCATCAAACAGAGAAGCCGCAGTAACCACTCTTATTTTATTCTTTGGTTTATAGATTTTATTTTGTTCCATTGATAATTTTTGGACTTCTTTAGGTTAGCAATTTACGGAAAATGCAAAAAATATTACCTTGCAATCAGAACTTTATAAAAATCATTAGTTTCACCAAGCCTCTGTTATTAATATTATAATTTTATAGGCTTAAATAAATCATTTTGAGAAACACCATTCTTATTCACTGTCCGGATCAATCGGGAATAATTAGCGCTATAACTGGGTTTATACATAATAAAGGAGGAAATATCGTTTATCTGGACCAGCATGTTGATGAGGAACTCGGTGTTTTTTTTATGCGTCTGGAAAGTGAGTTTTCAAATAAAGCGATTGCATTTTCTAAATTCAAAGAGGAGTTTGAGTTGAAATTGGCGATCCCATATGAGATGCAATGGAGTATACATCCTGTAAACCTAAAACCGAGAATGGCCATTTTTGTATCCAAATACAACCATTGCCTTTATGACCTCCTCAGCCGTTATAAATCTGGCGAACTAGAGGTAGAGATCCCTTTCATATTAAGTAATCATGAAGATGCTAAACATATTGCAGAACAATTTGAAATTCCATTCTACTTTATACCTGTAACCAAGGAATCCAAAGCCGAGGCTGAAATGAAACAATTAGAATTGTTAAAGTTACATAAGACAGATTTTATAGTATTGGCTCGTTATATGCAAATAATAAGCAGTAAAATTATAGACCATTTTCCAAATAAAATCATCAACATTCACCATTCATTTCTTCCTGCGTTTGCCGGAGCTAAACCCTATCATGCCGCATTTGAACGTGGTGTAAAAATAATTGGAGCAACCAGCCATTATGTAACCGAGGCTCTGGATGCAGGACCCATTATTGAGCAAGATGTCACAATGGTATCTCACTCACACCGGGTAAAAGACTTTATTGCCAAAGGACGCGACCTCGAAAAAATTGTACTTTCCAGGGCCGTTCAACTTCACGTTAACAGGAAAACAATGGTTTACAATAATAAAACAGTAATTTTCTCATAACCCCATAGTAAAAGCCCTTTTTACCCCGCATATTATTTAGTATATTACAGAATAATATTTTACTAAGATTAAGGCTTATGGTTAAAATAGCGGTTTTAGGGCCAATACCAAGAGATACCATCTACACTCACCAGGACGAGGTAATACAAAAATATGGTTGTGTAACACATCCTGTAATTGCTTTGTCCAAACTATTGGGAGAGGAAGGAACTGTTATTCCAATCACCAATGTACATCAAATAGATTTTGATCCTATTCTGGACGTGTTTAAACCTTATTCAAATATTGACACTTCTCATGTTGGGAATGAGGCTGACAGAGGCACTGTTATAGAATTGAGGTTTATAGATCAAAATAATCGATTAGAGAAACAAACATCCTGTATGAGACCTATCTTGCCAAAAGATATTTCAGATTTAGATGATATTGATGCGTATGTTTTTGTTCCTATTACAGACTTTGAAATTTCCCTTAGTACGCTGAGTTATATTAAACAACATAAAAAAGGGTTGATAATCTTTGATGCGCATGGACCAACTACCACAATGAGCATGACCGGAGATCGATATCGAAAGTTTTGGGTTGATATGGATGAATGGCTTCCCCATATTGATGTTCTCAAAATGAATCTTGAAGAATCTCAGGCGTGTTGGTTTAAAAGCGAATATGAATATGAGGAAATGACGAGTTATGAAGAAGATAAAACCGATCATTTAGATGCAATGGCAGAGCACGTGCTGTCAAAAGGGGTCACTTATTTTTATGTTACTCTGGATTCAAGAGGTTGCGTTGTTTATTATCGGGAAGATGATACTACTGTGAAAAAATTTATAAAATCTGTTTTTATGAAAGATGTTGTAGATACTACAGGATGTGGGGATTCTTTTGCCGGTGGTTTGGCCTATGGGTTTTCTTTTTACAAAGACCCCATTAAAGCCGCGCAATATGCAAATACCCTTGGTGCCCTGCGTACACAGGGAAAAACTTTTGATGTTTTTAAAAACAAAACAGAAACCGAGAAGTTAATTTCCGATC
>CBDTVZ010000260.1:0-3533 GCA_965363995.1 uncultured Eudoraea sp.
ATTCACCATTTCAGATCCAAGATCAACCAAACCAAAAAGATGTCCAAATTCATGGCTAAGGGTAGTCGTTTCCACATCAGAAATTGTAATGAGGGAACTCAGATTTGCGAGTTGACGCACCACGCTTTCATGTATGACCATTGATGTGTTTCTATATACTGCTCCAAGAGTCACAATACCTTCATCTTCATCGTCGGAATCTGAGGGTGCATCAGCAAAATAAATATAAATGGCAAGTGTCTCTCCATCATTATATTCTGTTCTGTTTTCGGTTTCAAGATCGCCAATCTCCTGTAATGTCAGGGTTTCTTCATTAGGCGAAGGCAATTCCCGGTATACCACCAGAATGTCGTCCTTAAAAGTTCGATCCCTAAGATAGGTTTCAAAATTATTCATGGTCTCCATGGTAGGCCTGAAACCGCTAACATAAGCAGCTTCTATTAATAAAGTTGTGAACCTGGTATTGGAGAGGATATCATTTGCAGAAGCTCCGGTGGCCAGTAAGTTAGCAGATTTGTCAATGCCGCCAGTTGGCGTATCGTCATTGTCTTTTGAACAATTTAAAAATAAACCAATGGTTAGTAATATAATTAGTATTCGAAATTTCTTCATAGCATCTTTTATTTTCTTTCGGGACCAAATTTACATATAAAATACAACGTGAATTTCAGGTTTCTATTATGCCTGTGCTTTTAGCCTGGCTAAATAATCGTAATGTGTGCCCTCACAAACAAGCTCACAGCTTAAATTTTTTTGCTCAGCAACATGTTCAAGGCGGTTATAGTCTACATACAACCAATTAAAAGGAGGGCTTTTTAACCCTTTATACTCCATTGTAAATTCCACTTCACCATAATATTTCCCATTATTCGGGATCCGGTAAGCACCATCATCATCTACTTCAAACATATAAATGATATCACTGGAATCTATCAATATCTGCCCTCCGGGATTCAACAATCCTTCTAAATGGCCTAATAAACGAGGTAGCTCATTTAACTGTCCTGCTATTCCTACCCCATTCATTAACAGCAAAATAGTATCAAATTTCATACCAGAATAATCGTAGATATTTGAGTGTACAACATTGTTTACACCTCTTGATTTAGCTGTGAATACGGCCCCTTCAGATTCATCAAGGCCGGTAACTTCAATACCTTTATTTTGCAAATAAAGACTGTGGCTGCCAGACCCGCATCCCACATCCAATACAGTTCCCCGGCAGAGATCTAAAGCTTTTTGTTCTATTAAAGGCATAGCATCATAATCCCGGAATAAATAAGGCAGAGGAAGTATGTCTTTCTCGTCCAGTGAGGAGTAAGTTGTAATATCTTCAGAATAATTTCCATTTTGAAAATCAATCAGAGCCATGCCAAAAATATCACTGCTCATTTAATTAGTAATTTTACCTGCAAAAGTGAACTTTTTGAATGGAAAGTAAAAACAGCAACTATTAAATAAATTGAATTACTAGATCCGGATGAAAGAACAACTTATAAACTTACCCTTAAGGGCAAAAGAAAAGCATACAGAAAACAAAAAGTTCTTTTCGAAACTCAAAAAAAGACCTCCGCACAATCTGGACTATATCATGCAGGAATTGCATGAGGCAGAGTTTAAAAAAACAAATTGCCTGGATTGTGCTAATTGTTGTAAGACTACCGGGCCACTTTTTACAAATGCAGATATTGTTCGAATATCTAAAAGTCTTAAGCAAAAACCACAAAAATTCATAGATACTTATTTAAGAATTGATGAAGACAATGATTTTGTGCTTAAGCAGGTTCCTTGTGCTTTTCTTGGAGAGGATAACTATTGTTCAATATATGATGTCAGACCCAAAGCCTGTCAGGAGTTTCCCCATACGGATCGCAAAAAATTTCAACAGATTACAAATCTTACACTTAAGAATGTAGCCATATGTCCTGCTGCGTATAACATTGTTGAAGACATGAAACGGAGAATTAAGACCTAGGCAATCACCAAAATAGTTCGTTTTACAGGACTGCTCTCCCAAAAATTAGTAATCTGAAAATAAGTAACTTTACGTTTATGGAGGTTATATTAAACTATTTTGCAAACATACCGTCTTCACACAGGAGCCTTATCCTGGTCTTGGGAATAACCTTTTTTTGGCTCCTTGAAGGAGCATTGCCGCTTTTTAATTTCAAGTATAAGAAATGGAGGCATGCCCTGCCTAATTTGTTCTTTACACTTACCACAATTGTGATCAATTTTGCCTTGGCTTTTGTACTATTGAAATCCAGCGATTGGGTCACGGCAAATAAATTCGGTATTATAAATTGGTTACCTGAAATTCCGCTATGGCTCTATGTCATTTTAGGCGTTCTGCTGCTCGATTTTTTTGGAGCCTATTTATCGCATTATGTGGAACATAAGGTAAAACCCCTATGGATGATTCATTTGGTTCATCATACAGATCATGAAGTAGATACAACCACAGCTAACAGGCATCACCCACTGGAGAGTCTTATCCGTTTTACATTCACATTAATGGGAGTATTTATAGTGGGTACACCCATAGGTATCATAATGCTTTATCAATCTTTGTCTCTTGTTGCTACACAATTCAGTCATGCTAATATCCGCTTGCCAAAAAAAGTGGACGATATTCTAAGTTGGGTGATTGTATCTCCTGACATGCACAAAGTGCATCACCATTATAGGTTACCTTATACAGATTCCAATTATGGAAATATTTTCTCTGTCTGGGATCACTTCTTCGGGACTTTCATGAAACTAGACCGCAGCCATATTGTGTATGGTGTGGATACTTTTCCTGACAAAAAGGAAAATGGAAGTGTAACCGGCCTGCTAAAGCAGCCTTTTCATAAGTACAGAAGGCCAACCACTATGCCATCAGATAAGTAGGGATTAATTGTAAAGGAGATATTTACTGCGTATTTGTTTGAATTTATCCAGGTCACTCTGCCAGCTGTTTTTTATCTCTTTTTCGCTTAACCCTGCCTCAATTTGTTGCTGAAGTTTTTCGGTGCCGGCGTGTTTGGTAAATCCACTGCGGTTAAAGACTAACTTTTTATCCGTAGCATTATTATATGCATCAATTAACCATAGCAAAGATACTTCGCTCATTCCGGGCCATACAGAGAGATCCTTACCAAAGCATTTTTTTCCTATATGTTTCGGGTTTTTGGAACCAAAATTGGGTTTTGGAACATAGCTAAAATCATAGGCAGTGCTGTCCAGAAAAGGAGCTCCATATCTTTGAAATTGACTTTCTGTGCCACGGCCGGCATTAATATTGGTGCCTTCAAATAACCCCAGACTGGGATAAAGGTTAATGGATGCCTGGTTTGGAAGATTGGGTGAAGGTCTTACAGGAATATTATAGCTTGAATTATGTGTATAATTTTTGAGGGGTATTACAGTTAAATCGGCTTTGATACCTTTTTCTAGCCACCCTTCATAATTGATCATTTGGGCATATTCTCCAATGGTCATACCATAGACCAGCGGAATAGGGGTGAGGCCCAGAAATCCCTTATGTTCAA
>CBDTVZ010000261.1:0-3533 GCA_965363995.1 uncultured Eudoraea sp.
ACAAAGTAGTTTTTGGAGAAGAACTTTATAAGAAAATTATAGAATTAGATAAAAACCTGGATCAACATAGAGCAACAAATATTATTGGGGGCATTTTAGAACATAAAACTTTGCAGAGCACTAAATATTTATCCAAATGGATTGAAGTCAAAAACAATTTACAACAATAAAAAACTCGACCTCAATAAGATAAAGACCTGACAAAAAGGAATGGACAATAACAGTACAAGTCTTATCTTTATTGCATACATAGAAATACTTTGAAATGACTATAAACTGGAAAACCGTTAAAACCTTTGAAGATATAACCTATAAAAAAAGCAATGGTGTCGCACGTATTGCTTTTAACAGACCTGATGTACGAAACGCTTTCAGACCTAAAACCACAAGCGAGTTATATGAAGCTTTTTACGATGCACAAGAGGATACCTCTATAGGCGTAGTATTGCTTTCTGCCGAAGGGCCCTCTTCTAAAGACGGGGTCTATGCGTTTTGTAGTGGAGGTGATCAAAAATCCAGAGGACATAAAGGCTATGTGGGCGATGATGGGATGCACAGACTGAATATCCTGGAAGTGCAACGCCTAATTCGCTTTATGCCAAAAGTGGTTATTGCAGTGGTGCCCGGATGGGCTGTAGGAGGAGGACATAGTTTGCATGTGGTTTGCGATCTTACCCTGGCAAGTAAGGAACATGCTATTTTTAAACAAACGGATGCTGATGTTACAAGTTTTGACGGGGGATATGGTTCCGCTTATCTGGCTAAAATGGTTGGGCAGAAAAAAGCCCGTGAAATATTCTTTTTGGGAAGAAGTTATACTGCCCAGGCAGCATACGAAATGGGTATGGTAAATGCTGTAATTCCACATGAAGAATTGGAGGATACTGCCTATGAATGGGCTCAGGAAATATTAGCAAAATCACCTACTTCAATTAAAATGTTAAAATTTGCAATGAACCTTACAGATGACGGAATGGTTGGTCAGCAGGTGTTTGCAGGCGAAGCTACCAGACTGGCTTATATGACAGAGGAAGCAAAAGAAGGCAGAAACGCCTTTTTAGAAAAAAGAAAACCCAATTTTGGAACTGATAAATGGATTCCATAAAATTTGGCCTAAGTTTATTTGGATGAAATTGTAGCCTTAAGCTTCCTCACCCTTCGAAGTAAAATGTTTTTTGTACGCCAAATAAAATGATAAATCATTGGTATCGGATCTTTTATGGCAAATTTAAAAGGAGTATTGTTCCAGATGAATTTGAAATTTAATAGTAGCAGCGGATCTTTTCTAACGCTTTTTACTAAGCCTTTTAAGTTTAAATATTTAAGCTCTGAATAAGCTGGAACTTCAAAATTTATACCAAGGGCATTAAGACAATATAAGTAAGGGAAATTTACGCCCGCAATAGCTGAGGCATCAATAGTAAGCCAATATCGTGGGTTAATTTCTATTATTTGCACAAGATCTCTTTCCTGATCATATATCATATCAATGTTTGCAACACCAGACCAGTTTAAGGATTTCATCAGTTTCTTTGCTAGTTCCAAGGCCTTATCCTCTTTTATAAATTGTAATCCAATTTGAGGTGAATATGGTATATTGGTATATAAATTTCCTTTTTGAATTGTAGAAGCCAAAATTTGGCCTTGTGAGCATAAGACATTACACCCAAGATCAAAACCATTAATATATTCCTGTAGCAATAAAGTATTTACTGGATTGTTTGTTTTTATATATTGGATCAATTCTTCTTTAGAATTTATCTTTTGAATTCCCTCACCACCACCGGTGTTAACTGTTGGTTTTAGCAAGCATGGAAATCGAAAATTAAATTGATCTATTTGTTTAAATTCTGAAGGTTTTAGACCAATACTCTTAGGTCCGGCTATCAAATGATGCTTCATATGCTTAGCAAGCGACCATTTATTTAAGGCGGTATTTAATGACGCTAAGGGGGGAAGAGCAACCAAAGCATGTTCATTATTCAATAAATTTTTATTCATATTTAATGTCATGATACCGTCATTAAATATTGGCATCAAAACATCAATTTTATATTTGGTTAGTTCTTTTTTAATATTGGAAATCCAAAGGGAATCATCCGAGGTTTTTGGATAATATGAAAAACTGCTTATTCTATTGGAATACCGCATGGCAATGTATTTTTCATTAGACATTACATGCACTTTTATGCCTTTAATAAGGGAAAGACAATTTAAGACTAGCATTATATATTTGCTTTCTCCATCGGGGATTAATACGGAAAATTGATATTCATCTCTTTTCATCTATTGCAATCAGTTTGAATCAATTTGCTAAACCAATGTATTTCTTGAACTCCAATGGAATTATGCCTTACTAATATCTCAAAATTATGAACTTAACATATATACAACACCTAATTATGGCTTAAAGACAAATTATTTGGGATAATCCGTTAATCTAGCCACAATAGTAATGGGTTTTCATGAGAGCAGGTAAGATTGAAAGTTGCTAAAACTAAAAAGAGCCCTGTCTTTACGAGCAGGACCCTTTTACGAGAACACTATATGAAAATGAAAAAATTAACTTCTTTTTATTTACACTGTAAACATACAGCCAAGCTTTCTGAAAATATAATTATTGTTGTGAGTGATCATAGATTTGTGGTAAACAGAGCAATTCCTGTTATGTGATCAAAAATGGAGTCTAAATTATTTAACCACTGTGATAATTTCCTTCAGTACTCTCTTGAAGAATCTTTTGGTGAATTTTATTAACTTAACTTTTTTATTAATAACCCATTCATATAGAATGTAAAAATGGATTGAATGTCTAATATAGGATTGATTATTGAAGAAAGAAGCAGGGATATTGGCGATTTTCTCGTTGGAAGACTAATACCATTTCGTAAAAAGCGAATGATAGGCCCTTTTATTTTTATTGATCATATGGGGCCTACTAGTTTGGGCCCCGATAAATATATGGACGTTAATCAACACCCACATATAGGACTGGCTACGCTAACTTTTATGTTAGATGGTGAAATTATGCACGAAGACAGTTTGGGCACCAAGCAACGGATTACACCTGGTTCCGTAAACTGGATGATCGCGGGCAAAGGAGTGTCCCATACAGAACGTACCCCATCTGATCTAAGGGATGGAAGGAGCTTAGTTGTCAATGGATACCAAATATGGGTTGCACTACCGAAGAATTTAGAGGATATAGATCCACAATTTTATCATTTTGGTGCTGATGAACTTCCCCAATGGCATAATGGTAGTACAACTTTTAAATTAATAGCGGGTAATGGCTACGGCAAGAAATCACCTGTACCTGTTCATTCCCCTTTATTTATGTTAGAAATAAAGACCGTTGAAGATTTTGTGTTGGATACATCAAACGAATTATATGGTGAAATTGGAATTTGCATAGTAGAAGGTGCTATCTTGGCTTGCGATAGTGAAATTAAAAAAGGAAATATCCTGGTCTCCAAAGTTTCAGATGTTTGCAACATTAAGGTCAAAGCCAATTCCCATCTTTTGTTGTTTGG
>CBDTVZ010000262.1:0-3531 GCA_965363995.1 uncultured Eudoraea sp.
AAGCGCTGGTGATTATGCCTCCGGCACCAATCACACCTTGCCGACCAACGGTTATACAAAACAGTATAGTGGCGTAAATCTGGACAGTTTTACCAAGAGCATAACTTTTCAAAGGATTTCTGAGACAGGAATTCGGAATATTGGAAACACCATCGAAGTAATGGCAGAGGCAGAAGGGCTTCAGGCACATAAATATGCAGTATCGCTGCGACTTCAAAGTTTAAAAAACGAGCAATAATTGGTGATTTAAGAATACGGTTTATGAAATTCGACCTTTATAGATTAGTCAGGGAAAATGTCAGGGAATTAAAACCTTATTCATCTGCCAGGGATGAATATACCTCCGATGGCTCTAAAATGGTATTTATAGATGCCAATGAGAGCCCTTATGCTAATGGAATCAATCGTTATCCGGATCCGCATCAACGTCAGCTTAAAACTCTTTTAGCCAAAAGATTCTCTTTATCTCCAGCTAATATTCTTCTTGGAAATGGAAGTGACGAGGTATTGGATCTTATTTACCGAGCCTTTTGTGAACCACATAAAGATAACATCCTTACAATGCCACCTACCTATGGAATGTACAAAGTTCTCGCGGGTGTTAATGCCATAGAGAACAGGGAGGTTTTGTTGACGGAAAGTTTTGAGCTTGATGTGGATAAAATATTGGAGTCTATTAATTCGAACACCAAGATAATCCTCCTGTGTTCACCTAATAACCCTACAGGGAATAGTTTTTCTGTAACACATATAGAATACCTGCTGAATAATTTTCAAGGTTTAATAGTCGTTGATGAAGCATATATTGATTTCGCAACCCAGAGTAGTTGGCTTAATAAATTTGGTAAGTTTCCGAATCTTATAGTAACCAGGACATTTTCCAAAGCCTATGGAATGGCTGGGTTGCGCTTGGGAGTATGCTATGCGTCTGAAGATATAATAGCTATCTTAAACCGAATAAAGCCACCTTATAATGTAAATGAACTTACTCAGCGAAAGGCATTAAAGATGCTTCAGAATACTGCTTTAATAGAAGAACAGATTACTGAAATTTTGACGGAAAGAGATCGAATGGTAGGACAGTTAGCCGATATCTATTATATAAAAGAAATATATCCTACAGATGCGAATTTTATATTGGTAAAGGTAGATGATGCAGATAAAAGGTATCAGGAAATATTGGGATTAGGGGTCGTGGTTCGAAACAGATCAACACAACCACTTTGCGATAATACCCTTAGGTTTACAATAGGTACTCCCGAAGAGAACGAAACATTGTTAAAAGTATTAAACTCCTTGTAATGGAACCACAACCGACCAGAAAAAAGGTCTTATTCATTGATCGCGACGGTACAGTTATCGTAGAACCGGCAGACGAACAAACAGACAGTTTAGAAAAAATAATATTTTATCCGGGCGTCCTTAGCTATCTGAGCAGAATAGCCATTGAAATGGATTTTGAATTGGTCATGGTGACTAATCAGGATGGTCTTGGGTCAGAGACATTCCCCGAAGAAACGTTTTGGCCGGCGCATAATTTTATTCTTAAGTGTTTTGAGGGCCAGGGGATAGTGTTTACAGAAACACACATAGATCGAACCTTTCCACATGAAAACGCCGAGACCCGAAAACCTGGGACAGGAATGCTGAAGAAGTATTTCGCTAAAGAATATGACTTGCAAAACTCTTTTGTAATTGGCGACCGGCTAACCGATATGGAACTGGCAAAAAATTTGGGGTCTAAAGGAATTTATATAAATACAAATACGCATTTGGGAACAAATGAGATTACTGTTGAAGAATCGGAATTAAAGGAGACAATCGTCCTGGAAACGGCAGATTGGAAGGCCATTTATGATTTCTTAAAACTTAAAAACAGAGTCGCTGAAATTTCAAGAAAAACTAAAGAAACTGATATTAGTATTCAATTGAATTTGGACGGAACAGGGATAAGCAATATTTCTACAGGGATTTTATTTTTTGATCATATGTTGGACCAACTTGCCAGGCATGGTCAGATGAATCTGGACATTAGTGTAAAGGGTGATTTAGAAGTAGATGAACACCATACCATAGAGGATACAGGTATTGCCCTGGGGGAGGTCTTCCATAAAGCTTTAGGTAATAAGTTAGGCATGGAACGTTATGGTTTTTGTTTACCAATGGACGATTGTTTGGCACAGGTAGCTCTCGACTTTGGTGGACGTAGCTGGTTAGTTTGGGAAGCTGATTTTAAGCGAGAAATGATTGGTAAAATGCCAACGGAAATGTTTTATCATTTCTTTAAATCTTTTTCGGATGGAGCAAAGGCCAATTTGAATATAAAAGCAGAAGGAACCAACGAACATCATAAGATTGAAGCCATATTTAAGGCATTTGCCAAAGCAATCAAGATGGCTGTAAAGCGTGATGTTGATAAAATGTTATTACCAACAACGAAGGGAATACTCTAGAAATTGATTCAGAGTATTAAAATAATGGATCGCCAAAGTAAATACGTACATGAAATTGGTTATAGTAAATTATGGTGCTGGTAATATCCAGAGTATAAAATTTGCTTTCAAACGCCTTGGGTATGAGGCCGTATTGAGTGATAAGGCTGAAGAGATAAAGGCCGCTGACCGCGTGATATTTCCGGGTGTTGGGGAAGCAAGTAGTGCTATGAATAAATTGAAGGCCAGTGGTTTAGACAAGATAATTCCGGAATTACAACAGCCTGTTTTAGGCATTTGTCTGGGGATGCAGTTAATGTGCCATACTTCTGAAGAAGGAAATACATCGGGTTTAGGTATTTTTGATACTGAAGTTGTCAGATTTACAAACGGCGTTAAAGTCCCACAAATTGGATGGAATCAAATAACTAATCTTAAATCTGCTTTATTTAAGGATGTAGCTGAAAAAGAGCATATTTACTTAGTACATAGTTATTATGCCCCTATTTGTGAAGAGACTATTGCGGTCACAGAATATGAAATGGCGTATAGTAGTGCTTTACAGAAAGATAACTTTTATGGGGTTCAGTTTCACCCTGAAAAAAGCAGTAAAGTTGGAGCACGGATATTAAAAAACTTTCTAACATTATAGTGGGAAATGAAAGAATTGAGAATCAGTACAGATATTCGTGAAATGGATATTGCTTTGATCCATAATTATCTTTCAAAACAATCATACTGGGCAAAAGGGAGAGGCAAAGAAGAAGTTATGAAATCTATGGAAAACGCTATTTGCTTTGCCGTATTTGACGGGAAAGAGCAAATTGGTTTTGCACGGCTCGTTACAGATTATGTAGTATTTGCATGGTTAATGGACGTATTTGTTATAGATGAATATAAGAGCAAAGGAGTAGGAAGGTTTTTGATGGATCATATTATGAATTTGCCCGAACTTCAGGAAGTAAATGGGTTTGGTTTAAGAACAAAAGATGCCCATGACTTTTATAGAAAGTATGGGTTTCACCAAATTTCTGAACCCGAAATATGGATGCAAAAAATAAGATAAATGAGATTAATACCGGCAATAGACATTATAGAA
>CBDTVZ010000263.1:0-3526 GCA_965363995.1 uncultured Eudoraea sp.
TGCTATTGGGTTGGAGATGGAAGGGGCGCACTATCAAAAAGCCATTCAGGCTGCATCTAAGATTCGGAAAAGTATCCGGGAAGAGGTTGTGGTAAGATATGCCTATTATGCATCAGATAATCCACTGGAATCTGGCAGTACCCTCGCTTCCGGAGGCCTGGGAACAACGGGTGTAAAACCTACCTATTTAATAACCGATAAAATACTTAAGCAAATTTTTAATTCCTGAATATGGCAAATCAACAAACAACGAAAGAAACCTCATCAAATGATGAAATAGATTTGGGACAACTTTTCAAGATGATAGGAAAGGGTTTCAATAATGTATTCAATTGGTTTTTGCGTATTTTCCTCTATTTTAAAAAGAACTTCTTTATTTTAATAGGTCTTGTCTTGGCTGGCGCAATTCTTGGTTTCGGATTAAATCAAATTGTATCTGAAAAGCTCAAAACAGAGGTGATTGTTAAACCGAATTTTGAAAGCAAGGATTATTTATATGATGTCGTGAATGAAATTCAGGCCAATATTATGGCCGGGGACACCATTTTTTTTAATAAAATTGGGTTTAAGACTACAAGTTTAAAGGGCTATGATATAACGATAGACCAGATCTTAGATAAAAACATTTCTGATGACAATCTGGAATATCTGGAGCTTTTGGAGAAATTTCAGGAGAATGGACTGGTTTCAGACATCATTAGATCGGAACTTTTAAGTAAGAGCTCTCTTGAACATAGAATTACATTTACCTATAAAGATCCAAAGAGCGGACCAAAATTTACACAGAAGGTCATGGAATATATCAATTCTAATAGTTACTATAAGGAATTGATCAGAATAAACCAGGAAAATGCACAATCGCGAATAAAGCAAGACGTAAGCTTATTGGTTCAAATTGATGAATTAATTACCAGATATTCTGATAAAATAGCCAGTACAGAAAGTCAATTTGGTGAGCAACGAATTATATTAGACAATGAGAAACAATCCAATATAACTGAACTGTTTGAATTAAAAAACAATCTGATTCGGGACATAGAAAGAAAAAAAATAGAATTACAAGAACGAAAAGAAGCCATTAGGATCATTTACTTTGGCGAACCTCAAGTAGTTCACAAATCGTTATTTGGAAAAAGTATAGTTTTTATTCCTCTAATTTTAATAGCTATTTTCTTTTTGATTGATACAATCAAATATCTCAATAGAAAAGCTGCGGAAATTAATAATTGATTATGTTATTTGAAGGATATATTAATTAAAATTAATAATGATAGTCCAGTATTGAAAATCTTATTACCATGAATATATTAATAACAGGCGGGGCTGGATTTATTGGCTCACATGTTGTTCGCAGATTTGTAAAAGAATATCCGGATTATCACATATATAACCTTGATGCCCTGACATATGCCGGGAATTTAGAAAATCTCAGGGATGTGGAAGAATATGCCAATTACACCTTTCTAAAAGGAGACATTTTAGATGAACATTTTATTAAAATGATCTTTGATAAACATAAGTTTGATGGGGTTATACACCTGGCAGCAGAATCCCACGTAGATCGTTCCATAACAAATCCTTTGGCTTTTGTACGTACCAATATCATAGGAACGGTTAATCTGTTGAATGCTTCACGAGATCTTTGGAAGGATAAAAAGAACAACAAGCGTTTCCATCATATCAGCACGGATGAAGTATATGGTTCACTCGGTTCGGATGGCTTATTTACCGAAAACACACCGTATGATCCGAACTCACCATATTCTGCCTCAAAGGCCAGTTCAGATCACTTTGTAAGGGCATACGGAGAGACTTACGGGTTACAATATGTGATAACGAATTGCTCTAACAATTACGGCCCCAATCATTTTCCTGAAAAACTCATACCTCTTTTCATCAATAACATCATTGAAAGTAAACCATTACCTGTTTATGGGGATGGAAAATACACCCGGGATTGGTTGTTTGTTAAAGATCATGCCTCCGCTATCGACCTCGTTTTTCATAAAGGGAAAAACCAGGAAACTTATAATATTGGAGGTTTTAATGAATGGCAGAATATCGATTTAGTTAAACTCCTTTGCAAGTTGATGGATCAAAAGTTAAATAGAAAGGAAGGCACCTCATTGAAGTTGATAACATATGTAAAGGATAGACCGGGGCATGATTTAAGATATGCTATTGATGCGGGTAAAATAAATAAAGAACTGGGATGGAGCCCTTCCGTTACTTTTGAGAAAGGCCTGGAACAAACCATTGATTGGTATCTTGAGAATCAGGAATGGTTAGATCATGTTACCTCTGGCAATTATCAGGAGTACTATGAAAAAATGTATAAGGAAAGAAATGTCTCCCAATAACATATAAATAAATGAAAGGAATAATTTTAGCTGGGGGTTCCGGAACAAGATTACATCCATTGACTTTATCGGTTAGTAAACAACTTATGCCTATTTACGATAAACCAATGATTTATTACCCGCTTTCTACTCTTATGTATGCCGGTATTAAAGAAATTCTAATAATCTCTACTCCAAAGGATTTACCACTTTTCAAGGATTTACTTGGAGATGGTAAGAAATATGGTTGTAGTTTTTCTTATGCAGTACAAGAATCGCCAAACGGACTTGCGGAAGCTTTTATAATTGGTGCAGATTTTATAGGACATGATAAAGTCGCCTTGATACTCGGGGATAATATATTCTATGGTTCAGGTTTGGCTAAATTGCTTCAATCTAACAATGATCCGGACGGAGGTATAATCTATGCGTATCGCGTACATGATCCGGAACGTTATGGAGTTGTGGAATTTAATTCAGAAGGAAAGGCAGTCAGTATAGAAGAAAAACCTTCAGAACCTAAATCCAACTATGCTGTACCCGGGATATATTTTTATGACAACGAAGTAGTGGATATCGCCAGGAACATTCCTCCGAGCGTAAGAGGCGAATTGGAAATAACAGACGTAAACAAGGTGTATCTGGAAAGACAAAAATTGCGTGTAAGTATTTTAGACAGGGGAACCGCATGGTTAGATACAGGAACATTTCAATCCTTATTGCAGGCATCACAGTTTGTTGAGGTCATAGAGGAAAGACAGGGACTTAAAATAGGCGCCATTGAAGGCGCGGCTTATGAAATGGGCTACATTGATAAGGAACAATTTAAAAAACTTGCAGAACCCTTAATGAAGAGTGGATATGGGACAAACTTATTGGGGATATTAAATAGACATCAGTGATTGTAAAAGAGACTAAGTTAAAAGGATGTTTTGTATTAGAACCTAAAGTTTTCAATGATGAACGTGGCTACTTTATGGAATCTTTCAGCAAAGAGCAATTCAATTCTGCAATAGGTTCAAATATTGATTTTGTTCAGGATAATCAGTCTTTGTCCGCCAAGGGAGTTATGCGTGCTTTGCACTATCAAGTTGGAGAGTTTGCCCAGGCAAAATTAGTAAGGGTTTTGAGTGGAACAGTATTAGATGTGGCGGGTTTGTTCTTTGACTTGTATGAAGTAGATGGGG
>CBDTVZ010000264.1:0-3524 GCA_965363995.1 uncultured Eudoraea sp.
TTTCCGACTATCTGGACGAAAACAAGAAGCTAAAACCCTTTTACAACAGGTTTCCTAAAATTGAAGAGTTTGAGAGACTAATAGAGGAAAAATCCAATACTTATCCGCAGGCTAACAGGAAAATACTTAATCAGGTACTTCAACAACAATACCAGGGTGTAAAGGCTTCAAAAACTACCTTGTCTAATATTTCAGCTTTGGCTCAGGACGAAACCTTTACGGTGGTTACAGGACATCAGCTTAATATATTTACAGGTCCGCTTTACTTTTTATACAAGATTATAAGTACAATAAAGCTTGCAAAAGCTCTAAAAAAAAACTATCCAAAAAATAATTTTGTACCGGTATACTGGATGGCCACGGAAGATCATGATTTTGATGAGATTAATTATTTTAATCTCCATAACAAAAAGTTACAATGGAGCCGTGAATCCTCCGGAGCTGTAGGAAGGTTAAGTGCTCAAGGATTAGAGGCTGTATTTGACACTTTTTCTAAAGAAGTGGGCCATAATACCAATGCAGAAAATCTTAAGGATCTTTTCAAAAAAGCCTATCTGGAGCACAATTCACTTTCTGAGGCTACCAGATATCTGGCCAATAGCCTCTTTGGAGAGTACGGTTTGGTAATTGTGGATGGTGACGACATTAAACTAAAAAGCCTCTTCATACCCTATATAAAGCAAGATATCCTTGAAAACCTGTCTTTTACAAAAGTAAATGAGACTATTGCTGCGCTGGAATCTGTGTCTCCTTTATACAACATTCAGGTAAACCCAAGGGAAATCAATCATTTTTATTTAAAGGATGGTTTACGGGAAAGACTGCTCGAAAAAGATGATCTGTTTTATGTTAACAATACTGATATTAAATTTACAAAGGATGAAATACTGATGGAACTGGATACCCATCCTGAAAGATTTTCACCTAATGTGGTTACCAGGCCCATTTACCAGGAAGTGGTCCTTCCTAACCTTTGTTATATTGGAGGAGGAGGCGAATTGGCTTATTGGCTGGAGCTTAAATCGTCTTTTGATGCCATGAAAGTAACATTTCCCATCTTACTTTTGCGTAATTCGGCCCTGCTGATATCAGAAAAGGAAAATAAAAAAATAAAAAATTTAGACCTTATTCCGGCAGATTTGTTTTTAAAGCAAAACAGTCTTATTAATAAAAGAATAAGGGAAATTTCCAATATTGATATCGATTTTTCTAGTCAAAAAGAGCATTTAAGCAATCAGTTTGAAACGCTTTACCAATTGGCCGAAGAAACAGACAAATCCTTCCTGGGAGCGGTAAAGGCACAGGAAGTAAAACAATTAAACGGACTCAACCATCTGGAAAAACGATTATTAAAGGCCCAGAAATTAAAACTTAAAGACCAGGTGATTAGATTAACAGCCATTCAGAACCAGTTATTCCCTAATAAATCCCTGCAAGAACGTTCTCTGAATTTTTCAGAACTCTATCTGGAATTGGGTGACAAGCTTATCCCTTTTTTAATGGATGCGCTAAACCCATTAAAACAGGAATTCTTAGTATTAAAATACTAACTAAATTAATGGCATAGGTTTCTTTTCCAGTGTACTTTTGATAAAAACTATTCTCATGCATAATGTGGACATAGAATTAGTAGAAATGACTCTGGATGTCATGAAATACGCAATTCATAGAATTACCAATGACTCTCCGGAATTGGGAGCCCCACGGAAAGAAGAGGAATTAAAGGATCAAGTAGGAGAGACGATAACACGCGTTGGTATAGGAGGTGAAAAGGCCTTTAATCTTTTCCGTGATGTATTGGTAAAAGCAACCGTTCCAATAGATCATCCAAGGCATCTGGCTTTTGTACCTGCAGCTCCCACGCGTGCAGCCATTATGTTTGACCTGGTTACCTCGGCATCCAGTATACACGGTGCATATTGGATGGAAGGTGCAGGAGGTATTTTTTGCGAGAATGAAGCCATGAGGTGGCTGGTATCCCTTACCGGTATGCCCGAAGGTGCATTTGGTGTGTTCACCAGCGGGGGTTCAGCTGCAAATCTATCGGCTATGGTAACGGCGCGGGAATATTGGAGAAGGACTAAGGATAATCAGAATAAAAAGGGATGCCTCATTACTTCGGTGGGTGCTCATTCTTCTATTAAGGCCATGGCAAAGGTAATTGATGCCGATGTGCTCCTGGTGGAAACAGATGATCTGATGACTGCCGAAGCCCTGCAGGAGAAAATTGATTCCCTGGATAAAAGCACCATGGAAAGGGTATTTGCAGTGGTGGCTACCGGGGGTACTACCAACGCGGGTATTGTGGATGACCTGAATGGTATTTCAAAAATTTGTAAGAAACTTAAGCTTTGGTTTCATGTAGATGCTGCCTATGGTGGGGGAGCTTTAGCGGCTGATTCTGTAAGGCATCTGTTTAATGGGATTGAAAAAGCTAATAGCATTACCATAGATCCCCATAAATGGTTATTCTCGCCTTATGATTGCGGGGCTATTATCTATAGAGATCCTGAATTGGCAAAAGCCGCTCATTCCCAGGAAGGCTCTTACCTGGATATCTTTAAGGATCCGGGCGCACAAGGGTTTAACCCTTCTGATTACCAGATACAATTAACCAGGAGGTTGCGGGGATTACCGTTGTGGTTTTCACTTGCTATGCACGGAACTGATAAATATAAATGGGCTGTAGAACGAGGAATTGAATTGGCTAATTTAGCAGGGGAGTTAATTTCGTCCAGGCCCGAATTGGAATTGATTCGACCCCCAGGCCTTTCATGTGTACTGTTCAGACGTAAAAGTTGGTCTGCAGATGATTATAAAAACTGGACCTACACCAATCACCGGGAGGGGATAGCACTGGTGACACCCAGTAAATGGAAGACCAAAGAAGGTTTTGAAACGGTAGCCCGGTTTTGTTTTATTAATCCGGATACCACAGAAGAGGATATAAAAGTTATCCTGGATACTATGAAATAAACTGAGCCGGTTTTATGGGACAAGGAATTCTCCGCTCCAAAGTTCTTGACTCTTGGAAAACCGAACCCTCAAATGCTCTGGTTGTTGTAATTTCAGGTATTCAATTCTATAAGGGGTAATTTCAACCACACAGAAGTGATTTTCCTTCTTAAGATATTCAATTACCTTATCATCCTCCAAAGGTGTACCCGGAGCCAGGGCTGTGGTATAATCCTTGCGAGCTTTTTCAGGAATACCATTATTATAAGTTTCTTCTATTGCCTTTCCTTTAATTATGTTGGCAATGCCTTCAATTTTTAGTTGTAAGAGCTTTTCAGAATTGTAAAATAATAACCCCACCCTATTATTTTCCTTTATATGCATAATTTTTTTTGAACGAAAATCAGTATAAAAAGAAAGTTGGAGTTCATCAGAAACCTTTCTTAAAACCAATGTTCTTTGCCTGACTAAATGGTCCAAACCCACCGTCCCAAAGGTAAAGTAGCGAAAAGGATGCGATTTTTCCGTGCTTCCATTTTTTAGTTCTTCCTGTAAATTTTTAAAAATCT
>CBDTVZ010000265.1:0-3516 GCA_965363995.1 uncultured Eudoraea sp.
AAAAACCTGAGATAAATGCTCAGGTATTTAAAGAAATTGATGGCAGAAAATGGTTTTGTACAGGGGATATTGGAAAATTGGTTAAAGGTCCGAATGGAAAGGAGTTTTTAAAAATAACAGACAGAAAGAAGGAGTTATTGAAAACTTCCGGAGGAAAGTACGTAGCGCCTGCACCCATAGAAAACAGAATAAAGGAAAATTTTGTTATTGATCAGATCATGGTTATCGGGGATAAACAAAAATTTGTTTCTGCACTAATTGTACCGTCAGAGGATGGCTTAAAGAACTGGTGCAGGCATAAAAAAATTAAGTGGACCAATTTGGAAGACATGGTAAAACAGGATAGGATTCTTGCAAAATATCAAAAAGTAATAGATAGCTATAATCCGGAATTCAGTCATATAGAACAAATAAAGAAATTCCGCATAGTCCCTGCTGTATGGTTACCTATACACGAAGATGATTCTGAAGCTGAACTTACTCCAACATTAAAGCTCAAAAGACGCGTGATAAGGGAGAAATACAAAAAGGAAATTCAGGAAATATATACTTAATACTGCTTCTTGTATTGCTTAAGAATTTAAGAAACCATTATGGGTTTTGATTCTTTAGGGCGTTGAGGCTGTCCATTTCCTTTCTGAATCTTAGGATCACCAATGAGTCTAATTGCTGTGAAATGCTATCTTTCATTACTGCCCAGTTGGCCGTATTCATTTTGGAATTATACCGCAGTATCTTGTTGAATTTTGCCACATTAAACCGGTTGGCTTCCCAAGCTGCAGCCGTACTTTCCTGATGTTTTAAGTCTTGCAGGTATATTCCCACACCAAAGCCCAGGATAACAAGTACTAAAACAAAGGCTAAAATTTTGGTAGATTTTGGCATTTTTCAGGGCTTAAAATCATGATATTTATAACGATACCATGACGGATTTGGAGTAGAATGGTAAAACAAAGATACAAAATAGACTAACCTGACTGAAGTAGAGCCTACATTAAATTGGATGCTACCATGAATACCATAAAAATAACAAAAGCACTGCCAAGCGTCAGAACAAAAGTGATAATTTTGGATTTTGTTTTCATATGTGTAAATTTAGATTTGTCTGCCCTAATTACAAAAGATATCCGTTCAAGTTTAATTTACTTGGATAAACTACTCTTAGATTCTTATTTTGTCTAAAGAAGTGAATGCCAATCTATTTGGTTCGCCGACCATGGATATTTAGGCTGTTATTAATTTGATCTCGGAAAACAATTTCATAAACTTTAATGACATTTAATACATCTGTTTTCGGCACAATAAAAAAGTTTTATCTTAACGCCTAGTTATATTCTGTTGTATTAAATTCGAAACATGTATTTATCAAAAAAATCAACCCTACTTTTTGCGTCCATCATCGTGCTGTTCTTTAGTTTTAATAGTTTTTCTCAAAAACAAATTCAGAATGTTAATGGAAGAAAAACACTAAGCCTGAATGGAGATTGGCAGTTTATCATCGACCCTTACAAAATGGGATATTTGGATTACAGACAAAAACCATTTGATGAAAGTACATCAGGAAAAGGAGGTTTTTATGATAACATTACCAATCCCGGCAAATCCGTAAGGGCAGAATATAACTTCGATTACGAGCCATCATTGGTTGTGCCAGGTGATTGGAACTCTCAATATGAAAAATTGAAATTCTATGAGGGGGTATTGTGGTACAGGAGAAATTTCAAGGTGTCTTTAAAGGAACACAAAAGATACTTCATTCATTTTGGCGCTGTAAATTATGAAAGTCATATATATTTAAATGGTAAAAAATTGGGAGTGAACAAAGGTGGCTTTACTCCTTTTCAATTTGAGGTTAGCGACAAATTGGTTGATGGAGAAAATTTTAGGTTAATCCTATTGGCTACAACGTGATTGTATAAGATTAGTCGCGTTGTTTAAGTACCTAATTTAGCAAATACAAGCCGAATAGAAAATCCGAGAGGGATTTTCGCAAGTAAGCTTGTACTAACAATTAATTTTATACGGTGTTACCTGCTGGCTTTTTTCCGATGATGTATAGATAATCTCCAAAAACATTTTCGTAATTTTTTATAATATCTTTTATCATTCCGCTATCAATATCTTTTCTTAATTCCGATAATCCTTGTCCAACTTCAGTTCGGTTTGCTAATGAAGAAAACGAAGAAATTCCGTGTCTAATTTGGTCATCAAAATATAATTCGGGATTTTGCTTACCACAATATAGGAACTGGTCTTGTAAATCAGGTTTGATAAAATACTTAACTGTCTCTAAAAGTTCAAGTCCAACATTTTTCATTGCAATTTTGACACTTTCCAAAGTCGGCATTTGGACTATTGAATCAGCTAACGTTTTTGGAAAGTAATGATTGAGCCAATAACCTTTCATCTGTTTTGGCGTGGATGTGAAAATTACAATTTTACCATTTGGTTTTAAAACTCTATAAAGTTCCATAAATCCATTTTTCAAGTCAGTCCAATGATGGATTGTAAGGGAGCCAATTATTCCGTCCACATAATTTTTCGGTAATTCCGTATTTTCAGCCGAGCCGATTTTCCAATCAATTTCCTTATTTTTAAGTTTCGCTTTTTCTAACATTTTTTCAGAAGGGTCAATGCCAATAAATTGAAAACCATTTTTCTGAAGTTCGTTGGTGTAATTTCCAGTCCCACAACCTATGTCTAAATAAAGCCCATTTCTTTTTGGATTTAGATGTTGCAATAATTTCTTGGTCAAAAACCTGTCAGCTTTTCGAGTAAGGTTGTAATTAGTTCCTATTTCATCATATTTCGCTTCCATTCGAGTGGTGTTTTTTAGCTTTCAGGTAACGGTCTTTTTTTCATTTCCGATATTGACATTACTATACTTTTTGGTCGATTATTATTGTCGATTAATTCGCTATTTAATTTTTCTGAAATTCCGACTGCTTCCCAAATCATATTCTTTATATCCTCTTTTGGGAACGATTGGAAATTTTTTACCGAAATATGTCTTATCAGCTTTCCTTTTCCATTTAATTTTATACTTGCTTTTGTCAATTCCGCTCCACGATTAAATCCGAAGTTTACGTGTTGTGAATAAACCGCAATATGACAAAAAGCATCTTTTAGCTTTTCTGATTTCGAGTAAGCCATTGCAACTGCATTATAATTATCCCAAATCAATTCGTTCGCTTGTGGCATCAAATCTGTTATGAAATTCCGCAATTCCAACGTCAACTTTTGAATTCCCTCGTCATAAGGTTCTATGAATTTTTTGAGTTCTGGGTTTGGTTTCATTTCTTATTATTTTTTCAAGCGCGATTTTTTTTCAGCTTGCAGGTAACAGGTGTGTATAGTTAATATTAACTAATATCGGAAAATATAGTTAATGATTCTATACTTCATTAAGATCTAGTCGTTTAAATGTACTCTTGAGCGTCCATATTTTATAACAATTATCCCATAAACGTTGGTAAATGCATATTATTCAGATAAAATACTCCTATAATTTTGTAG
>CBDTVZ010000266.1:0-3501 GCA_965363995.1 uncultured Eudoraea sp.
CCATTTCACAAATGTATAAAGTTTTTGTTAAAGATGCCCCTTTGATTTTAACAAATAAGCTATCGGATATCGGGAATGGTGAGTATTTTATGATGAATGGCGAAGCCATTAACAATGCAATCGATGCATTGGCAAAAAAAAAGATGAATACGGCATTTATCTATCATCCTAACCACGAGGAAATTTTAAAAAAATTTACGAAAAAAATTCCAATGGAAATTGCCGGTGGTGGTGTGGTGACCAACAAAAAGGGTAAAGTTCTTTTTATATATAGGAATGATAAATGGGACCTGCCCAAAGGAAAACTTGAAAAAGGTGAGTCTATTGAAGAATGTGCACTTAGAGAAGTTGAGGAAGAAACTGGGGTAAAAGGGTTAAAGATTGAAAATTTTCTGAGGACTACTTACCACATTTTTAAAAGAGGCGGAATCTACAAGCTCAAGGAAGTTCATTGGTATGCAATGAAAACAGCTTCCAAAGGAAAGTTAGTTGGTCAAAAAAGCGAGGGCATAGAAAAAGTTAAATGGAAAGGGCCACAGAAAATTCATAAGGCCCTGGAAAATTCTTATACCAATATAAAATCGCTATTTGCAGATTAGTTTTGTTTTAATTAGTTAATTGTATTCTTTGGAATACGATATACAGGATACTGTAAATGGGAAGCTTCATAATATTTTGAACGCGTATATATCCAATGCAATTGATCATATGAATTTTGACTAAAGGCTTCATCCATCTCTTTTTTGTATTCAAAACTCTCGCGAAGGCGATGATTTTCTCTTAATATTTCTAATGCAAGATCCTCGAATACATAGGGAGAGAAACCTTCTTTTTGCTGTAAAATAGGATCGAAAAAATTCCAATTAAAAAATGAATCTATAGCTGCGGGTTCGAGAGTTTCCATAATATATCGAATTCCCGGCTGATCTGTAGGAATTATATAATCGCCTTCATAAACGGGCACACGCTTATTTGAACGCGAAACCTTGGTGTTATAATGCGGGTAATGCCCCTCAAAGGGGTTGAGTCTGGTTTTGTAATCTTTTATTTTATATACCTCTGCAATTAGTGAGGTATCTTCTTTTACAAGTGAATATGAAATCTCATTTAAATCCATAAGATCTATAACCTTATTCCATGCCTTACGCACAACATATGCCCTAGGTATTGTCACAGAATCTTTGGGCACAAAATAATTTTGGTAGGTGACTTCTTTTATAAATGGTCTGCTACGGTCATATTTTAGCCTGGGAAGGCCTGTAACCTCACTTTGTATAGTGTCTGCCTGGTAGCCTTTAAAATTCATTATCGTAGCACGGGTGGAATCTATTACCCAGGATAACGGATAATACTCCCAATTCTTTCTGCTGCTCTGGATATCCTCTCGTATTTCTTTTATTTTATTACTTTGAGATTCGGCAATTAACATAACTTTATTTAAAAAAGTGTAGGTGCCTTTTACCCTTTGCTTGTATGGTTTTAACATATGTGTTTCCAACATCATTCCCAATGTGTTCCATAGAGTCGTGTAACCTGTAGAATATCTTGGATAGTCCATGAACTGGGGGAATCCATTTTCAGGAACTTTGTTATATACGTTCACAAACGGACTAATATCCCAGCCATCTTCGACTAGTGAAACTTCTAAAGCGGGTTGAAATTCATTATGCAAATAAGCACCCATTTTACCTCCTAGTTTATTGTGCTGGGTAAATAGATGAGTAAGAATGTATTGATAGTCTGCTCCATTGCTGACATGGTTATCGATAAAAATATCTGGCTTAACCAAATGAAAGATTTTGGCAAATGTTCGGCCATTCTTAGTATCATTTTTTATAAAATCTCTGTTAAGATCATAATTTTTGGAATTTCCCCGAAAGCCATATTCTTCAGGCCCATTCTGATTTACTCTTGATGTAGAATTGCGATTCAAAGCACCGCCTACATTGTAGATGGGGATAGTTACGAGGACAACATTTTTTGGCGCTGGTAGTTTTTCAGTCCCCAGGTCTCTAAATAAAAGCATACTAGCGTCTACCCCGTCACTTTCGCCTGGATGAATACCATTATTAATTAATATAATAGTTTTTCTCTGTCCTATTTTGTCGAAATTAAAGTCGCCTTCAGGGTTATATGTCACCACATGGAGAGGATATCCACTATCTGTTTCACCAACAGTTTGAATATTTATTTCTGGAAAATCTTTTGCTAAAGCAATATAGAAATCAATGGTCTCCGCGTAAGTAGCTGTTTTTTTCCCTTCAGAGGCTTCAAAAGGGGTAACAAATTCAGTTTTTTTGTCTTCTTCTTTATTTTCGCAAGAAATAAGTGAAGTACATAAAAGGAAAACTAAGAGGCGTTTCATGAAGTTTGGAAATATAAATTCTGGCAAATCCCTTATCAAAATTAAACAAAATTCTGGCTTATAATTTAAGCTGCCTTCGTAATCTCTTCAATTTCCTTCTTTTGTATAGGCTTGTTTTTGTAATCTATAATGTGGTGCGTCCTGGTCATATAGTATTGCCAGTTCTCCCTATCGGCCGGATCTATAGATGAAGTTAAAATATTGATTCTTATCTTATGTACTATGGGCAGTGTTATAAATTCCTCAAGAAATTGCCATCCATCCATTATGGGCATGTTTATATCCAAAAATATAACCTCGGGGACTTGTTCGTTATTTTTTATAATACTTTTGAAATCATCAATGGCTTCTTTTCCGTTGACATAACTATTTATATTCTCACTTACATTTAAAGTGCTAAGCATTCTTTTAATTCCGAAAACGGTTATTGGATCATCATCTATAATGGCTATTGATTTAATTTTTGTCATTAAAATATATATTAAATGTAGTTCCTTTACCTACCTCACTGCAAGCCATAACCTTCCCATTCATGGCCTCAATTTGATTTTTAGTAATATATAAACCAATACCCCTGGCGTCTGAGTTGTCATGGAAAGTTTTGTACATTCCAAATAATTTTTCGCCATATTTATTCAAATCAATGCCAAGTCCATTATCTTCTATACTTAAAATAGTATACTTCTCATTTTTGGAGACATTTAATTTTATAACCGGATCTCGGCTGTCGTCCTTATATTTTACGGCATTAGTAATAAAGTTCATTATTATACTGTCAACAT
This sequence comes from uncultured Eudoraea sp., assembly GCA_965363995.1. GTDB lineage: Bacteria > Bacteroidota > Bacteroidia > Flavobacteriales > Flavobacteriaceae > Eudoraea. The sequence goes on from CBDTVZ010000266.1 coordinate 3,148, forward strand.
AAGCTGGTATTACATTAATATAAGTGTCATCGGGTATATTATTTATAATTTTAGCATTGTTCTTTTTAAGATATGCAGCTAAATTCTGCTCTGCAGATGCAATCTTCTCATTTAAATTAACTGGTTTTTTATCCAGATTTACGTTGGTACTAATGGCCACTACTTCATTTAAGTTGTCCAGGGTTTCCAATAAGTTATCGGAGGCCTCTGTGAGCATTCTTATTATATTCTCCTGTTCATTTGCGTCTTGTTCCTCAACCAGAAACTCCAATAACATGGAAAAATTAGCCGTATGAGATCTTAAATTATGTGATACAATGTGTGCAAAATTAATTAACTGTTTGTTTTGAATAG
>CBDTVZ010000267.1:0-3489 GCA_965363995.1 uncultured Eudoraea sp.
AGCTTCGTTGATCTTTCTAAGATAATGGCTTCACCATTGGCACCAAGCATTACTATTATTGCTCCGGCCTATAACGAGGGGTTGACCATAGTTGAAAACATTCGGTCTCTTCTTTCCCTTCAATACGTGAATTTTGAAGTAATGGTGGTCAATGATGGAAGTAAGGATGACACCTTACAGAAAATGATAGACGCCTATGATCTGGAGAAAGTGGAACGGACAATAGATCCTGAGTGGAGTTCAAAACCTATATGTGGTGTGTACAAATCAAAGCAGCGCTCCTTCTCAAAGCTAACAGTTATTGATAAAGAAAATGGGGGTAAATCTGATGCATTAAATACGGGCATACAACTATCAGAAAATAAATATGTAGGCTGCATAGATGTGGATTGCCTTTTAAGACCTGATGCCTTATTGCATGTTGTAAAATCATTTTATCAAAGAACTCAAAAAAGGGTAATTGCGGTTGGGGGTGTAATCCGTGTAGCTAATTCCAGTAAAATTTCGGGTGGAACTCTTGAGGAGATACGGCTACCAAAAAATTGGCTGGCCAGATTCCAATTGTTAGAATATACCCGATCTTTTCTATTAGGAAGGATGGCTTGGGGCCGCATAGATAGTCTCCTTATCATTTCAGGCGCTTTTGGATTTTTCGATCGAGAAATAGCCCTGGAAGTAGGGGGTTATGACACAAAAACAGTAGGTGAGGATATGGAGATTGTATTTAGAATGAGGCGTTATATGCATGAGCGCAAACTTCCCTACACGATTGAATATATCCCGGATCCACTCTGTTGGACAGAAGTTCCGGAAAGCACTAAAAACCTGGTAAATCAGAGAGATCGATGGGCACGTGGAAACCTGGAAACCTTGTTTGCTCATAAGGATATGTTTTTTAACCCTAAGTTTGGCCGACTTGGAATGCTTAGTTATCCCTATTGGTTTTTTTATGAATGGCTGGCCCCAATTTTGGAATTTATAGGGTTTTTCTCCGTGATTATATTTTATTATATGGGAATTTTAAACCTGGACTTTTTTCTGGCCATAACCATTACAGTCTATACATTTTCTATTATGTACTCATTTTATGCAATTCTATGGGATGTGTATACTTATAATCAATATTCCAGGACAAAAGATATACTTATCCTTATGTTTTGTGCAATAATTGAACCAATTACATTTCACCCTCTAGTAGTATGGGCAGCAATTCGGGGTAATTACAAGAAACTATTTAAAATAAAAACCGGCTGGGGATCACAGGTGCGAAAAGGATTTGTCAAAACATAATAAAATGCAGAATGTCAATAACATATCGGAAAATGCCGGGCGAAAGACCTTAAGGGACTTTATACGCCTTATAATGGCTTTTTTCCTATGTTTGGTGGTTTTGTCACTTTATCAAAACATACGCCTGTATATGGCGGGTGTTCTTGATGGGGTATTGACTAAAAGCCTGTTGCTTTTAGTTGTGCATCATTCTGGGTTTACAGCCATGATTAGCCTTTTTATGGCTTTCATCTTTAATTATTTAGAGGAAAAGAGACATTCTTTGGGATTTAAGGTAACATTCGTACTTTTCATCCTTATTTTAATTATTGAGGGCCTGCTTATAGAATTCTATGTGAGAAACTATGACATACTTGGTGCAGGGTTTTTAGAAGTCTATAACAGTAAGACATCTGCAGCTACTTTAATGCTCTCTATCTTGCTTTTACTCCCCGTTATGGTAGGGTTTCTTTATCTCTTTAATAAATTAACCGCTTCTGCCTATGGAACCATAAGCCGGATGTTTCCACTAACTATTATTCTTTTTAGTTTATTTCTAGCCACTTTAACTTCCGATAAAAACCCAGTTAACGAAAATAAATTACAGCATTTAGCTTATAGTGTCGCTGATGAGGTTTTTGATTTTAATAAGTATGAAGGAGAAGAAGAGTATCCATTATTACACAACTATGTTTCCAATAAAAACCTTGCTCCATATTTTAATTTAAAGGATAGGGAACCCAATTTGGTATTTATAATGGTAGAAGGTCTGGGGTCTGATTTTGTAGGTGATAAGGCCATATATCGCGGATTTACTCCTTTTTTAGATTCGCTTAAGGCCAAATCCTTGTTTTGGAACAATTATTTGAGTAATGCTGGAGAAAGTTATGCTGCATTACCATGCTTATTAGGTTCTTTGCCTTTTGGTGAGAATGGTTTTACCAATTCGGCTGATTCTCCTGCCAGACAGACTATTTATGGGATCCTTAAAAAAAATAATTACACTACTTCTTTTAACTACGGTGGTAACAGTGCACTAAATCAATTAGACAAATTTCTCTATGAAGAAAGAGTCGATTTTATTTTGGACAGCAAAGGGTTTGGAAGCAAATATCGAAAACAAAATGAAGATGCAGCAGGAATATCCCTTGGATATCCAGATAAAGAACTCTTTCAGAAATGGCAAAATGATCTCTTTAGTTCTAAAAAACCAAGATTAGATGTCTTCTTTACCTTAAGCTCTAAAAAGCCCTTTCTTATTCCTGAAAAAGCAGCGTATATACTTAAGGTTGACAAACTTTTGGCTGAAGAAAAAATGCAGCCAAGACCTTTAAAGTTGGTAAAGAAGAATAAGGACATTTTTGCCAGTATTTTATACGCTGATAGCGCCTTAAAATCATTTTTCTCTTCTTATTCCAGAAATCAGGATTATGCTAACACCATCTTTATAATTACAGGCAGCCATAACCTTACCGATCTGCCACAGGAAGATAATTTGGGAAGATACAGGGTGCCTTTAATTATGTACAGCCCTTTATTAAAGCAACCAGCAAAGATAGCTTCTTTGGTTTCCCACGGGGACGTTGCACCTGCAATTCTGGGGTTATTAGAATCGCGATATGATATAATAATTCCATCTGAAGTTGCCTGGCTGGGGAAAGGACTAATTCATGATGGGGTATTTGACTCAACAAAAAAGATTCCTCTTTTGAGACATAATAGCAATATTCAGGATTTTGTTTATGGCAATCATTTTCTTACCGGCAGTAATTTATTTGAGCTTGATAATGAACTGAAATTGATAGATCCTGATCCTTCAGTCTTAAAACAAGAGGTAAAAGAACATTATAAGTATTTTAAAGCGGTCAATAAATATGTTATGATAAATAACAAAATTATTCCTTCCTCGTTAAGCTTATTTGCTCAATTAAAAATTAACCCTTCCAAAGAGGAGATGGTCTGGATAAATAGTGTTTTTAATAGTAGTGACTATGATAAGGCGTACAATACAGCAAAAGAATTAGCCTTTAAAGGTGATACGCAGCGTGCCCTTCTTTTGGGGGGATATATTTTATCTCAGGTACCGGGCCATGCAGATACTGAAATATTAATGGGAAGAATTCATGCTTGGGAGAGTCGGTATGATATCGCAATTGATATTCTGGAAGGAGCTGTTCAAAAGTACCCTATATATGCTGATGGCTATGCTGCTTTATTAGA
>CBDTVZ010000268.1:0-3480 GCA_965363995.1 uncultured Eudoraea sp.
CAAAAATGCATTGGTTGAAGCCGAAGGAGATTTTGAGAAAGCTATTGAAATCCTTCGAAAAAAAGGACAGAAAGTGGCTGCTAAGAGAGCAGACAGAGATTCTTCTGAAGGAGCCACTATAGCTCAGGTTAATTCTGACAAAACTAGTGGAGTTATTATTTCACTGAATTGTGAAACCGATTTTGTTGCAAAGAATGATAGTTTTGTTGCCCTCGCTAATGAGTTGGCTCAACTTGCACTTGATTTTGATAGCAAAGATGAATTCCTAAATGCCAATTACAACGGTATATCAGTACAGGAAAAATTAACTGAACAGACTGGTGTAATTGGTGAGAAAATTGAAATTGGTGGCTTTAGAAAACTAAATGCTCCTTTTGTGGGATCATATATTCACGCAGGTAACAAAATTGCTACATTAATTGGACTTTCGAGTGCGGTTGAAGGTGCTGCTGTTGCCGCTAAAGATGTAGCCATGCAGGCTGCGGCTATGAATCCGGTCGCGCTTGATGAATCTGCAGTAGATCAATCAGTTATTGACAAGGAAATAGAAATAGCTAAAGATCAATTACGCCAGGAAGGTAAGCCTGAGGCCATGTTGGATAATATTGCAAAGGGAAAATTAAAACGTTTCTTTAAAGACAATACTCTGGTTAACCAGGATTTTATTAAGGATAATAAACAGAGTGTTTCTCAATACATCAAATCTGTCAATCCTGATTTGGAAATCACAGGTTTTGAAAGAGTAGCTTTAGGATAAAACATTCATTTGATGTTTAATAAAAAACCACTTTTCTAAAAGAAAAGTGGTTTTTTATTTGGTCTATTTTACCCAGTCCCGTTCTTCCAGTACAAAAAGTTCATTGACCGGGATCTTAAATATCATGGAGAGACGTAAAGATAGAACAGTAGAAGGCACATATTTCCCAAGTTCCATAGCATTGATTGTTTGTCTGCTTACTTTTGCCTTCTCAGCAAGCTCAGCCTGGGTTATATTTTGCATTGCCCTTTGAATTTTAATACTGTTCTTCATAACTCACAGATTTTCTTAAGCGCCAAATTTTACTATTAAATCTTATAATAAAGAAAAACAACATTGTAAACATGTTGAATACCATAGCCCAATAAAAAGAGAAATCATAAAGCAAGAGGAATGCCAAAAGTAAGATCCCATAATTGACATACATGGCCCACACCAAAGATTCTAGACGAATTTTAGCAATTAATTCATCCTCGTCCTTTTCCTTAGAAAATGCCACCATAATGCCCCCCAGAATGACCAAAATACCCAGTATTTCATTTAAGATATTATTTTCGACCATGCCAATAAACTGATTGTTCCCCGAAAAATCTTCAATAAATATTCCCAAGACATTCGCTTCAAAAAATATAGGCTCCCATTCTGTAAAAAGTGTATATAACCCTAAAATCATTGAAGGAATTAGAATTATCCAACCGATCCTATTAAATTTCGATGAAAGTAAATAATTTGTTTCCATGATTAAAATTTATATCAAATGTAAAGTATTTTTTACTTTTAGACAAGTATTTTTTACTTTTTGTAAACACAAAAATTTCGAATAGCTTATAATTCAGGTAAAATCTAATTGCTGATTTATTTTAATTGTTACCCTTTGAGCCAGGATCTCCTAAGCTTGGATTGAGGAGTGTTTTCCAAATTATCTATGGGTACAATAGTGGTTACTTTTAGCATTGGTGTCCCAACTTTTCCTTGCAGTATTAATTCTTCCTGGCCTCGTTGGACGACCATAGTAATTTCCTTATCGGATGTCCATCCAAAACTTTGTCCAATAATTGGCCTGATGGATTCTAATGAAATAGGCATCCCATCAATACTACTTATAGTATCACCTCCCTGTGCGCCAAGACCTGTAAAGAAAGTATTTAACTCAATACCGCTTCTAATAAATATGGCATCATTATTAGTCTGATCTATATCTATAAATGGTATTTCCCCATTTAAAAAATAACCGCTCGGCTCTTGTATTTCATCAGTTTTTAAACCCACGGAGGCTAAAAGCTCATCATAATTCAATGGCGTATTTCCTATTACATAGGTGTCAAAAAATGATTTTATTTCAGGATAAGTCATATCTACGATTTCTCCGATAATTTCATCGTCTTCAAATGGTGTGTCATTGTCATATTTTTTAGAAAGTTCCTTCATTAACCATAATACTCCTTTTTCACCATCACTCAAATCTCTAAGCCTAATATCCAAACTCATATTTATTAAAGCCCCTTTTTCGTATACATTGGCGTAATTATCTTTGTAAGGGTCTTCCAAAATATTTCTGCTCATAGTAGTAAATGACATTTCATCATCATATGAGTTAGCGTTGTTAATTTTATCGACAATTCGCTTGTAAAATTCAGCATCATCTATCAGGCCCTGCTGAATCTGAAAAAGGTTGGCGAAATATTCGGTAGTCCCTTCATACATCCATAGGTGTTCAGACATTTTAGGATCGTTATAATCAAAGTATTGTATTTCTTTTGAATGCACGTTCAAGGGTGTAACAATATGAAAAAATTCATGTGAAACAACATCTATCAGCGCTTTTTCCAGAGCTTCTATGGGCATTTGCTCAGGAAGTACGACAAGGGTAGAAGTCTGATGTTCCAATGCCCCGAATCCGGAGGCATCTGTTTCATCTAATGTAGACAGATACAACAAAATATTATATTCCTTAGTCCCGTCAATCTCGCCAAGAAATGCCTTTTGAGCCCTCATCATACGTTCCATGCTCTCTTTTAGGTCTGCGCCGGAATATACATTATTAGGAGAATACACGCTCAAATTAACCGTAATATCATTAATGACAAAAGTAACAGTGTTTGATTTTGTATAAAGAATAGGGTTATCTACTACCTCAAAATATCTGGAAGCAAGATAAGTATTTGTCATACTATCGATTTCGTCCTGCTTTTTCATTAATGATGTTGTGGGTACTAAGTCTGATGGAGAAGTAATAACTAATTCATAGGGCACTTCTTTTAATCCGTCAAAATAACCTATAAAACCATGAAGATTCAATACAAAATTTTTGCCCTCTAATATGTTAGTCCCAGCAGGAGAAAATACCGGATCGCTTAATTCGCTTTCAGTATCATAAGTATCTGTTACATAATAAGTGATCTTATCTAATTTTGTTGCATCAGAGATATTCCATTCATTGGTTCCGACTGCAGTAACCAAAAGCTCATTGCCCTGATAATCAATAGCCTTAAGGTCTTGTATATACTTGCCATAGTCATCCTCACTATAAGTCCCAGGAACCATTTTTGGAATAAAAAAGGAAATGTTTTGATTACTAAATGACCCTGGGTTGATAGTTACACTTACTCTGTCATTATTAACATTCACCAAATCTATTGTTGTTTCAATAACTGCTTTATCTGCTGATAATACAGATTTTGAAGTGCCACAGCCATATAATAATACAAGGAAAACGTATAGGA
>CBDTVZ010000269.1:0-3478 GCA_965363995.1 uncultured Eudoraea sp.
TCGGGAGGTGGAATTAAAAATGTCTTTAATACCGTTTCTGAAGGAGGACGAGCCGGCAAAGGAATGATTTCCTGGAAACAAACGCTGAAACCACTGGAAATTGCCCGGGTATCTAGTTATTTACTTAATTTTCAAGGTACTACAGCCGCTAATCCCAAAGCCGCGGAGGGAGATCTATGGGTAGATGAGAATGCTCCTAAATAGAAAGGCTCGCCTGATGAAGCAACTCCGGATCAGGAGACAGACTCTACTTCGGTGGTTATTAATGAATAAATCATACTCAGGTATGAATAGGGCATAGAAAATAAAGCTATGGAAGAGAATTTTAGGGACACCATTGGCACCATTGACGAAGAAGGAAAGCGGGCCTGGATATTCCCTAAAAAACCTAGTGGCAGATATTATAAATATCGAAAATGGGTTAGTTACGCTTTATTGATATTTCTGTTTGCCTCCCCATTTATTAAGATAAATGGCAACCAGTTCCTGATGTTTAATGTTTTAGAACGCAGGTTCAATATTTTTGGCTTTCCGTTTTGGCCCCAGGATTTGCATCTTTTTGTAATCTCTATGATCATAGGGGTAATTTTTATTGCACTTTTTACCGTTGCTTTTGGACGTATTTTCTGTGGATGGATGTGCCCTCAAACAATATTTATGGAAATGGTCTTCAGACGATTTGAATTTTGGATAGATGGAGATCGCGGTGCGCAAATGCGTTTAGCAAAGCAGTCGTGGAACACTGAAAAAATACGGAAGCGACTACTGAAATGGTTTGTCTTCTTTGTAATATCCTTTTTAATTGCAAATGTATTTCTGGCCTATCTTATTGGAAGTGACAAACTAATACAATATATTACAGATGGCCCCCTCACTCATATAAGCACATTGGTATCTCTGCTTATTTTTACGGCAGTATTTTATTTTGTTTTTGCATGGTTCAGAGAGCAGGTTTGCATTATTGCCTGTCCCTACGGAAGAATGCAAGGGGTATTATTAGACAATAAGTCTATTGTGGTTGCCTATGATCATAAACGCGGTGAAGCCGAAAATGGTCGCAAGAAATTTCGGAAAAATGAAGACAGGAATGCCCTAGGTCATGGAGATTGTATAGACTGCTTTCAATGTGTAAATGTATGCCCAACTGGTATTGACATCAGAAATGGCACTCAATTAGAATGTGTAAATTGTACAGCTTGTATAGATGAATGTGACACTATTATGGAAAAAATTGATCTTCCAAAAGGTCTTATTCGGTATGCCAGTGAGGATAATATTGAAAGAAAGGCGAAATTTACTTTTAACCCCAGATTAAAAGGATACGCTGCCGTACTTACTATATTAACTGGTGTATTCATTGGAATGCTTTTCTTACGAAATGATCTCGAAGCCAATATTTTAAGATTACCGGGTCAACTATATGAACATAAAGAAGGAAACATAATCAGCAATGTGTACACCTACAAACTGATAAATAAAACATCCGAAGACATTGGTGATGTAAGTTTTAAACTTCTCTCACATAAAGGAAAAATTGATTTGGTATCACACCGTAGTTTTGAGGTCCCTGCACAGGAATTGGCAGAAGGCACCTTGTTTATTGAAATTAATAACGCTGCTTTAAATGGGGATAAAGACAAACTGAAAATTGGCGTATATAGTGGAGATCAATTAATTGAAACAACAACGACAAGATTCCTGGCGCCAAGAAGTTATAATTAGGAATATTTATTAATATGAAATAAAAAGTATGAAGTTTAATTGGGGAACAGGAATAGTTTTGGCATTTGTTGCATTTATTGCATTTATAATGTATTTCGTCATTCTTGCCAGTACAAATAACCGTGCCAATCATGATTTGGTCACCGAGGAGTATTATAAGGAAGAACTGGCCTATCAGAATGAGATTGATGCACTTACCAATGCTAAAAATTATGCTTCCCAATTCAGTTTTGTTGAACAGGAAAATGGGTTAGCCATTACTTTCCCTCCAAAAATGAATTATAAAGAAATAAACGGTAAAGTGTCCCTATACAGACCATCCAATAAACACTTGGATTTTGACTTTCCTATAAGTTTATCCAATAAAAATTTGCTCATACCTGACAAACGTTTGTTGGATGGTCGTTGGGACATAAAAATTTACTGGAATTATCAAGGGAAAGAGTACTTGGTAAAAAAAAGTATCACCTATTAATTAATGATATGTTATTATCTGCCTTAATCTTAGGCCTTATGGGAAGTTTACACTGTATTGGCATGTGCGGACCTATTGCATTTATGCTGCCTGTAAGTCAGAATAATAAATATAAAAAAGCAGGTCAAATTTTCATTTACCATTTTGGAAGACTAATGGCATATGGCATTATTGGCTTATTATTTGGACTATTGGGTAAGGGACTTTACATCTTTGGAATACAGCAAAAACTATCGATTCTTGTTGGTGTACTCATGATATTAGTTGTAATAATACCCTATAGATATATGAGTAGCATTAGCCTTTCAAAACCTGTGTATCGGATTATTGGAAAAATCAAAAACAGTTTAGGTAAAGCGCTGAAGAAGAAGACACCAGATACTTTTCTCACTATTGGGTTTCTAAATGGGTTCCTGCCCTGCGGACTGGTTTATATGGCTCTCTTGGGAGCAATTGCCATGGGCACGGCTGTTGAAGGTTCTTTATATATGATTTTGTTTGGTTTAGGTACGGTTCCATTAATGACTACTGCCGTTTACCTGAGTGGAATATTAAAGGATTCTGCAAAGCAGCGAATACGTAAATTAATACCAGTTTTTGTGGTCATCATCGGATTACTTTTTATTCTAAGAGGAATGGGTTTAGGAATACCATACGTATCACCAAAACCCATGGTTAAAGTGGTATCCACAGAATTAGAATGTCATTAGCCTTTAATTATTTAAATGAGGCAATTATAAATCAAGTAAAAATACTAACATGAAAATTGTTACCGCAGCAGAAGCTGCCACCATTGTAAAATCCGGGAATAGGATATTTCTTCAAGGAGCTGCTATGACTCCTAATACTTTAATCAATAGTATTTGTGATAGATATGAAGAATTAGAACAAGTAGAGATTATTTCAATTCATACTGAAGGGGAGGTGAAATATGCAATACCCCCTTATAATCAGGCATTTAACATAAACAGTTGTTTTGTTGGAGGCAATGTCAGAAAAGCAGTGAATACAAATAAAGGTGATTATATCCCTATTTTTCTTAGCGAAATACATTTGCTGTTCAGACGAAATATATTACCCCTTGATGTGGCGATAGTTCAGGTATCTCCCCCGGACCGCCATGGGTATTGTTCTTTAGGCGTTTCTGTTGATATTGCCTTGCCCGCAGTTCAGACAGCAAAAAAAGTAATTGCCCAGATTAATCCGCAGGTTCCAAGAACTCACGGAGATGGTATAATTCATAAAAACAGTATTGATCTGGCGATAGAAGTTGACGAGCCC
>CBDTVZ010000270.1:0-3478 GCA_965363995.1 uncultured Eudoraea sp.
AAATATTATGCAAAGTTATTTAGGTAACTAATTGTATTTTATTGATTTATAATTATTTAAGTTTACATAACATTTCAAATGATATAGTTCTTGTGATCTCTCAAAAACTAGGAGAATGAACATGAAGAACATAACTATTTCATTAGCACAGTTGATTAGTGATGCAAAAATCCAGTTGGACTTGCTCAGTTATGCAAGTGGAACCCAAAAGCAATATGCCCTCAAATGGAAACATTTTGCTAAATATGCAGAACAGAAAGGTGAAACCTATTTCTCAAAAGAATTGGGCAATGCATTCTTAGAAAACTACTATGGGATTAAGACTGATAAGAAACTCTCATCTTCCCAAGTCTTTAAAGTAAGAACGATTACTATCTTAGGTGAATTGCAGGAACATAACTGCTTTTTAAAGTGTCATCAGAAAATAGGAAAACAGGCCCCTATACAATTTCATGATATTTTAAAAACATATGGAAAAGTACAACAAAAAAACAAAATATCCAAACAAACAATAGGTAGCAAAAACGTTACTCTAACCCGCTTTCTCAATTTTCTTGATAAGCAAGGGGTTTCTGATATTAATGAACTCACAGCACATGAAGTTTTAGCTTATCTACATACTTTAGATAAATACAGTAGCAATAGCAGATCTGGAATATTGTTTACTTTGAGAAATTTTTTGTTTTTTCTTCATTCAGAAGGCGTTGTCAAAGAATCACTCAATGATTTATTTCCTGTCATTTTTAGTTATAAATATGAAAGGCTACCATCCTACTACTCTACAGATGAAGTACATGCGATCCTTTGTCAAGTTGATAGAAAAACTGAATTTGGGAAAAGAGATTATCTTATTTTACTTCTTGCTGTCCAACTTGGTATGCGAGCTGGTGATATCCGTCAGCTTAAGTTTAAGGAAATTAAATGGAATCGAAAAACCATTGAGATTATCCAGCAAAAAACTAAAAAACCTCTTCAGTTACCGGTGACTGAGGAATTTAAATATGCCTTAGCTGATTACGTGAAGGACAGCCGCCCCAAAGTGGATGATCCACATGTTTTTATCAGACACAAAGCTCCATTTCAACCATTCGCAAACCAAAATACGTTTTATCACGTCCTTAATAAATATATGATCCTCGCGGGTACTCAAATTAATGGCAGAAAACATGGATTACACTCAGTAAGGCATAGTACAGCAAGTCATCTTTTGCAAAACAATACACCATATCCAGTTATAAGCGCAATTTTGGGTCATGAAAATACAAGCACAACAAAACTTTATCTTCGTATTGATATTCAGCAACTAAGGACTGTTGCGCTGGAGGTACCTAATGAAAAATATTGAAAAGCAGTTTAAATTTACAGGTCTCTTCAAAGACTTTTGTTCCCAATATTGTAGTTATAAAAGAGATATGGGATTCATTTTCGGTGAATCTTCTTTGTATTTGTTAAGACACATGGATGATTATTTTAAAAAGTATAACCTTTCCTCTCCGGATTTAACAAAAACAATGGTTGAGGACTTTGTTTCCCGCCGAAAAAATGAGTCGGATAAAACGCAGCACATGCGTATGTCTTTGATACGACAATTTGCTGTATTTATGAATAGAAAAGACTTCGACTTTTATGTGTATCCCAATGAAATGTTACCGATAGCTAAGACATTTACACCATATATTTTTTTGTATGATGAGATAAAAAATATTATACAGGTTGTTGATGACTTGCCACATGTACCTCAAAGTAAATATTATCATCTAATTTATCCGATGCTTTTTCGCATGTTATATGGGTGCGGTTTAAGGATCAATGAAGCATTATCACTAAAACAATCAGAAGTTGATCTTGTTAATGGAATTTTGACGATTTCCAAAGCAAAGAATGGTACAAGTCGACTTGTACCAATGTCTAGTTCACTTACTGACTACTGTAAGCATTATGCTAAAAATATGAATATTACTATGCACAGTGATGATTATTTTTATCCGTCCAGGGATGGTGGAAAGTATCACAGAACACCTGTTTACTTAAAATTCAAACAATTCATGAAGCTTGCTGGTATTTTTTCTGAGGGTTCAGTAGGGCCACGTGTCCATGATATTCGCCACACCTATGCCGTCCATGCTTTTGAAAAAATGATTAATGAAGGGCAAGATGTGTATTGCACACTTCCTGTATTAAGCACCTATTTGGGGCATCGAGGAATTGAAAGTACAGAAAAATATCTGAGACTGACTGAGCAAGCATATGGTAGCATCATTTCCGCAATGGCTCCACTTTATACAAATGTATTCCCGGAGGTTATTAATCATGAGTAATAAAGATTTTGCCACATATTTATCCAGTTATTTTTTTAAATACTTACCAATAAGGATGGGATATAGCAGCAACACAATTGAATCTTATAGAGATGCATTCATTATTTTTTTTAGGTACTGCCAATCTATCCTTAAAATAAAGCCAGAAAAAATAGACTTTAAATTAATAGACAGGAATATGGTAGAAGACTTCCTATCATGGCTGGAATATCAAAAACGGTATTCTGTAGCCACAAGAAACCTACGATTAGCAGCACTTCATTCTTTTTTCAGGTATGTTCAATTGGAATCACCGCAACACATGGAATTGTGCAATTCCATTTTATTAATTAAATCAAAGAAAAAACCGGTTAATGAAGTAAATTATCTATCGATTGAAAGCATCAAAGTACTCCTTTCGATGCCTGACACTAATATTAATTCTGGGCGTAGGGATTTGTCTGTTCTAGCATTGATGTATGATACAGGAGCCAGGGTTCAAGAAATAGCTGATATACAAGTAGCCGATATGCATATTAAAGCACCGGCCACAATCCGACTTACAGGCAAGGGAAATAAAACAAGGATCATACCTATGATGCCGCAAACAATATCTATTGCAAAAGCATACATGGCTGATTATGGATTGTTTGATAAAACAAAAGCGACATGGCCTTTATTTTTCAACAAAAAGAATGAAAAATTAACAAGAGCAGGTTTATCTTACATACTAAAAAAATATGTAGGAAAAGCAAAAATTAAAAATAAAGATTTATTTCCTGAAAAAATATCAGCTCATGTGATGAGGCACAGCAAAGTAATGCATTTGCTGCAAAGTGGCGTAAATTTAATTTATATACGAGATTTTTTAGGACATACATCTGTCACAACAACTGAAATTTACGCAAAATCCAATCCTGAAATCAAAAGAAAAGCAATTGAAGAAGCAAGCTATAATGTGCTTCCAAAAGAGAAATTTTCTATCAAAGAAAAAAAGGACTTATGTGAGTGGCTCAAAACCATAATATGATGATTTTGTTATGTGAAGTTAAATAATATGAAGGGGTTATTAAATAAAGGCTTATAAGGTTTAACTTCACATAATATTTGGCTTTCCATAAGACGAGTTGAACAAAACCGCTATCGCGGTAGCTTTCCGAGTGTGATTCTAATACCTGAGT
>CBDTVZ010000271.1:0-3472 GCA_965363995.1 uncultured Eudoraea sp.
GTTTCAAAATAAAATCTGGAAAGAATCGACTCATAAAACGCAACTGATTAGATTGACCAGGACGGATCTCAAGCTGATCTCGGGCGAATCCCTTGATGAAAGTTTCTACCATTTTGTTGGTCTTCATGACCGAGATCCCTTTCATGTCAGACTCATCAAACTCACCCATTAGATCTGTTTCGGTTGCGGGTGGCATTAATTCGAACACCTTGATACCGGTATTGGAAAGTTGAACACGAAGTGACTGGGTGTAGGAATGCAGGGCAGCTTTTGTAGCGCAATAAACCGCTGAAATGGGCAGAGGAACAAACGCCAACCCCGACGATACATTCACAATCGACGCATCTTTGGTCTTTTTAAGATGAGGTAAAAAGGCATCTACCATCTGAATAGGGCCTTTTAGGTTGATTTCAATTTCGCCAGTAAGCTTATCCGGTGGTATATCATGGTCTTGCAGGTTCACACTCCACATGACTCCGGCGTTATTGATAACAATATTTGTTTCGGGAAATTCAGCAGACACTTGATCGGCAAGACTCTTGATCTGGGCAGGATCGCCCGCGTCGCTTTGAATGGTGGAAAGGCCACTGATTTCAGCAGCAGCCGCTGACAAGCCGTCAGCATTTCTACCGGTGATGATTACTTGGCTTCCCGCCCTCGTGAACTGTTGGGCCATTTCGAGCCCGATACCTCTCGAGCCTCCTGTGATTAAGATCGTATTTCCGTTCAATTTCATATTATCTCCTTTGTAGGTATCCCTGTGTGCGACTGTTTATTAACGAGGCATCGAGTCTTGCGACGACGACATCCTATTGGTATCGAGTTAAATAACGATAAGCTAAGGGGCCGGGAGTAACAGCCTGACACACTTTTGTTAAACCCCGAAGGTTCAACAAATAACGCATTAAAAAAAATGCACCGCTTCTCCCGGTCCCGCTTGAACGACGGGTTATAGCCAAGGGGTTTGTCCCTCTACATATCTTTCAACAGCTTCAAAAGGTGTTGAATAACCGTTTCGATCTGCTGACAGATACGAGAACAGACATTGATTGATTGCCATTTCCATAGCGTTGATTTGCTCTGGAGAATACAAACCTATCGTCATCCGTTTCATCTCATTTATACTGCCCGTGAGTTTCCGGTTTCCGTTTTTACCAAGGGATAAAGATTTCGAGCCGCGATACCAAGGGCATGAATTTATGACATCGTTTGCTATAGCCTGGGGGTGATGGAACTGTGATTTGCGCCGAACAATCGTAAACAAGGTATATTCATGAACAATGAATAACATCGGAACACGTCCGGCCATTACAACATCGACCTTCCAGAGGTCTCCTGAACGGTCCTCAAGATCCTTCCAATTAATCCTAAATCGTTTAGCAGCTTTATTGCTTAGATTGATCATTTTTTTTGTTTTACGCTATAACGTTGAGCTAACCAGCGGCGGCTTAAAGAGAAAAAACTTTTTGAAAGCTGTGAATGAAGTGAACTGCGAAGTTGGGGAAAAATGCCATGGTATTAGCCGTCTGAGTTAAGCGCCTGGTTCTGTTTCTGCTCTATGATCTTGGGGTTAAAGAACCATTTAGATATTTATGAACAATACTGGAAATAAGTGTTTGATATGGTATACCTTCTTCAATGGCTTTAATCTGAATTTGGTGGTAATCCTTTTGAGTAAGACGGAGATTAATACGTTTATCTTTTTTTAATGTATTGCGAGCGGCAGCTATTGCCTTTTCTTTTTCCTTTTCAAAATTTTTAACTGGCTGCCAATCATCACGTTCAATTGATTCCATCAAATCTATTTCTTCCTGATCAATTGGCTTAAATGCCTTTTCACTTATTTTTTTCATTTTTCCCCCTTTAAACCGTATCGTTTAGTGTATTTCCGACTTGGGAAGGCTGTTTTTAGAAATATTTCATTATCATTTTCCACGTAAGGTACGATAATGGCGTAATTATCAATTTCTAAAATATACATTTTCTGATTAGGTCGACTTGGATTTTCCTCAATCCCGAGTATCTGTCCGTATTCTATCAAATAAGCGATTTCCTCAAAGGAAATTCCGCGTTCTTGTTTTAAAATTTCATTTTTTTGAGGATCCCAATTCAAATATTTCATTGCAATAATATATGCTATTGTCTGCCTTATGTCAACATATTATATGGGTGGTTATGGGTGGTATGGTTTGAAACAGAACAACCGAGATAACCCGCCCGCCAACCAAAATAGCAACCAATTTCGCAGGAAGTAAGGCGTTTGATAGACATCCAAAAAACGCAGCTGCTCGCGGGTCGGGTTAATTGACTTGTTCGGCATTCAACCTGCCGATATCATTCAAATTCTTATCTGTATTTGTTTGCAATTTTATCAAAAGTACCATTGTCCTTTACTTTTTGTAATGCTTTTCTGAATTGCTCAACTATTAAATCCGAGGTGTTTGGGTTAAATGCAAAATAGTATTCAAGATCGCCATTTAATAATAACGACTTCTCTACCATATCTGGATTTAAACCAGCTTTTTTTAGGCCAAAAATAGTTGAAAATTCTAAACCATATAAAAAATCGATTCGTTGCGAATATAACATATGGTAATTTTGTAATTGCTTTGTTACTGATGAAATATTTTCATCTTTATTAAACCCCATATCAAGAAGCTCTTTTTCCCCCGCTTCACCATTTACGGTTCCAATGATATATTTCTTAATGTCTTCCCAATTATTTGCTTTAATATCTGTTCTTCCTTTTAGCTTCCAAAGATAAATATCCCTAGATGCAATAGGACCGACCCACTTGAATTGTTTTTCCCTTTCTTTTGTTCGAGCCATGGTAAAAATGAGTGTATTTTTTTTGCTTTGCGCAACCGTATACGCCCTTTTCCATGGATAAATTTTAATGTTATCTTCAATTTTTAGTTCTTTAAGAATTGCTTGTAAAATTTCAACCGAATATCCTGTTGGTTTGCCATTACTATCTGCATATTCGAAAGGGGGCCATTCCGAACATAACAATTTGAAAGACTCATTTTCTAATGTGGCTGGTGTTGCCGCTTTAGTCTGTGTATTTAAAAGCAATATAATAAAAGTAGTAATAGTGAGAAGGTAGGGATAATAATATTTCAACTTCATAAAATACTCCTATGGTAATGACATTTATCTTTGGTTTGATGTTTGGCGCCGAACAATAATTATACCGAAAAAACGCGTGATATCGTTTAACGACATCGCAGCCGACATTCACACTATTTAACTAAATTTCAACTTGTTAACTATTGTAAACGTATTTGTAAATTTATACGGCTTTACAATTATATTTTCAGGAAATCTTTTTCTATTGAAAAGATCCGGTACCCATCTTAATGCAATGTGGCACTGACACGTATGATCTTGTACGATTCGGAGTTCAGTTTGAGGTTGGGTTATAAGTTGCTTTATTAACTACTAATACAACAATCATCATCTAAAATCAAGG
>CBDTVZ010000272.1:0-3464 GCA_965363995.1 uncultured Eudoraea sp.
GAGACAGTCTCCTTATATAGAAAACAACTCAACAGCTTATTTTCCTGAATTAATGTAATTAAAATTTTCATATTTAACTTTGAGAGAATATAAATACTACATATTCTATACACATGTGCCTATCTCATTAGACCAAAAATCCCCAATAATTGACTACATTTTAACCATCTGTACCGTCACTATAACGTAAAAGACCAATGGTAGGGTTGACTAAACTTATTTATAACTTTTTTGTGTTTTAATTTATTTAGTGTCCTGAGCATTACCAATGAGATTTGGTGTTTGCCATAGCAATGATGCAAATATTTGTGCATGCCTCTAAAATGCATAGCCCAGATTCCAGAAAGGTCATGATGTTTGGAAATATTTTCTTTTAAATGTTTTAGCACTATACTGGTTATTGATTCACTAAAAGAACAAATAATAATTTCTTTATTTTTTTCAGGAGTTTTATGCCATGTGTTGTTTTAATATTAACAGTGTCCAATTGTCAAATCGTTTATTGCAAGGGGCAGTAACTTTTCCATAATTGGAAGTTAGCAGACTTTGCCTTGCCCATACTGTTGTGGAGCGTACAGCGAAAGTCAATGCTGATATTATAATTAACGGAATTTTAAAGAATGGCCACCTTTAGTTTTTTAGGTTTCCAGAATAAATCAAGAATAATTTAAGGTTATGGATGATATCTTTGAAATTTTAGAAGAAAACAGATTTCATCAATTTATGCTTAAAACTTTAGAACAATTATAATAAAAGGGCTATAAATCTGGTTATTAATTAGTTACAGTTTTAGATATATATATATGACAATAGGTGTTTTAAAAAGAAGCATGAATCCTGGATATGCAGGTATTCAAAATCCATTATTTTTTAATGATAATACCAAAATGTTATTTGGTGATGCTAAAAAGAGTGTGGAGATTATTTTGAGGGAATTAAAAGATGTAAAAGACAAACCTTGACAAAACGAACAGTTTTTTGAATTTGTTAAATTTATTGAGAGATTCCCTACCTTTAATGGTAAATATCGGTTAAAATTTTCCCAGAATTCAAAACATAAAAATAAACTTTAGATATGCCTCATTCAAAAATCATAGAACAACGGCTTCGCTTCCTCAAGTTTGACAATGATACACATCAGACACTGCATCAGGTTGAGGATTTATTTAAGGAGTCTATCGAAGATATGCTTGACAACATGTATATCCATATCTTGGGTCAACCCGAACTAAAATCACTATTCCGGGATAAGGAATCCATGGAAAGAGCCCGTACTAAGCAAAAAGAGCATTGGCAGAGAATTTTGTTTTCCGAGCACTTCGGCGAAACGCAATTTGAGCAGACGAAGATAGTGGGCCAGACTCATTTACGAGTAGGGCTGGAGCCCAGTTCGTATATGAGTGCTTATTGTTTTATGCTCAATGAGTCTGTCGAATTAATTTTTAGACAGTACAAAGGCGATACAAAAAACAGGACAAAAATTGTTCAAGCATTAAACAAGACTGTAATACTGGACATGAGTTTTGTGATTGAGGCATACATGGAAGCCAAGAATTCTACTATGAAAGAGATTCTTCGCCGCGCAACCCATTTTACTGAAGATGTAAAACACCTCGCTGACGATCTAACTGATACAGCACAGAACCTGAGCACTCTGGCTGAGTCAATCGTCGCTGGCTCTGAGAAATCTGAGAGGGAGCAAAGCGAATCGGCTGAGAATCAAACAAATATAGGCAAGTTCCTTAAGTGTACAGACAAGTTGTCTGAGCACGTGGACAAATTAAATTCTCGCTTGGACGAGCTAGTGTTTGGTGATAGACTTTATATTGAAGAAAAACGGAAAAAAAGTTTTTTCACTCGACTTAAGAACTTTATAGTCAGGCCATAAGCGCGCGATTACTGATTTCTCTGAAATAACAAGGGCTCTTCCTTATTTTAAAAAGATCCTTTTTAATTGTATTGTGATGAATACTATTTGAAAAGAATAGCTCCGAATTTGCATGTGAAGTTTTTCAATTCCCCACCTAAGGGACAAAAGCTTAATTCAGCTCTAGTCACATGCACAGTATTTTTCACTATTGGCTTTCTCAAAGCATTCCCTTCCTTCTTTGAATGCAAAATAAGCAAGCCCCAATGTGCCTATGCTGTCTATAAATGGAATGCTGAATAAAGCGTAAATAGCACTACTGATTAGTAATATGAAAGACATATAAAGGCAAACCATCGTGCAATTGGCGTCAGCAAGGATCGGTTCGGAATCCAATTGTCTACCCACTTTACAAATACACCCTAAAAATATGCACAGGAATTCCCTTGTAGGTGGTGGTTTTATCTAAGTACATCCCATTATTCAGGGCGACTTTTTGAGAAGGAATATTGTCTATATGAATGATGGAAATAATAGACTCAGCCAATTTACGATCAAAGGCATAAACCTTACACTTTTTTGCTGCCTCTGTAGCGTATCCTTTTTTCCAGTATGCAGGTAGTATGGAATAGCCAATTTCCAGTTCCTGGATCTCGTCCACAGTTTGAATCAATAGGCCGCACATGCCCACAAGTTCACTATCCTCTTTACTTATAAGCGCATTTAGGCCACCTAAATTATTTTCATATCTGGTAAATACCTTCGTGAACCAATTCTGGCAGGCTACCTCCGGCTCAAAGATCTCTCCTGCAAAATATTGTGCACTTAAGGGTTCCTGGTGAAATGGTAACCAGGAATTAAAATCTGTCTTCGATACTTTACGGAAAATAAGCCGATTACTTTCCTCCCCTTCAAGAAGTAAGTTCATTTTCTACTTTTTACATTCTTATAAATGCGATGCGATCGCCAACCTCCAAAGAAAATTGTTTGCATTGTCCGGCATTAAGTTCCAGTACATATTGAACCGGGACTTCGGACGATAGGCCGGTCTCATCCAATGGTTGCGCATTTTCCTTATAACTTGCAATCCTAAGTTCCTCATCTATAAAAATAAGGTCCAGAGGTATTTTGGTGTTTTTCATATAAAATGAATGAAAAAGCACGTCCGGAAAGATAAAAAGCATCCCCTGATCCAATTCCATGGATTCCCGATACATAAGGCCCGTCTGGGTCTCATAATCAGATTCCGCGATTTCGATATTGTATTTTACAATAACAGAGTCTGACTGTGCCTTATAGATGGTGAGTTCTCCCTCTTTTGTAAATGTTATGGGCTCTGTTTTGACCACCTTATTCTGATCATCCTTGCAGCCACTAAGTATTATGAAGGCCAAAATCAGGAAAACACCAAAAATTTTTGGTGTTTTCATCTTACCATATGTTATCTCGATATTCACTTGGCAGTAACACTTTTTCTTCTGAACATAAAATAAAACCCAACAAGAATAAAAGGTATACTCAACCATTGGCCGGTTGATAATAACCCTAATGATTCTTCAAATCCACCCTGACTTTTCTTTACAAATTCTACAAAAAA
>CBDTVZ010000273.1:0-3458 GCA_965363995.1 uncultured Eudoraea sp.
CCCAATATCTCCTATGGCACCTATGGAGGTGAAGTGGTTGCGATAGAAACATTTATAAGTGATAACGGAAAGTATAGGGTCCTATTGGCACCAGATAAAAATGACCATGCATGGCCTAAGGCTATCCGCGTAGGTTCAGGCGCCAATACCATTGCCTTGTTGGAGGACGTACCTATCTGGTTTGAATTGTGGAGGCAGCTCAATGGCTTTCCACCAAATTATTATCAGCCTAAAAATTCAATGGCAAAAAAAGAAAATAAGTAGCATGAGAAAGTATTGCCTTTTACTTACTTTTTTTATTACCTCTATCCTTTTTGCGCAGGAACAGGATACGCTTATTCTAAACTTTAGGGAATATTTGGGTTATGTGAAGAAATACCACCCTATAGCTAAACAGGCCGAATTACAAATTGGAATTGGGCAAGCAAACCTTATGCGATCAAGAGGCGGTTTTGATCCAAAAATAGAATTAGATTACGACCGCAAACAATTTCAAGGTGTGGAGTATTATGACA
The DNA here is from genome assembly GCA_965363995.1 of uncultured Eudoraea sp. Lineage (GTDB taxonomy): Bacteria > Bacteroidota > Bacteroidia > Flavobacteriales > Flavobacteriaceae > Eudoraea. Next base: position 516 of record CBDTVZ010000273.1, read on the forward strand.
GGTTTAATGCGACATTTAAAATACCCACCTGGTATGGGATTGAATTTAAAGGCAGCTTTGAACAAAATGAAGGACAGTTTTTAAATCCGTCTGAAGAATTACCAGTAGACGGACTTTATAGTGCCGGGGTTTCTATTTCCGTGATACAGGGTTTATGGATTAATGAGCGCATGGCTACTTTGCGAAAAGCTCGATTTTTTAGAGAGCAAACAAAGGCAGACAGGGATTTGCTGGTTAACCAAATTTTATTTAAAGCTTCACTGGCTTATTTTGATTGGCTACTGGCCTATAAAAACAAAGAAACTTTCAGCAATTTTCTGCAGAATGCTAAAATACGTTTTGAAGGGATTAGAAAAAGTTCTCAAGCAGGGGATATTGCTGCAATTGATACAGTTGAAGCAAAAATTGCCGTTCTGGAAAGGCAATTAAATTTAGAACAAGCGAAAGTAAACCTTACGAATAAATCTTTGGAACTATCAAATTTCCTTTGGTTAGATAATAATATTCCAATAGAGTTGCAACCCAATGTAATCCCAAATTTAGATGTTAATGGGGAGGTGGATATTACGCTAGAAATTTTGGGAAAACCTTTGGATAGCTTTGCTCTTGAAAATCACCCCAAACTGAAATCGTTAGACAATAAACTGGCAGGTCTTGAAGTAGATAAAAGGTTAAAAGCCAATAAATTATTGCCAAAGATTGATATTGAGTACAATTTTTTAACCGAAACTCCTGATCTTATAAGTTCTTATGATACACAACAATATAAGGGAGGTATCAGATTTAGGTATCCGCTGTTTCTTAGAAAGGAAAGAGGGGATTTGAAGCTGGCTAAATTTAAATTGGAGAACACCCAATATGAGATAGACAATGCCCAAATAGAAATAAGGAATAAGGTATTCGCAATTTATTCGGCGCTTGATTCTTTTGATCAACAGAATTACCTTATTCGAAATATTGTTGCAGATTATTCCAGGTTGGTAGACGCAGAGGAGCGCAAATTTTTATTTGGTGAGAGTTCATTGTTTTTAATTAATAACAGGGAAAATAAACTTGTAGATTCTAAGCTTAAGCAGAATGAGGTGCAAAATAAATACTTAACTGAAAAAGCAAAGCTTTTTAGGAGCCTTGCCATAAATCCAGAAAACTTATAGTATTTTTATTTCAAAAAATCCTTATCAAGATGGCAGCCCAAAAGTTAATATAGGGTGCGCCTAAATTGCTCCTAATCCCTTTGTGGTAATGAATATTAATAACGATACTAGTTGCGGGATGATCAAAAAAGGACCAATTTGAAGAAAATTATTGTTGGGTTTTTAAACTTTATACGACTATGGGCAAATGAAAAACACAGATGAACAGAAACTAAAGGAAAAAATAATTGAATCTTCCTTAACCCGTGCATATAATTACCAGGAGTACCGAGACCTTGTAGATGAATTAGCCGCAGATGGCCGAACAACGGGCGCTGAGCAAAAGGAATCGCTTATAGATTATACGCAATTAAATAGTAAGCGTATGAAGCGATGGGATAAAACATTTAAATTGCCAGACTCTGCAAAAAAAGGAATTGGAAAATGGACCAAACCAGTTTTATGGCTCGTTTTAACCGAGAGTTGGTGTGGGGACGCTGCCCCTTCAATTCCTGTAATGAATAAAATAGCAGAATCATCCGATAAAATAAACTTTAAAATTTTACTCCGGGACGAAAACCCGGAACTCATGGATCTTTTTCGAACAAATGGAACCTTGTCCATTCCCAAACTGATCATGCTTGAAGAAAAACGTTTGGAAGTATTAAATTCCTATGGTCCAAGACCCTCAAAGGCAACTAAAATGGTTGAAGCTTACAAAAGAGAACATAGCGAACTTAGTCCGGAATTTAAACAAGATTTGCAGCTTTGGTATAATAAAGACAAAGGGCAAAATATCCTGAATGATCTAATGGAATTACTTACTTTGAAATAAGTAGGTAATAGTTCCTTTTTGTGTATCTCGTGAGGCTGAACTAAATTTTGCTTTTAGGGCGTAGGAAATGGCGTTATCAACAAGGCAGCCATTGGATGTATTAGAGCTTTTTGAATTAAAATGAGCGTCAATAACATTGCCGGAAGAATCTACTTCAATATTCACTACAACTCTTCCGCCCTCAATACAGGTATAAATCGGTGGCGGAAGTAAATAATTAGAACGATCTACTAACGAATATGAAATTGAAGTTTTCCTCTTTTCAAGGTGATTTGTGAACTCTTTTTTCTTTGCCTCAACTTCCTCTAATTGTTGTTTTTTTTCTTCTCTTTTTTTAACGAGATCCTTAAGGCTTGCTGCATATCCCGAATCTGAATTCAAAAATTCTTTGAATTCATCTTCATTCATCGAAGCTTCTTTTTCTTCTAATATTTCTTCAAGTGTTTTTAGAGGTTCCGGTTCTTCCAGGCTGGATTTGGCTGTTTCGTTAAAAGCCATATGACTTTTTATGGGATCTGCTTTTGCCATCTCTTCCTGCCTTTCCAATTCTTCAATTATTTTTTCAAGCTCCTCGTCGGCCAAACTCAGTTCAATTATATACTCTTCCTGCTCCTCAGATCCCAAGTGAATATTAAAGAGTAATAATATCACTATCGAAAGAGAGAAGAAGGTAATTACAAGAGAAAGCTGACTTTGATTCAGGTCCATATTTCTATAACCAACTTTTTAAGTATATATTTCACTCCATAGCTCATTTTAAAGCTGTTAAACATTCATCATTTCTTTAAAACTTGCCGGTGTCACCGCATTATTTACGTTATAATCACCTATTTTGGTTCTTCTAAGGGATGATAAGTGGCCTCCGGAATTCAATGCTTTTCCAAAATCATGTGCGATAGATCTAATATATGTGCCTTTACTACACTGTATCCTGAATCGTAATTCGGGCAGATCTATACCCAAAATCTCAAATTC
>CBDTVZ010000274.1:0-3456 GCA_965363995.1 uncultured Eudoraea sp.
GGTAGGACATACCGGCGATATGAATGCTGCAATAAAAGCTTGCGAAACAGTTGATACATGTGCGCAAGCGGTTATCGCCGCTGGACTGAATAATGGATACTCTACCCTGGTAATTGCAGATCACGGTAATTGCGAAACTATGATTAATCCAGATGGTACGCCAAATACTGCACACACAACAAATCCCGTACCCTTAATCCTTGTTGACAAGGATATAAAAAAAATAAATGATGGTGTGCTTGGTGATATTGCTCCGACAATTCTTGAACTAATGGGAATTCCACAGCCGGCATTAATGACGCAACACTCTTTGATATAGGTGGAATATATTAAATTTGCATCATGGTAGTTATTAAGACATTAGAAGAGATTGAACTTCTTAGAGAAAGTGCTTTAGTAGTTTCTAAAACTTTGGGTATGCTGGCCTCCGAAATTAAGCCAGGTGTTGACGGACTTTATCTGGATAAATTGGCAGAAGAATTTATTCGTGATCATGGTGCTGAACCAGGTTTTCTCGGTATGTACGATTTTCCAAATACATTAAACCTGAGTCCAAATGCGCAGGTGGTCCACGGCATACCAAACAAAGAACCATTGAAAGAAGGGGATATCATTTCCGTAGATTGTGGTGCTTTAAAAAACGAATTTTACGGAGACCATGCATATACCTTTGAAGTGGGAAATGTAGATGAAGAGACCAAAAAGCTTCTCAGGATTACCAAGGAATCTCTCTATAAAGGAATCAGGGAATTCAAGGCAGGAAACCGCGTTGGAGATGTTGGTTTTGCAATCCAAAACTACTGCGAAAGCCATGGATATGGAGTAGTACGAGAACTCGTAGGTCATGGTCTGGGGAAAAAGCTCCACGAAGGACCCGAGATGCCAAATTATGGTAAGCGCGGGAGAGGAAAGAAATTTGTAGACGGGATGGTAGTAGCCATTGAACCTATGATTAATATGGGTGCCAAACGCATAAAACAACTCCGTGATGGATGGACCATCCTAGCTGCCGATGGCAAGCCAAGTGCTCATTTTGAACATAATGTGGCCATTATGCAGGGTAAACCGGAATTACTTTCTACCTTTCAATACATCTATGACGCGCTTGGTATAAAGAATAATGAGGAAGATGAATTTAGGACAAAGAAACTTCAACTCTAATCTGCAAAAGGATTTTGAAAAAACTATTCAAATATGTCCTAAATAAAATACCCAGGCCTTTTTTAATTCAACTGAGCTACCTGGTAAGACCCATTCTCTCTTTGACACTTAAAGGGGATACGTATACGGATCCAATTGATGGCAAGCAATTTAAAAGTTTCCTTCCATATGGATATGAAAACCCCAGGGAAAATGTTCTTTCGCCTTCTACCCTCTCTCTGGAAAGACATCGGCTTTTGTGGTTATATCTGAAGAATGAAACCGATTTTTTTACCGCACCTCACAAGGTTTTACATTTTGCACCGGAGCAGGCTTTCTATAAAAAATTTAAAAAACTAAAACAGCTGGAGTATACGACCACAGATCTAAACTCTCCACTAGCCGATGTAAAAGCAGATATTTGTGCACTTCCTTTTAAGGATAATTCATTTGATATTATTTTATGCAATCATGTATTGGAGCATATCCCGGACGACAGAAAAGCAATAAGCGAGCTATATCGTGTTCTTAAACCTTCAGGTTGGGGTATTTTCCAGATACCTCAGGATCTTAAAAGAGAAGTCACTTATGAAGATGATTCTATTACCGATAAGAAAGAGCGGGCTAAAATTTTTGGACAATACGATCATGTCCGTATTTATGGGCGCGATTATTTTGACAGGCTAAAAGAAGTGGGATTTAAAGTTAAGGAGGTAGATTACACATCGGGTATGTCCGCTTCGGATATAGAAAAATACAGATTGGCGAAAGGGGAAATAATACCCGTTGTTAGCAAATGATCAGTATACTACAAGCTTTTTGAATTCGGGTGTCATAAATTCTGTTACCTCACCAATTTCGTCAATATAAATGATATATGCATCTAGTTCATTGTTAGAGTCCAAAAGTTTTATGGATTCTGATAACTCCATCGCCATAAATGCAGTAGCATATGCATCGGCCTTTGCGCAATTTTTTGCCACTACACTGACAGCAAGAATATTAGCATCTCTGGTATAACCAGTTTTAGGATCGATTGTATGAACATATTTTTTACCAGTGATAGAATCTACCCTGAATTTCCTATAATTACCGGATGACGCCATGGCATTATCTCTAAGCTGAAGTGTGAGTTTTAACCTTCTACCCTCCTCCACCTGAGGATCATCAATTCCAACAATCCAGGACTTTTGTTTTAATTTATTCTCTCCTTTAGCAATGATCTCACCCCCGACTTCAATTAAATAATTTTCAATATCTTTTTGATCCAAAAACTTAGCCAGGCGGTCTATTGCATATCCCTTGGCAATTGCATTGAAGTCGATGAAAATTCTGGGATCATTCTTAAGTACAGTTCCCTCTTCGGTTAAACGGACTTTATCAAAGCCCACGAATTGCAGAATACTATCCACTTTGGTACTATCCAATGCCAGCTGTTTCCCCGGGCCAAATCCCCATGCGTTTACAAGAGCGCCAACAGTGGGATCAAAATAACCATTAGTATTAGAATAAACTTCTTTTGAAAGTTCAAATACATCCCGAAACATCTTATCCACCACAATGATTGAATCCCCATCATTAATCTTAGAAATATCTGAATCGGGCAAATAGGTAGACATGGAATAATTTATTACCCTGAATACAGAGTCTATTTCCCTTTCCAGATTAAGTGCTTCCGGGTATAGGATAGTAATACTATATGAAGTGCCCAGAGCACCTCCAAATTGTGTGCTTTTAACATAGGTGCCAGAATCAAGTCCACAGGAAGCCATAAATACCCCTAGCAGAAAAAGATAGAGTACCTTGATTCTAAATTTCGAGAAGACCATCATAATCCACAATATAAGCTTCATTAAGATAAACAGGGAGATTTTGATCTTCGGCGTTAGACAAACCAACTCCAGCATAATAGGTCTTAGCCTCAAATTTGGATGCTTGTTCTTTAATTTTCATCAAAAGTACCTTATCATGTATTCCAGGGTCATTGGGATAAACAACATTCCGCACAACTATAAAATACAATTGTTTTTCCTTAAGGCATACAAATTGAGGATTCTTTAGAGGTTTACTATTTACACCCATAAATTCATATCCTTCAGATTCTAATTGCCTCCCCACAATATTCATTGCCAGGTTATGCAATTCTTGTTCTGTTAGCGCCTTTAACTTATTATTCATTAATCAAAAAAACCGATATTGATCAATATCGGTTTTAAATAAATTTGTTTAATATTTCTAACCTCCAAAGTCATCAAAACGGATATGTTCATCCGGAATACCAAAATCCTCTCCCATTTTTTGAACGGCCTTGTTCAT
>CBDTVZ010000275.1:0-3445 GCA_965363995.1 uncultured Eudoraea sp.
TGGAGGTGTATAGATTTGCGAATGGAATTTTTCCATTTTTCCAGATGTAGTGTAGGAGATCTTCGCGCATGCACCTAAAATAAAAGATCCCACTGAAAGTGGGATGCAGCATTAAAGGTTTAAGATAATTAGATTATATCTCCCTTCCATTCCAGTATTCCCCCCATGAGGTTGTAGGCATTCGGAATGCCAATACTATTCATTATGGCACAAGCCTGCCGGCTTCGCTGACCAGATCTACAGTAAACATAATAATTCTTTGATTTATCGAATTTCTCCAGCTCCGCTAAAAATTCTTGTCCCAAATAAATATTTAGATTGGTCGACTCAGGAATTTGACCCTGATCTGCTTCTTCCGGGGTTCTAACATCCAGAATAATAGTGTTATCATCATTCTCCAGTTGCTCAACCCACACCTCTTGTAATAAATCAGCCATTTTATTTTTATTTCTTAGCGAAGGTACAAACTCTTGCCTTTTTCACAAACAATTACTGCTATCGCGACTTTATTGAACAGCCAATGGCACGGGTAGTTGTAATTGATATTTCCTCCCCTTTTAACATCGCATCTACAGCATTTTCAACATATTTGGTCTTAACTGCAGACGCATTGGAATAGTTGTCATCAATTGCTCCAATATAGCGCACGACATTTCCCAGTTTATTTTTTTCGAGTAAATACACATGTGGTGTTTTAGTTGCTCCATATAGTGGGAATATTTCCTGTCCAATATCAACCAAGTATGGAAAAGTGAACCCTTTTTGCGTTGCTCTTTTTTTCATATATTCTACAGCATCTGCGGGCTGCAAATTAGGGTCATTAGGGTTTATGGCAATTACCGGAACTCCCTTTGTTTTGTATTTTTTATCGAGGTCAATAATTCTATCTTCATAGGCGATGGCATATGGGCAGGTATTACAGGTAAAAATCACTAAAAAACCCTTGGCATCTTTGTAGTCGGCTAAAGAGACCTTTTTACCATTTATATCAGGAAGACTGAAGTCTGTTGCATAATCTCCAATACCATAGCCCTTGTCAATTTCTTTAAGATAACCCGTGTAGCTCAAAAAAAATGTGATGAAAACAAAATTTACCAATAGAACTTTCATGTTTACTTATTTATCTGAATTCTTGAATTTCTTTTATTAGCATTTCATAGGTAAAGGGCTGTTCATAGAACTTTCTTTTTTTACGATTGTAGATCAAAGTAGCGGGAATTGTCCCGGACCAGTTCTTATCAATTTTTGGGATCCAGTTGTTTTGATCTGGGTCATTTAATACTACTACTTCCGATTGCAGATTCTTGGCTTTTATAAAAGGAACTAGCTTAGATTTCCACATGGAGGGCATATCCAGGCTTACCAATATTACCTTCCAATTATTGGCCTTTCCTTGCTGGTTTATTTTTTCAAAATAGGGTAATTCCTTTATACATGGTCCGCACCAGGTTGCCCAAAAGTTGATGATATGTATTTTGTCATCCATCTTATTCAGGAGAGGTTCCAATTCATCAAAATTATATATAGGGATGCCCAAACTATCTGGAGAAGCGAATTCATTTTTAACTAATTCTGAATTCTCCGATTTCGTTTTCTTACTTTCTTTAATTCCGCATCCTATAAAAAGAAGGATACTAAAACATAGAATTATACGAATCATTGCGATTGTTTCTTAAGCCCATAAAATTATGCAACGAACTATAATGAAAAATAGATTTAACAAAATTTTATAAGCGCTCATGTTGTAATCCAGAATTGAATGTTTACATTTGTATATACAAATATTGTAAGTACATGAATGTTGAAGCTTTAATAAAGACGGATAAGAAGATTCCCCTTAGAAGCAGGACTCTTCTTCATTTAATGCTAATACACAACAAGGTCACCGAAAATATATCACATGCCTTTAAACCTTTTGGAATTTCGACACAACAATTTAATGTCTTACGTATACTGAGAGGTCAGCAGAGTAAACCTGCTAATTTATCGACTTTAAATGAGAGAATGATTAGTAAAATGAGTAATACCACCCGTTTGGTAGATAAATTAATAAAGAAGGGTTACGTAGACAGGATAGTATGCATGTCTAACCGGCGCAAAGTGGAGATTACCATTACTAAGGAAGGATTAAAAGTGCTATCTGAAATGGACATAGTGCTGGAAAAAGCAGAAAAAGGAATTTTAGCCAATTTTACCGACTTAGAACTTGAACAATTAAATCTTTTATTCAATAAATTTTAATACTACATATGAACAAGTACCTTGAAAGCCTCAATTGGCGATATGCTACCAAAAAATTTGATAGCCAAAAACAAATATCTGAAAAAGATTTGAATACTTTATTGGAAGCTATTCGTCTAAGTCCTTCTTCATATGGGCTCCAACCCTATCATATCTTTATTATAAAAGATATTGAACTAAGGGAAAAATTAAAAGCAGCCTCATGGGACCAATCGCAAATCACTGATGCATCTCATTTAATCGTCTTTGCCAACAATACTAGTTTTGACGCTGATCTCATTGATAACTATTTAACTAATGTTAGCGACACAAGAGAAATTGAACTAAGTAATTTACAGCCTTATGGAGATTTCATGAAATCTAAATTAATAGATCTTCCTAATAAAACAAAAGAAGCATGGGCCGCAAGGCAAACCTATTTGGCCTTAGGCCACTTACTTTCTGCGGCTGCGAGTTTAAAAATTGATGCCTGCCCTATGGAAGGTTTTGAACCTGAAGTCTACAATGAACTACTAGGTTTAAATGATAAAGGATTAAACACCTCTGTAGTTGCTACTATAGGATATAGATCTGCGGAGGATGATACCCAACATTACAAGAAGGTTCGACAATCTAGAGAACTATTATTCACTCATATATAACACTTTACATTAAAACAATTAACAGAATAAAGTAAATTTAGAAACATGAAAAAGAATGTATTAAGTCTGGCACTGGCCATAGTTTTTGGAGCGATAGCGGTTGCTAACTCTCCTGTTAATGAAGAAAAGAAAGAAATAAAAGCAAAAGAAAGTAAGGTTACATGGAAAGCTTATAAAGTTACAGGTTCTCATACTGGAACTGTAAACCTTAAATCCGGTGCCCTGCTGTTCGATGAAGGAAAACTGACAGGCGGCGAATTTGAAGTAGATATGACAACTTTAATCACGACTGATCTTGAAGGCGAATATAAAGGTAAATTAGAAGGCCATCTTAAGTCTGATGATTTCTTTGGGGTTGAAAACTATCCAAATTCTACCCTGGTATTTACAAAAGTTAAAGCCTCGGGTAAAAATTCTTACAAAGTAAAAGGTGATCTTACCATTAAAGGGATAACCAAGCCTGTCACTTTTGATGTTTCTGTTTACGGAAGTAAAGCAACAGCCACTTTAAAAGTAGACAGAGCCCAATATGATGTTAAGTATGGCTCAGGAAGTTTCTTTGA
>CBDTVZ010000276.1:0-3445 GCA_965363995.1 uncultured Eudoraea sp.
TTTGCATTAAGATAGATGCAGCGGTCATACTTCTGTAACCTCCTTCACAATAAAGCACAAAGGGTTTATCTATTGGAAATTGAGAAAGGTGTTGATCTAATTCATTTAAGGGAATATTGATAGCACCTGCAACATGTTCAGAATCAAATTCACTTTTTTTCCTTACATCAAAGGCAAGTGGCCCTTCCCCAAAATATGCCTTTTCAAACTGATTTGCCGTAATCCTCTTAATTCTTTCAACCGGCTTCTTCTCTTTTTGCCAACTCTCAAATCCACCATCTAAGAAACCAATAGTGTGGTCATAACCAACTCTTGAAAGCCTGGTAATAGCCTCTGCTTCTTTATCAGGATAGGTAATTAACAAAATTTCCTGTTTTACATCTGGTATCATTTCTCCAACCCATTGAGCGAAATTACCATCAAGACCAATACTTATACTATTGGGAATATGTCCTTTCGCAAAGTCTTCAGTCTTACGCGTATCCAACATTATGGCATTCGTTTCATTCGCGGCAACATCAAAGGCATCCGGCGACAAAGGCCTTTTCCCTCTTTCTATTACAGTATCAAGACTCTCATACCCTTTAATATTCATCAAAACATTTTGTGGGAAATAGCCAGGAGGCGCTGTTAAGCCTGTAAGAAGTTCCTTTATAAATTCATCTTTTGTCATATCTGGTCTCAGCGCATAATTTACTTTTTTCTGATGCCCCAGGGTGTCTGTTGTTTCCTTACTCATCATTTTTCCGCAAGCGGAACCTGCCCCATGATTGGGGTAAACAATCAAATTATTATTTAACGGCATGATTTTATTACGAAGTGAATCGTATAAATGCCCTGCCAGTTTTTCCTCGGTAAGTTCAGAAATTACATGTTGGGCAAGATCTGGTCTTCCAACATCTCCTATAAATAAAGTGTCACCAGTTATTATTCCGTGATCCTTTGCATTTTCATCAATTAACAGATAAGTTGTACTCTCCATGGTATGCCCGGGAGTGTGTATCACTTTAACCTGATAATCCCCTACTTTAAAAATCTGATTATCTTTTGCAACGGTTGCCTCATATCCAGGTTTAGCGGTTGGACCAAATACAATCTCTGCACCGGTCTTTTTCTTTAGATCTAAATGACCACTAACAAAATCTGCATGAAAATGTGTTTCAAAAACATATTTTATTGTTGCTTTATCTTTCTTTGCCCTTGCTATATAGGGTTCAACTTCCCTTAATGGATCAAATATTGCGGCTTCACCTTTACTCTCAAGGTAATAAGCTGCATGGGCTAAACATCCTGTATAAATCTGTTCAATTTTCATTTTTTTGATTTTTGAAATTTCGTCCTATTTGATAATATAAAAGTATTAAGCAAATAACACTTGTACAGTAACTTAGGTTACAAAGCTCACTTTTTACTAACAAAAAAAGAATGACTTATATCATTGTGAGCTACAATGGCCCAAAAAGCTCTATTTATCCTACATTGTTATTTTAAATGTAAAAATATATATCTGTGAATTTTGGGTGAATGTAACCTATGTTACATAAGTCATTTCTTAAGTCATCCTGAATGGCATGGCGTCGCAAACATTAATTAATACAGGCCTTTTCACGGGTTGTAATTCCGAATATCAATTACCGAAATCACACTTTTAATAGCTGTTTAATTTATGAATACAATCTATGATAATTGTCATAAATATTAGAAAAGCTTGAGTTTAACTTTGCGCTTTAATCAGGATATTAACCAGCAATTACAAATAAATTTTAGCCATAATTTAATGCTGTTAGGATTTGTTTTTAGTTGCATAAATTAACTAAACATGAAAGCATATTTTTTTAAACTTTGTTTTCTATTATTTGCAACTGCCGCCTATTCACAAGCAGGCCATGTCATGCAGGGTGTGGGTGCCGTAAATATGTCAATGGGTGGTGCCTCAACAGGTCAGCCTTTGGATATTTCAGGTGCAATACAATGGAACCCTGCCTCTATTTCAGCATTTGATGAAAAGGTCATAAAGTTTGACCTTGGCTTATTCTTCTCTTCACCCGAATTGAGTTCTACTGTAACCGATCCAACCGGAAACGTTTTTAGCGGCACAACTGAAGACGACAGAGGAGTTTCTCCTATGCCATCTTTGGCTATGCTTTGGGGAAAAGAAGGCAGCCGACATACATTTGGTGCGTCTGCTTTTGGGATAAGCGGATTTGGGGTTACTTTTCCAGAAAGCGCTACCAATCCAATAAATATGCCTCAAAGTATGGGTGGATTTGGCCGAATAGAATCTAATTACATGCTACTGCAGTTAGGATTTACATATGCCTACGAGCTATCTGATAAATTCTCTGTTGGTATTCAACCTAACTTTAATTTTGCTGCATTAGAATTGATGCCCAATCCCACTGCTAATCCTACACTCGCTGGTTACCCTTCAGCAGACAATGCATCGGCATTTGGCTTTGGAGGACAATTGGGAGTATATTTTGATTCCGGGTCAGGATTTTCTGCAGGAGCTTCTTATAAAACCAAGCAATCATTTGGAGATTTTAAATTTGATAATACTTATCTGGACGGCACTACAGGTGAAAATGAATTCAAAATGGATTACCCGGCCATCTGGTCTGTAGGCCTTGGTTTTTCTCCCGGCCAATTTGACCTGGCTTTGGATTACAGATATGTCGAATATGAAAACGCTGCCGGATTTTCTTCTGTGGGTTGGACACCTACCGCATCTGTAGCTGGATTTGGCTGGAAGAACATCAGTATTGTATCTTTCGGAATCCAGTTTAAGGGAGTTGACAGATTACCACTAAGACTTGGATATACCTATAGCTCAAATCCAATAGAAAGTGATGTTGCCTTTTTCAATGTACCTGCAACAGCCATCATTAAAAATGCATTTCAACTCGGCTTAAGTTATGAAATAAGCGATCGTTGGGCCATTGATGGAGTGTACCATATGGGCTTTAGCGGAGAAGCAACTTCAGGTCCTTTACTTAACCCTATGTTTATTCCTAGTTCTCCTCCTTACGGGGCTATTCCCGGCAGTGAAGTTTCTTATGATATGACAACTTCCATGATTATGGTTGGAGCGAGTTACAAATTCCTTAATTAATAATCCATCAACTAGAATTAACCTAGTTCAAAACGGCGCCATAATTGGCGCCGTTTTTTGTGCTACTTTAAGCTTATATTTCATGAAGTTAATATTACAGTCTACATTAAGTATTATCATTTTTTGTTTCCCCTGTTAACTTCATAAAAGTTTATTTCTTAAGTTATTCTGTCTTATACATTAAGGCAAAACATATCATCGTTCATTAAATCTTGATGGAAGTTATGTATGAATATTACAAACATTTTTGTATTGAGTTAGAGCTTGCCACTGGCTTAATAAATTGTTATGGCCAGTGCATTTTTATTTTCCAAGTCTGAGGATTCTTAAAGC
>CBDTVZ010000277.1:0-3444 GCA_965363995.1 uncultured Eudoraea sp.
CAACATCCTGAAGAATTAATTACATACGGGGGTAATGGTGCCGTCTTTCAGAATTGGGCGCAATATCTTCTTACCATGCAGTATCTGGCCGCCATGACCTCAGACCAAACACTGCATATGTATTCCGGACATCCTATGGGTTTATTCCCTTCTTCAGAGGAAGCCCCCAGGGTGGTAATTACCAATGGAATGATGATCCCCAACTATTCCAGTCAGGACGATTGGGAAAAATTCAATGCCCTTGGGGTCACTCAGTACGGGCAAATGACTGCCGGGTCTTATATGTATATTGGACCACAAGGAATAGTTCATGGAACTGCCATTACTGTAATGAATGCTTTTAGAAAGGTATTACCAAAATCTGAATCCCCGAATGGCAAAATATTCCTCACTGCCGGCTTGGGTGGTATGAGTGGTGCTCAGCCAAAAGCGGGAAATATTGCTGGTTGTATTACGGTTTGCGCCGAAGTAAATGAGGCTGCTGCAACTAAAAGAGTTACACAAGGTTGGGTAGATGAACTCCATTCCAATATGGATACTTTGATTAGCAGGACCAAACAGGCAATAGCTAATAATGAAGTATTATCCCTTGCCTATGTAGGTAATGTAGTTGACGTCTGGGAGCAGTTTTATGAAGAGGGATTGTTTATTCACCTGGGTTCTGATCAAACCTCTTTGCACAACCCATGGGCAGGAGGGTATTATCCGGCCGGATTGTCCTTTGAGGAATCGAATATCATGATGGCGGAAAACCCGGAACTATTTAAGGAGAAGGTTCGGGAATCATTGAGGCGGCAGGTAAATGCGATCAATAAACATTCGGAAAAAGGAACTTATTTCTTTGACTACGGGAACGCCTTTTTGTTAGAGGCCTCAAGGGCTGGTGCGGATGTTATGTCTGAAAATAATATTGATTTTAGATACCCGTCCTATGTTCAGGATATTTTGGGGCCGATGTGTTTTGACTTTGGTTTTGGTCCTTTTAGATGGGTCTGTACCTCGGGCAATCCTGAAGATCTGCAAAAGACAGATGAAATAGCTTTAAGTGTTATGGAGAAAATCAGAGACAATGCACCGGAGGAGATTCAACAGCAAATGCAGGATAATATCAAATGGATTAATGAGGCTGAATCCAATAATCTGGTAGTAGGTTCACAGGCCCGTATCTTGTATGCAGATGCCGAAGGAAGGATTAAGATCGCCGAGGCTTTTAATAAGGCCGTAAGTTCCGGGAAAATTTCTGCACCAATTGTCCTGGGAAGGGATCACCATGATGTAAGCGGTACAGATTCTCCATTCAGGGAAACCAGTAATATCTATGATGGAAGTCAGTTTACGGCAGATATGGCTATCCATAATGTTATAGGAGATAGCTTTAGAGGAGCAAGCTGGGTTTCTATACACAACGGCGGCGGCGTTGGATGGGGCGAAGTTATTAACGGGGGTTTCGGGATGGTCCTTGATGGTTCAGAAGCGGCCTCAAAACGATTGAAGAATATGCTGTTCTACGATGTAAATAATGGAATATCGCGCAGAAGCTGGGCCAGAAATAAGGAAGCTCTTTTTGCCATTAAAAGGGAGATGAAACGCAGCCCTAATTTAAAAGTTACATTACCCAACATGGTGGCTGATAAATTGTTAGATGGCTTATTTGAATAAAACCAATGAATTTATACAAACCAACAGATGAACATATTTGGACCGGGCGCAAAGCCGGGCAGAATCTTTATGTTTACCAGAAGGTAAAACAAGTTGACCTGGAGTTGCAAAATATCCCAATCTCGGGCGATAAAACTTTCGTGCTCCTGGGTTATGAATGTGATGAAGGGGTAAAGAGAAATAAGGGCAGGACAGGATCAAAGGAAGGTCCGCAGACTGCTCGCCGGCAGTTGGCAAAACTACCACATCATTTAAATGAAAGCACTGCTATTTTTGATGCTGGTGATGTAGTATGTGTAGGGGATGATATGGAGGAAGCTCAAAGCGTACTAGCTGAAAAAGTAGCTCAGATTTTGAACTATAAAGGCTTACCATTATTGTTAGGAGGAGGTCATGATATGGCATACGGACATTATAATGGAATTAAAAAATTTGTTGGCAATGACCAAAAAATTGGAATAGTCAATCTGGACGCCCATTTTGATCTCCGATCCAATGAAGATGGCAATAATTCCGGAACGCCGTTTTACCAAATTGCAACCGAGAATAACAACCAAAAATTGGATTTCCCCTATTTATGCCTTGGGATAAGAAATGATGCCAACGATAGTATATTATTTGAGCGGGCCCGAGAATGGAACGTAAAATATATTGAGGCCGAACTCTTTCATAAGCAGAATACTTCTTATGTAATTAATAAAATTAATGAGTTCTGTAAGGAAGTAGATTTTGTATACCTGACAATTGATTTAGATGGTTTTTCGTCTGCCTTTGCACCGGGTGTTAGCGCTCCCTCTCCTATGGGGTTTTCCGTAGATATTGCATTGGTTGCGCTGGATACACTCATCGCAACAAATAAATTAATAAGTGCAGACGTTGCTGAACTAAATCCCACCTATGACCGTGATAATCAAACGGCTAAACTGGCTGCAAGCCTGCTTCATTTTATTATACATAAAGTTGCCCTACTCTAACCAGGACTGATAGTAAGTGCCATCATCAATTTCTAGTGCAGCTTCTGTTAATTGCAGTGGTTTAAAAGTATCTACCATTACCGCGTATTCCTCGGTTCCGCTTTTTCCAATACTGGCCTCATATGTTCCGGGGTGCGGACCATGAGGGATGCCTGCTGGATGAAGAGAAATATATCCTTGATCAATATTTTTACGGCTCATAAAATCGCCTTCAACATAATAAAGCACCTCATCCGAATCGATGTTTGAATGATTGTAAGGTGCTGGTATGGCCTGTGGGTGATAGTCATAAAGTCGGGGACAGAAGGAACAAACTACGAAGGCACTGGTCTCAAAAGTCTGGTGAACCGGTGGCGGTTGATGCACTCTCCCTGTAATAGGTTCAAAATCAAATATCGAAAAAGCATAAGGGTAGTTATAACCATCCCAGCCAACCACATCAAATGGATGTGATGCATATACTAAATCATGTAACTGGCCTTGTTTCTTTACTTTTATTAAAAATTCTCCGAGCTCATCATGGGTTTGCAAATTTTCCGGCAGCCTAAAATCGCGCTCGCAAAATGGTGAATGCTCCAAATGTTGTCCAAACCAGTTCCTATATCGCTTTGGGGTGTAAATAGGATGGTAAGATTCTGTAATAAAGAGTCTGTTATCCTCATCTTCAAAAACTATTTGATAGATCATTCCGCGGGGTATCAAAATATAATCCCCATATCCAAAAGGAATTTCACCCAACATAGTCTTCAGAGTTCCTTTTCCCCTGTGAATAAAGAGTAATTCATCCGCATCAGCATTTTTATAGAAGTAA
>CBDTVZ010000278.1:0-3443 GCA_965363995.1 uncultured Eudoraea sp.
TGTTTGAAGCCGTTACACTATTTCGAATACCCCGGAAATTATTCGCTAGCGCACACCGGGAAATGGAAGGTGGAATCAAGCTCTCAGGGGCGCGGAATATGGGCAATGAAACAAGAGGGAAAAATTGTAAAATCTACCCGAGACAGCGCTTATGATTTTAAGGGCAAGGTACAGGGAAATCAGCTAAAAGGACAGTTAGTGGTAGGTTACTATCCCTTTACTATGGAAATGTCTTCAGATAGTTTGTCATTCATCGGAACGTTAGATTGGGCAACTAGTAATACAAATTATCTAAAAGGTAAAAGGATAGAATAACTTTAGTTTGCTCATGTTTCTACTTTCTATTTTTTATAAATCCGCTCATTAAGAATTGCATATATCTCTTATATTATCTCAATCAATCAAAGATTTGGCGATATTTGGTCCTCTAAAGTTGTATTTCGTTTTTTGTTGACTTAGAATATGCTTACTGATAAATAAAACCATTAAATTTAAAAGCGTATTTCAATATTTTCATCCTCACGTACGGAGGAGAAATGATTCAACAACTTATAAGCCTCAGCTTTTACAAAATAGCTGGGGTTTTGTTTATGAAAGGAGGAAATTATGAACATCAAAAGAATAGCTGGAATAGTAATCCTAATAGTCGCTTTTATCATGGGATGCTCAGGAACCTACGGAAAAATAAGTAAACAAACCGGTACTGAGGACAAAATGACACTTGCGGAGTTGAGAGAGAACTGGGAGGAGTATACCATCTATTATTCCTATCGATGGGATTCAAGACCCTCAGCCATCATGTTTGACCCCAAAAACAATGATAAAAAACTCGTTGGTGATAGTTGGTATAAAATTGAAGATCAGGAGACCTTGTCTGAGACAATCATTATAATTCAGCAGCAGTACGATTATGCTAAAGTCGAGATTATTGAAGGACCAGACAAACAGGTTTTTGGATATATGTACTATCCGCACTGGCTGAATATTCCTGTAAAGATGGTTGACGAACGAACCCTTTTTGTCAGCACACTGCCACCTTACCAATCAGCCCCATAAGTATGGGTACTTTTTATCAATTTACTATCCCTTAATTATAGAAATGTCTTCAGGCGGACTTTTGTTCAATGGGACATTAGATATGATCGGTAGAACGAATCATTTAAAAGGCAGGAGGATAGAATAAATTAACTTGTTTAAACTCCGGCTTTTTATTGCTGGTATTCGTGAATTTAAAGGGCCGATACCCCCAACAAATTGCAGATAAGCCACAATTGCAGATATTTCATGGTATCTGCAATAAATTCGTCCTTTCAAAAGTACTGATACTGTAAACGTACCTTGATTTTCAACCGCCGGTAAATTTTTACGATCATTTCAACTTTAAATTATGGGAATTACATCTACATATCTGTAGTTTGGGGATTTTACATGTATTTTCAATATAACTGGATTCTAATCTTCGTTGACTCCCGGTTTCCTTGATGGTAATTATAAACAAACAATGTAGCGTTTAACTAAAACATCAATCCTCATACCAGGAGGATAAATGCTTTAATCAACTAAAAGCCTCAGCTAAAACCTAAAGAGCTGGGGCTTTTTTTATTGGAATAAATTGTTTCCAGATTATGAGGAGGCTAAATTGAAATCCAACCAGTCCGTTAAGATGGGATATTTGGTTTTCATTGCGATTATTTCATCAATATTTGTCCTGTTAGGTTGTGTCAGCAAGAAAAATATCCAGATTCCTCTATCCGACCCCTTGCCTCATCCTAAGTTGGCTCAGATGCAGTCTATGTCAACTAAAGAAAAAGACGGGGTCATTTATTTTGGGCAGAGCAAAAAATATCAGAAAAGAGGCATAACGATCGTTTCCCTCAAGGGAGACCCTTACGAGATGGGTTACGCACATGGTGTGCTGCTAAAAGACGAAATGAAACCTTGGATCAAAGAGGCTCTTTTTTGGATGAAAACCGAGTCTTTTGGTACCTCACGGTTGGAAAATATGCTGATGGATCGTGCAAGGGAGGTAGAACAATATATACCTGAGAAATACAGAACGGAATTAAAAGGCTTAGCAGCAGGTTCCGGTATCGACTATCATTTAATCCTGATGATCAACACCGCCAGCACAACAGGGTGGAGATTTTTCTCGTGCACATCTGTTGCTGTGAAAGGGCAAGATGGGAAATTAATAAGAAGCCGCGGCTTAGAATTTCAGCTTGGGCAAGGGCCGCCCATCCTCAAGCCCAAAATACTGTTTATAAACCAGCCCTCACAAGGCTATGCTTTTGCGTCTGTGACGGTTCCGGGGATGATTGGTGTTTGGACGGCAATGAACGAAACCGGCCTAAATTTCGGCATGCATGCCATTGCGGGAGCCTCCTACCATTGGAAAGGGATACCTTATGATATACTATATCGTAAAATAACTGAAAACGCTAGTTCAGTTGAAGAAGTCGGCGAAATCTTGAAAAAGGCCCGCCGTTCACTCCCCCAAATGAATATGGTAACTGACTTAAAAAAAGCTAGGATCTATGAATATGATTCTGTAGATATCGGCTATAAAGACATGGATGAAGATGGTCTGGTGCTAACGAATTATACCCGAGTTCTCAACATAGGCAGGAATTACCATTGCAGGCGATACCAAACGGCAAGTTCCTTTTTGAATAATTACCAAGACAATATCGACATATATAAGCTCGTTGAATTGTTAAGGAACGACGAAATTTCCTGTGTGGGTAGTCCAACTACACAAAGTTATCATTCGGCAATTTTTGTGCCGGAAACTCTGGATTTCTGGATAGCTGTTGATCCGCCACCTGCTAATAGAGGACGCTGGGTTGGCTTTAATCTGAAAAAGGAGTTGGACGGCAGTGGTTATGAACCTAATCCATTAATTATACCTGCCATGTCAGGAATCACAACTGCCAATATTAAGGTAAACGAAAAAGAACCATGGACCGGGAAATGGAAGGTGGAATCGAGCTCTATGGGGCGCGGAATATGGGCAATGAAACAAGAGGGAAAAATTGTAAAATCTACCCGAGACAGCGCTTATGATTTTAAGGGCAAGGTACAGGGAAATCAGCTAAAAGGACAGTTAGTGGTAGGTTACTATCCCTTTACTATGGAAATGTCTTCAGATAGTTTGTCATTCATCGGAACGTTAGATTGGGCAACTAGTAATACAAATTATCTAAAAGGTAAAAGGATAGAATAACTTTAGTTTGCTCATATCCCGGCGTTCTATTTTTTACAAATCCGCTCATTAAGAATTGCAGATATCTCTTATAGTATCCGTAAGAAGTTTGGTCTCTCAAAATTGCAGATATTGTAAACTTAGCATAGGTGAGCTACTTTTTTAAATTTCTGCTATATATTTGAACATTTGACATCACCTAAATTTTTATGATATCCATTTTAAATCTAACATTTTCAGT
>CBDTVZ010000279.1:0-3436 GCA_965363995.1 uncultured Eudoraea sp.
GTAAACCACCCATGCTCATAACGGTTTTACGTTGCACCATTTCACGTGCCTTTTGAGTCGCATGATCCAGTATTTTTTTAGAGTTAGTAGATAGCGAATAGGTTACTTTCGCGGCAGCGATACCATTAGAATCAACCGCCTCACTGTCCAATTCAACAGTGTTTGTTTCTTCTGGTAAATCGTCAGCTAATACAGTAAGACCAACCTGATGTGGAAATATCTCACTAAATGTCTCGTGATGATTTTCTCCCCATGGAACACTTTCTGTTTGGCTTAATGGACCAAATGTGCGTTCACCATAGAGCATGTAACCTCTGTCAAATCCACGATTTTTGTCAGTTTCATAAAACTCATGGCTGAATAATGGACTTCCCATCGGACCTATATGACTATCCATAACATCTTCGAAAATACCATTAATCCAAATTCCGGGATGGGTCATGAAATTTTTACCAACTAAGCCATTCGTATTTCCTAATCCATCAGGAAATAAAATTGATTTGGAGTTCAGCAATAAACGGGGTGTGCCAATGCCGTTACAACATACCACTACTACTTTCGCTCTAATTTCTTGTATGTTTCCATCTTTATCAAAATAAATCGCTCCCTTGGCCTTCCCATCTTTGGTAACTGTGACTTCTTTAACTCTCGACCAGGTTCTAATTTCTGCTCCTTTATAAATAGCCAAAGGCCAATAAGTTCTATCTGTAGATGCTTTTGCCCCCATTGGGCAACCGAACATGCATTTTCCATGTAACATGCATGGCGCTCTGTTTTTATAGGCTTTTGAAATAATAGCATGATCTGAAACCCACCAATGCCAACCTAGTTTTTCAAAACCGTGCACCAAAGCATGTCCCATTTTCCCTAACGGTAATGGTGGTGTTTGTCGTTCGGAGCGTGGCGGATTTGCCGGATCACCAGCCAATCCTGAAACACCGATCATTTTATCATTAAAGTCGTAATAAGGTTCTAAATCCTTATAAGAAATTGGCCAATCATCGGCAATACCATCGAGTGTTTTTACTTTAAAATCAGAAGGATGAAAGCGTGGGAATATACCTTGCCAATGTATGGTTGATCCACCAACAGCATTAAACATCCCTATATACGGTGGGTTTTCTCCATGTGTTGTTACAGGATAATCTTCTTTACGATTTCTAAAATTTGGACTTAAATTAAAATCACCTTCTCTCGTTAGTTGGGTTTCATAATCTGGTTTTAGCGAAGGGAATGTAGCTGGATCAATCCATCCACCTTGTTCTAAACACACAACTTTAGCTCCTTTTTCCGAAAGACTCCATGATAAAGCAGCGCCTGCGGCGCCTGCACCGATTACTAAAACATCTATGTCTTCATTTTTCATAGTATTTATATTTTAGTATACATTGTTGGAGCTTTTTTTACACGGTCTAAAAGTTTCTCATCAAAAGGTTCCATCTTGGGCCCTGATGTTCCTGTTGGATGTGGTTCATATTTTATCAATTCATAAACTCTCTCGCTGGTATAATAACTTTCATAAGTGAAGTCTTTTAATACCTTAAATAATTCTGGTTCAGTTTGTTCGAAATTGGTTAATATATTTATACGTTCTTCCTTATTTAAATCGGAAAAACTAGCATTCGATTTTTGTAAACTCTGAACTTCAATTTTATCTGTTAGGCTTTGAAACAAGGGAGATAAATCAGGCAGTTCTTTTATTATGCTTAAGACATAGGCGACACTTCCAATATCGGAAGCTGAAGGCATTTTTTCATTTGCAGGAATAATTTCATCCATTACAAGTTTTAGTATCTCTTGTTGTGAATTATCTAAAGCGGAATCACTTTCATTCTTTTTGGACTTAGTACATGCGAATGGAATCGTTAAAGCACCGGAAGCCAATAGAAGTTGTGCGGAAATTACCGCTTTGCTGAATCTTCTTCTCGACCATTTACTATTATTTTTCATAAACTGTTTTATATGTGCCTAACGGTTAGTGGATAAGCAATAGCGGATTTCAAGGCATTACCTTCCCACCACCACAAAAGTTTATTAAATGCTTTGTCCTTTAAATTTACCACGTAACCCCCTATTGCTTGTACACATTGTTAGCGGTTCGTTTTTTTCTTCTTCGATTTCGGCACAAGATTATTTTCATACATCTCTATCCATTCCTCAGCGCTCATCTTTTTCATTAAGTCAGCAATGAGTTTAAAGGGAATTTCATCAAACTTCTTAAAGCGGACACAACTTTTTCCCATGTCAAGTTTTTGCTTACTGTGCTTGGGATATTCGGTTAAGAACCATTTCAACAATTTGGGATCGGAATAAATACCCAAGTGGTAAAAATTAATAGAATGTTTTTGCGAAGCAATTCCTGCGAATGGTAGCGGTTCGCTTGGTTTACAATGGTAACCTGCAGGATAAAGTGTATGCGGAACAACATAACCCAATCCACCATAACTAATAGCAGCTTCAAAACCTTTGGGCAGGTTTTTCACAATTACATCGTGTAGATTGTTAAAAGGTTCTGCTCTGTCCTCAGGAAGGTTATTCAGAATTTCTTTCACTGTTTTTCCTGTTGCTTTCATCTATTTTCCTTTTTCTGTTTGTTGTCTATGTAGTTCGTCAGTCATTTTACAATGACCGCTAAGGTGTTCGTGTATGATAAGTTGCGATTGTTTCGTAACTAATTTAGTAAAAGGAAACCGAATGTTAGGGAAATCCGTAGGATTTTCCGAGAAACCCTTAATTGACTCCACAATGAATTATAGCCTTTGTTGTGGCACTGTTAGTTTACTGAAATTACAATTTTACCATTGTGAAGTCCATCTCCAAATCGTTGAATCGCCCAGGGTATTTTGTCAAAAGTATAAGGACCATCTATAACACAATTTATCTTGTTGTCCTCATAAAGCTGATTGATGTATTCCAAGTCCTTATTAGCTTTTAACATGACCATGTGCACACGTTTCTTGCTAAATAACTTTAGTATTGGACTCATATAAAGCATTTGCAACAGATTGCCGGACTTACCACCTATTGAAACGTATTTTCCTTCCGGTTCAAGAACCTTTAAAAATTTCCAGAGCGATCGATTGGTCTTGCAATCAAGGATTAGATCATAATGCTGATCACTCTTAGTAAAGTCTTCTTTTTTATAGTCAATTACGTTGTCAAACCCTTGAGTTTTCATCGCTTTTAATTTTTCACCCGTATCAACCCCTGTAACATCTGTGTTGTAAAGTTTTGCTATTTGAAGTCCAAATGAACCAACACCGCCGCCACCGCCGTTAATCAAGATCTTCTGGCCATCTTTAATTTGTCCCACATCCCGCAGACCTTGTAGGGCAAGCATTGCTGCGTGTGGAATACTAGTTGCCTCTTCAAAACTCATGCTATCTGGCTTTCGAGCAAGTGCTTTCTCGTCTATGCAAAGAAACTCAGCAAAGCT
>CBDTVZ010000280.1:0-3429 GCA_965363995.1 uncultured Eudoraea sp.
TAACAGCAGATTTTTTATGGGAATTTGATGAAAAGGATTCTAACAATAGTGATACCTGGTATGCTCCACCAAGAGCTGAAATGAAAATGAAAGAACTTACGGGTACCGGGATGGTGGAGGTATACAATAACCAGCACCTATGGAATAACAGGCAAATTCAACGCGTTTATGATGCCTTTGTGGATGTTTGGGGAACTGAAAAATTATGGGTAACAATTGATAGAGCGAATCTCAATTTTCCTCAAAGGCCTGGATTTGAAAGGAAAGGTTTTATTCATTGGGATTATGATCCCGAAACCAAACCGCAAAATGTACAGGGAGTATTGGCACTAGCTGACCAAACCGATGAGAATATGGGTGGATTTCAGTGTATTCCATGGCTGTACCGGAATTACGAAAGTTGGAAGCTTACACAGCCAGAAGACCGGGACCACTTTCAACCGGATATTTCAGAACTGGAAGATAAAATTGTAAAAGTAAAACTAGAAATTGGTGACCTTCTTATTTTTAATAGCACGGAGCCCCATGGGATCAGGCCAAACAAATCTGAAAATAAAGTTAGGATAGCCCAATATATTTCTATGATGCCGGCAGAGGAAGAAAATGAAGAATTAAAACAATGGCGCATTAATTCCTGGAAGAACAGAATAGCTCCTGAGGGTTACGCATTTCCGGGTGATCCAAGAAATTGGGAAAAAAACAGATACGAAACTGCTAAATTATCTGAACTTGGAAAGAAATTATTAGGCCTTCATCACTGGTAATTTATGAAATCCATAATTCTTTTCAATTAGGGCTATTAACAGTTAATAAGTGCTATTTTTGCCCCCTTAATATAATAAGGGTTTGAAGAAGTACTTAAATCTATTCGATTTTTCCCAAAAAGTTAATTACAAAACAGAAGTCCTATCCGGATTAACGGTTGCACTAGCTCTGGTACCGGAGGCGATAGCCTTTGCTCTTATTGCAGGTTTATCCCCTTTAACCGGATTATATGCGGCATTTGTTATGGGGCTGGTGACCTCTATTCTTGGAGGCCGACCGGGAATGATTTCAGGAGCAACCGGTGCAGTGGCTGTTGTCATAGTTTCACTTGCCATGGATTATGGGGTGGAATATGTATTTGCCGCGGTGATATTGGCTGGAATACTGCAGTTAGCAGCTGGATTTCTTCGGTTAGGCAAATTGATGCGCCTAGTGCCTCATCCCGTAATATTTGGATTTGTAAACGGCCTGGCTATCATTATTTTTATGTCACAGTTAGACCAGTTCAAGTCGTCCGATGGCTTATGGTTATCTGGTAGTACATTGTTTATTTTTTTGGGATTAGTTTTAATCACAATGCTGGTAATTTGGGGTTTACCCAAATTAAGCAAAGCAGTTCCTGCCTCATTAGTGGCTATCCTGGCTGTTTTTGGGCTCGTGCTTGCATTCGATATTGACACAAAAACAATTGGCGATATAGCCTCTATTCAGGGCGGTTTTCCACCATTTCATATCCCACAACTGCCTTTTACTTTAGAAACCCTGCGGATCATTTTTCCTTATGCGGCTATTGTTGCCGGGGTAGGGTTTATAGAGAGTTTATTGACGCTTAATATTATTGATGAAATTACAGAAACACGCGGGCGCGGTAATAAAGAAGCAATTGCTCAGGGAACAGCAAATATACTTTCCGGACTCTTTTCCGGGATGGGTGGCTGTGCCATGATAGGGCAGAGTTTAATTAATACTTCCAATGGTGCACGAGCAAGATTATCCGGTATAGTGGCTTCTGTAATGCTTCTTGTCTTTATTATGTTTGGGGCTAATTTGATTGAAAAAGTGCCTATGGCCGCACTTACAGGATTAATGATTATGGTTGCACTAGGAACTTTTGAGTGGGCCAGTTTGCGTACATTCAGAAGAATGCCGAAATCTGACGTCCTTGTAATGATATTAGTAACCCTGGTTACCATTTTTCTCCATAATCTGGCCTTGGCTGTCTTGGTTGGTGTAATAATTTCAGCCCTTGTATTTGCATGGGATAACGCCAAGAGGATACGCGCCAGAAAATATATTGACAAGAATGGAATTAAGCACTATGAGATCTATGGTCCACTATTTTTTGGATCTGTGGCTTTGTTTAATGAAAAGTTCGAGGTACTTGAGGACCCGGATGAGGTTATTATAGATTTTAAGGAAAGCAGGGTAGTAGATATGTCTGCCATTGAAGCGTTAAACAAATTAACAGGACGCTATCACAAAGTTGGGAAGAAGGTACATTTAAGGCATTTAAGTGAGGATTGCAGGCGCTTGTTAACTAATGCAGATGCCATAATTGACGTAAATGTCCTGGAGGACCCCACTTATAAACTAGCAATAGATAAAGTCTGATTGTTACTGCATTGCGAATTTAACGTTTACAGTACTCTCCACTTTTATTTTTTCAAATTCAATTTCAATAGGCTGATCTGCACTTCCATCTTTGAACACTTGTACTTCAGCAATCCTTCCCTGATATCTGTTTTGTATCCCTGTGTTCTGATCGGAAATAAAAAGCGCAGGTCCAAGTTTTTGATCTAGAGGGATGAGCATTGCTTCTGCCTGGATTTTTGCTGCACCTACAGCTTTTTGTCTTAGATCAATTTTGAGCTTATCCATACTTGAGTATTCGGTTTTTGTCAGGTTAACGTTAGAGATTCCGATAGATTCAAGGCCCATTATTACTCTGCCTGCATCTACGGCGTCATACACTAATAATGAATATTCTTTGTCTTTTTGGACATCGACTTTCTTTAGAAAGTACTTTTTAAAATTACTCCCCAAATCAGTAAGGGTAAGTTGTTTCTCGATATCAATGCCTAGTTTTTTCAGTTTGTCGGCCATTTTATTTTCTAATTTTTCAACCGAAGTTTTTCCTTTGGTGTCCGCTTCTGTAATTAGGATTGATAAGTAAATACGGTCTGGTATGACTAAGGTATCTACTCTTGCAGTAGTCTCTAAATATGGTTGATCAATAAAGTTTTTACTTTGCCCGTAACTTGTGAGACTTGTTATTAAAAGAAGTGTAATCAAAAATCTCAAAGCTATTTTTTGTCGAATTAAATATTTCATATTTCCAATTTGTCTGTACGAAACTATAACTTTCTTATTGTTTTTAAAAGATATAATGAGGGAAGTCATTACCTCTGTGAGTGTTCATTACCAATAAGAAAGTAAATACCACTCCATTGATTTAATTATTTAAAAAGAAAAAGTGCCGTACTCATCAATTTATTAACCGAGAACAAAACTTAATAAGATTCTTAATCCGCTTTTAAAGGGTGCGTAAGTACTCTGCAACAGCCCGGGCATCTTCTTCGCTTAAGTTTTGATTGAGCATGATAGCATTGTTGTATTCCTTTAATAAGGCCTGAGCTATGGGGTCTTCTTTAATCATAACATCGG
>CBDTVZ010000281.1:0-3427 GCA_965363995.1 uncultured Eudoraea sp.
TCATGGTGAACTTGCTGTTATAGCCTCTGGTAGATTGCAAAAATTCCTGATTTACGGTGTTGTATTCAGCGTTAGAAATATATTGGGTGTTGTTGTCATCATCAATATCTACCGGATCAATTATCCCGGCCTGAAAACCTAAAAATGCCTGTTGCGGCCCAAAACCAAGGCTACTCCCTATATCCAGATAGGCTTCTTCAATCACCTCACCATCCTGAACAAACAACGGACCTAAAGGCTGGCCTTGTGCAAAAGCAAGAAAGTAATTGTCTATACCTTCATTACTATTCCCGGAGGCAAAAAATTGATTGCTAAAATTATTTACCAGATCATAGTTAAAAGCTAAAGAGTATTTCCTCCAATCAGAATTTTTATCGTAATTTTTAAATACCATAACACCTCCTACTTGATTAATTTTAAATGAATTAAGTCGGGTATTATTTGTCCTTCCAAAGTAGGTTGCATTATTATCGCGATTGTAGTTTGTTCCGGTCATAGTAAACTGACTATTATTGAATACCGCCGAACCTGCCGGATTGATATTTAATGCGGATAGATCACCACCCAGAGCTCCAAAAGCCCCACTTAAGCCCTGAAAACGAGCTGTTCCATTGGTGTTTTCAATGCTGTATCTGAGTACATCCTCAATATTTTGAGCACTTACAGTCCCACATATCAATACCAGGATGAAAAATATATTTCTTTTCATTTTATTAAAATTTAATTCTACTGATTTTTGGAATTATTGTCTGCCGCCCCTGCTTCCACCAGAACTTCTTGAACCACCGCCGGAACTTCTTGAGCCACCACCGGAACTTCGCATGCTACCAGAAGATCTTGAAGACCCCCCTGAACTTCGCATGCTGCCAGAAGATCTTGAAGATCCCCCTGAGCTTCTATAGCTCCCTGAGCTTCTGGAACTCCTGGATCCAGAACTTTTATAGCTACCTGAACTTCTAGACCCTGAACTTCTTCCGGAATTATAACCTGAGGTTCTAGGCATTGAAGATGACGACCTGGAATAACCAGAACTTCTTTGAGTAGAATTTCCATAAGACCTTCCTGCTGTGCTCGATCTACTACCAGTCCCTCTGCTATATCTGTTGGTTCCTTGCGAATATTTTCTGTATGTATTTCCGCTCCGTGCATTACTTGAATATCCAGGAACAGATCGTGTACTTCTACTGGATCTGTAAGCCTTGTTTCTATTTATAGCATCAGCACTAACTGTTCTTCTTGCAGTTGTACCCGATCTATATGCACCGGAGCTTCGTGCTGAGGAAGCAGTTCTGCTTGTGCCAGATCTTGCAACATTAGACCTGGAACTGGAAGCTGTTCTTCCATTTCCTGATGTTAAACTAGACCTTCCCCTGCCTGATGTGAGATTAGATCTCCCTCGTAATGAATTTGAAGCTAAAGAATTACTGTCGTAGTAACCCCTCCTGCTGCTGTTGTATGAATATCCTCCATATCCGTATCCGTATCCATTGCCATATCCATATCCATATCCGTAGCCGTAGCCGTAACCCGGATAGCCCCAATAACCACCATATCCATAACCCGGATAACCCCAATATCCGCCGTAATATCCACCGTAATATCCGCCATAACCATAACCTGGATAGCCCCAACCATAACCACCCCAGCCCCAGCCAAGGCCAATACCAATACCAAAACCAACTCCGCCCCAACCATAGTTGTCGTAATTGTTTATGATAACATTGGATTGATTGTCACCCCATCCGGAGTAACCTACATAATCATTATAGCCCTCATAATAATTTCCTTCCGGTACAACTTGAAGACTATCATTTTGTACATCTCCTCCATAATAATCATCTACATCAGTAAAGACTTCACCCTCCATGAATTCATCTATTTGATCTGCTTTCTGGCCAAAATAATCATCATAAATACCATCACTTTGCTGCTGTTTCGGCTGTTTCTTTTTCTTTGTATAGACCATTTCGGCCCCTTCAGTATAGATACCATCATTATCATAATAGGAAGCCTCCTGATAGGAACCACAGGAAACCAATAATATACCTGCAACAAGAAGCGTTGCAGTCCTTATTAATTTAGGGAGGGGTAGAGATTGTATCATAGGTTTAAATTTATATTGTTGAACGTTTTAAAAATAGTTAGTTTTACCAAACTATTTCGTTAATAAGGACACAAGATTTGTGCCAAAGTATATTTGATGGGAAAAAATTTGACTAAAAGAAGCGAGGATTATTCCAAATGGTATAATGAACTCGTGATTAAGGCTGACATGGCCGAAAATTCAGCTGTTAGGGGATGTATGGTGATAAAACCTTATGGTTTTGCCATTTGGGAAAAAATACAGGCGGGCCTTGACAAGATGTTTAAGGATACCGGGCATCAGAATGCCTATTTCCCGTTGTTTATTCCAAAATCATATTTCAGTAAAGAAGCGAGTCACGTTGAAGGATTTGCAAAGGAATGTGCCGTAGTCACCCATTACAGGCTAAAAAATGCGGAAGACGGCAGTGGTATTATAGTAGACGAAGATGCTAAACTGGAAGAAGAACTTATTGTAAGGCCAACTTCTGAGACTATTATCTGGGACACTTATAGAAAGTGGATTCAGTCTTATAGGGATCTTCCGCTCTTAATTAATCAATGGGCCAATGTGGTACGATGGGAAATGAGAACAAGATTATTCCTGCGCACGACTGAATTCCTCTGGCAGGAAGGCCACACAGCACATGAAACTGAACAGGAGGCAATAGAAGAATCTGAATTGATCCTGAATATATATGCAGATTTTGCTGAAAATCATATGGCCGTCCCGGTGATCAAGGGAACAAAAACGGAAAGTGAACGCTTTGCGGGAGCCATAGAAACCTATTGCATTGAGGCCCTAATGCAGGATGGAAAGGCCTTACAAGCCGGAACATCACATTTTTTGGGTCAGAATTTTGCCAAAGCTTTTGATGTAAAATTTGCAACAAGGGAAGGTAAACAGGAATACGTATGGGCCACCTCCTGGGGCGTTTCTACACGCCTGATGGGTGCTCTAATTATGACACATAGTGATGATAATGGTCTTGTTTTACCTCCTAAACTGGCCCCTATACAGGTGGTTATAGTACCCATATACAAAGGTCTGGAACAATTAGATGCAATCTCCGAAAGGATAAATCCTTTGGTAAAAGAATTACAGGATAAAGGTATATCCGTAAAATACGACAAGCGCGATACCCATAAACCCGGATTTAAATTTAATGAATATGAATTAAAAGGGGTCCCCGTCAGAATTGCTATTGGGCAACGTGATATGGACAATGGGACCTATGAATTGGCGCGAAGAGATACCCTCGAAAAACAAATTGTGGAAGCTGATGAGGTTGTTGCAAAAATTGAGTTTTTACTCGAGGACATACAACGAAATATATTTGAGAAA
>CBDTVZ010000282.1:0-3418 GCA_965363995.1 uncultured Eudoraea sp.
ACCCTAATGATTCTTCAAATCCACCCTGACTTTTCTTTACAAATTCTACAAAAAACCGAATCGTCCAAAGGAGTACCAGGAATAAACCAAATAAAAATCCAGGTTGATTCTTTTTATCGGTCTTCCAATAGAGGTAATACAGAATCAGAAAAACAAATATATAGGCGAAACCTTCATACAATTGAGCAGGATGTCTAAAAGGAATAGCGCTGAAATAATCGGCAAATTTAGGATTATTTTCCAATGCAGCATAGGCCGCATTAACAGACTCTTCTTTGGTAATCTGGAGGGCGGACCTGGCTGGCATATCATCTGAATCGCGCACAAATTTAGTAGCAAAAACAAAGTTTTCATCTGTTATTTTGCCATTAATTTCAGAGTTAAAAAAATTGCCTAATCTTACGAAAAATGCCCCAATAGCAACAGTAATAACCACCCGATCTAAAATCCAAAGCATTTTAAGGTCTTTGTATTTTCTGCTCAAAAGATACATGCCGATAATAATACCAATTGCTGCACCATGGCTTGCCAGGCCTGTAAAACCTGTAAATTCATAACCATTAATAATACCGAATAATGTACTTCCTGCACGCTCTCTTATCGGAAGTAAAATCTCTACAAGATGGTTTTGGTAATAGGGCCAGTCATAAAAAATGACATGTCCAAGGCGTGCACCAAGCATTGTTGAAAGTACTGTATAAATAAAAAGGGAATCTAATTGCTCGAGGGATTTTTTATCATTCAAAAAAATCTTTTTCATAATATACCAACCCAGGGCAAAGGCTACTATCCATGAAAGATTGTAGTATTTAATTTGCAATACACCAATTGTGAAAAGGGTATCATCCGGATTCCAGGTAAAACCTAAAAAATACATAGTGAAGATTTTAAGCGGCTAAGATAAGAAAATTGAACAGAGGCCAAAGGCAAAATGTGGCTTAACTTTCTTACACTTTTTTGCTTTTTTAGATCGATATAAGATTTAAAGAAAATTCTGATTATATCTTAGATTAGCAGGTCAGGGTACGGGATCATAACCTTTTCCGCCCCAGGGATTACAGCTGAATATTCGTTTTATGGCTAACCAACCTCCTTTAAAAAGACCATGCTTTTTTAAAGCCTCAAGGGTATACTGAGAGCATGTAGGGGAATATCGACAGCTTGAAGGGGTCAAAGGTGAAATAACCAACTGGTAGATCCTGACAAGAAGTACAAAGGGAGCAATTAGAATTTTTTTCACCTTAAAGAATATTTTTAAAGACTAATTTTCAGTACCATTATTAAAAAGAATTTCATAAAAGCCAATTCGCAAGGATTAACCCAAAGGCTGCTGCAAAAAATTAGGAGACGCTGAAAGTTGTGCCCTCCTTGCTGTCTTTTAACTGAATTCCAAGGGCTGCCAATTGGTCCCTAATTTTATCAGATGTACCAAAATCTTTGTTGGCGCGAGCTTCAGTACGCAATTGTATGAGTAATTCCACGACCCCCGATAACTTTACTGAATCCCTTCCGCTATCATTTATGTTTTCCAGGCCAAGAACATCAAATACAAAACTATTCATGGTCTCGATAAGATTTTTTTTATCATCTGCGGAAAGCTGTTCTTTTCCTTCTTTTATAAGGTTGATATGTTTAACTCCTTCAAAAAGGTTTGCAATTAGGATTGGGGTGTTAAAATCGTCATTCATTGCATCATAACACTTTTGCCTCCAATCCTTTACATTGAAATCTGATGTAGCCCCGGTATTTAAACTGTCAAGACCGGTAATTGCCTCCATAAGCCTTTGATACCCTTTTTCTGATGCCAGCAGGGCTTCGTTGCCTAAATCCAGAATACTGGTATAATGTGCCTGCATCATAAAAAAGCGTACCACGGAAGGAGAAAATGCTTTACTAAGTATGCTATTATTACCAGAAAAGATCTCATTCGGAAGAACATTATTCCCGGTAGATTTTGCCATTTTCTTACCATTTAGAGTAAGCATATTGGTATGCAGCCAATATTTAACAGGAGAATGACCATTGCTCGCTTCTGCCTGTGCAATTTCACATTCGTGATGAGGAAATTTCAGATCCATTCCACCTCCGTGTATGTCAAAATTCTCACCAAGATATTTTGTACTCATTGCCGTGCATTCAAGATGCCAACCCGGAAAACCATCTCCCCATGGGGAAGGCCATCGCATAATATGTTGTGGTTCAGCCTTTTTCCACAAAGCAAAATCCTGAGGACTTTTCTTATCGTCCTGAGCTGCAAGTTCCCTTGTATTTGAGATCATGTCTTCCAGCTTTCTGCCACTCAGCTTACCATATTCATAATCTTCATTAAACTTCTTAACATCAAAGTAGACAGAATCGTTAATCTCATAGGCATAACCTTTTTCCAGGATATCCTTAATGATCTCTATTTGCTCTATAATATGACCTGTTGCAGTTGGTTCAATACTTGGAGGTAAAAAGTTAAATTTTTGAAGGATATTGTGAAAATCTACAGTGTAGCGCTGTACCACCTCCATGGGCTCTATTTGCTCCAAACGTGCCTTTTTCGCAATTTTGTCTTCCCCTTCATCAGCATCGTCTACCAAATGGCCTGCATCTGTGATATTCCTTACATAACGCACCTTGTAACCCAAATGCCTGAGGTATCTGAAGATCATATCAAACGACATAAAAGTCCGGCAGTTTCCCAGATGCACATTGCTGTATACCGTGGGACCGCATACATACATACCTACGTGCCCTTCGTTATTTGGTTCAAATAGTTCTTTGGTGCTGGAAAGGGAATTATAGACTTTAAGGTGTTGGGTTTTATACAATTGCATTGTTGCTATATACAATTAGAAATTGGTCTCCAGGTTTATATAGTCCAAAAACTCGCGTCTGACGGCCTCTTCTTTAAATTTGCCACCGTATTCTGCAGTAACAGTACTACTATCCACATCCCGTATTCCTCGCGAATTTACGCACAAATGCTTAGCATCAATAACGCAGGCAACATCTTTGGTACCTAATACTTCCTGAAGTTCTTTTACGATTTGAATATTCAGCCGTTCCTGTACCTGTGGCCTTTTGGCATAATAATCAACTATCCTGTTCATCTTGGAAAGTCCAACTACTGTACCTTTTGAAATGTAAGCTATATGTGCTCTTCCAACAATAGGAAGAAGATGGTGCTCACAGGTAGAATAAACGGTTATATTTTTTTCCACCAACATTTCACCATATTTGTACTTATTCTCAAACGTAGAAGATTTCGGTTTTTTCTTTGGCTGTAACCCACCAAAGAGTTCCTTTACATACATTTTTGCTACCCTGTCTGGTGTACCACTTAAACTATCGTCTTCCAGGTCGAGGCCCAGCGTTAGCATAATTTCCCTGACATTTTCGCGAATGCGCTCAATTTTTTCTTCGTCGCTTA
>CBDTVZ010000283.1:0-3403 GCA_965363995.1 uncultured Eudoraea sp.
AGCGTGTGACAGAATTAGCAGTGGGCGAGCGTGACGCTCGCACTAGCGGAGGACTTTATGGAATGCATTACATATTACATTTGTTTTGATTAATTTATTTATATAGAAAAATGAGGATTCCATTAGTATCAAACTGATTTCCACACAAATAAATTTTTGATATAATTTCTAAATACATAAGGCCATGGTATTACAATTAAGTCAATAACTACTGCAATAGCAAAGCTTTGAAGCATGTCAACTGAATCGACATCTAATTGACCAGCTGTTTTTAATGGAAGAGCCACAATCAAAATCCATACAGATTTGTAGAATAGTTGTAGTATAATCAAGGGTAAAAATTTTATTGGATATCGAAGTCCAAATCCCATCATTATAGCATAGACCGCCCAGAAACTATAAGCTACCCCATCCATGGCAGGAATCAATTCTCCTGGGTTAAGCATATATGACCACATTCTGTATCCTAATAAAAAGAAAGTCATACCATAGACGAATTTCATCATGTAAATACGATACTTTGGAAGTGTGCGGTTTTTATTGAGTTCTGAAATTTTTAGGTCTTTTGACATATGAATTTGATTTGTTAAATGAAAATAGTATTAAGCATACATTTATAAAGACGCAATAATTTTAGAAATGGTTGCCTGACTAAAAAAGTTTTCAAATT
This sequence comes from uncultured Eudoraea sp., assembly GCA_965363995.1. Lineage (GTDB taxonomy): Bacteria > Bacteroidota > Bacteroidia > Flavobacteriales > Flavobacteriaceae > Eudoraea. The sequence goes on from CBDTVZ010000283.1 coordinate 671, forward strand.
GTTGCCAACAATGGGATAGCATCATTGATGATATCCTCTTATAAGAACTAAGATAATTTATCTTCTTAGCATCAAACCATTTGCTAAATGCCAAAAGAATTCCATACTCCACTTAAATGGATCAATTTTTAAATTGGAATGAAGTACTCAATATTTATGGTTTCTCCTCTTTTTCCGTTTCTTTAGTGATCTTCCGATTTTTAACATACTTGTCAAACCATTTCATTTGTTCCCACAAAACATGTTCGATTGATTCTTTTGCTCTGTAGCCATGATCTTCAAATGGTAATAACACCAATCTTGCAGTACCTCCAGAACCTCTGACAGCTTCATAAAACACCTCTGACTGAAAAGTCAATGTACCTGGATTAGAATCATCATCTCCATGAATAATCAAAATAGGTTCATTGACCTTGTCTGCAAAGAATGTAGGGGAGCAGTCAATATATGATTTGGTTGCTTCAAAAAGTGAACGACGTTCGCCCTGAAATCCATAAGGCTGATTTGTTTTGTTATACGATCCACTTCGTGCTATACCTGCACAGAACAAATCAGAATGTGCAAGTAAATTGGCAACCATCAAACCACCATGACTATGGCCAATGATCCCAATCCTATCAGGATCAGCTATGCCCATATCTATAGCTTTTGCAACAGCTGCTTCGGCATCAGCCACCAATTGCGGAACGAATGTATCATAAACAGTTTCAGGATCACCTATCATTGGCATCGCCGTATTATCCAATACAGCATAACCTCGCATTAAAAAGTATTTATGAGATGGACCGTAAATTCGCATAAATCGATTCGAAGATCCTCTAACCTGACCTGCAGTTTTACCACCGGAATATTCCAATGGATAGGCATATACAACAGTTGGAACTCTGGTTCCTTCTTTATAACCTGGAGGTAAAAGCAATTGAAAACTTAATTCAATGCTGTCTTTTCTTTGGTATTTGACAATTTTATTTTCAATTTCACGTAATTCAGGGCTAGGGTCCTCAAATGTTGTAATAGGACGCTTAGTGATAGCTCTCGTGCTTTCATCAGCTTCTGCCTCAATCGTTTCCGAAAATTTTGCTAAATAGAAATTAGGTACGGTCGTAGCAGATTCAGAACTCATAATAAAACTGTTCGACTCTTCGGCAAAGTCAACGAAATACTCATATTTATCTGGCGCACATCGGAACAATCTTTCTGTTTCTCCCGTTTCGATATTTCGACGATCTACAAATGGGCGATCTCCATCCTTCGAACCTCCTCTTCCACGGAAATAAATAGCTCCGTCTTCTACTTTAAATACATACTTACCATTATCCAGTTGAGTAAAAATCGGGAAGCCAGGATCATTATAACGATCATTTTCATTCAAGTCAAACCATTGTTTAGCGGTGCCTTTATCAACATCCAAAATCCAGACATAACGCCATCTTTTTATACGTTCTCTCTGATACACCATGAGCATTCCGTCAGATTGCCCCCACATCGTTGCTTGTATACGATGCTCTGCCTTGAAGACTTCTTCTGGTTGAACGTTGAATGGTGCCTCCCATCTCATCAGTTTATCTCTAAATGCTACTTCCGCTACAGGATCACCACCGTCTAAAGCTTCTCTCCAAAACAAAGTATGAGGAGCTGTGGGTTGCCAGGACACCGATCTTGGGCCAGAAATCACACCTTGTACAGGTACTTCATTGGCGACAGGGTGATTGACTACGGTTTTCACTAAGTCTCCTTTTAGATTCCACACTTCGATATCATTGGCAAAACGCCACCATGCCACTTCATGTGACCAAGGCGCTTTTAATCGCTCAATTAATAAGTAATTCCCATCCGGAGAAATACCCGCAGATATATAGGATGCGGCTGGCCCAACAACTTGCTTTTGTTTTGTTTTGGTATCGTAGATGACCAATTCGCTTTGTGTGTAGTAACTGAATTGGGCGTCATCATATGCCGTTTCGAGCAGGTTTCTTGATTCGTAAGTTGATCTTGCAGACGCACCATCATCTTCTAATATCTTAGGGCCATTTGGTATCGCTGGTTTCTGAGGTACCGCGCCGCGATCTTTAATTCTTCTGACTAAGATTTTTTCTTGATTTGGAAACCATTTGACCGCTTCATCCATGAGCGGATTAAGGTTCATATCTGGTGCTTTTTCGACCAGGCCGGTAATATCGCCCATCCACAATTCAATCCGATTTTCAAATCCAACAGACAAAGCAAACCGCTGACCATCCGCTGCCCAATAGGTTGAAAGAACCTCTGATTCTTCAGGAATATTTAGGGGAATTATTTTTCCATCCTTAATAGTCAGCACTCTTGGTGAAGTGCCCCCGTGTCTTCCATGGTAATAATTGTTTTTTGGATTAACACGAGTTCCGGCCAGTTTAAGCATAGGTCCTGCTAACTCCGATAAAGTGGGGTAGATAATAGGATCTGTCAGTAGCATATACTTCTTAGAAGGAGAAACAGATACTCTAGGTAATTGGGGGGCGTACAGAATTTTGAGGATGTCTTCTTCAGGAGATTGCCAGACATTTACATTGTCCTCCATGCTTTTGTCCTGGGCTATTGTTTCTTGATTGAATAAGAAGCAAATAAAACTCAGGAATAGAACTGTTAAAAATGGTTTTTTCATGATAAAGATGTTAGTTCTTCTGATGAAGAAGGTGAAATTAGTGTCATTAACTTAATATTGTTTTTCAATTGATTAATTGCAGATAACAATGG
>CBDTVZ010000284.1:0-3385 GCA_965363995.1 uncultured Eudoraea sp.
CCAAGGACGTCAAATCCACACGAGATATTAGCTATTGTAGCCGGACAAAAGACTTTAATACTATTCATTTGATTAAAAATTTCCTATTCTAATAATATCTGCAAAAATTCCGGATGCAGTAACATCTGCCCCGGCTCCCGCTCCTTTTATGATCATTGGCTGGTTAGGGTATCTTTCTGTATAAAAAAGAACAATATTATCGCTTCCCTCCAAATTGTAAAAGTCATGACCTTTGGGAATCAGTTCTAAGCCAACACTTGCTTTGCCATTCTCAAATTCCGCAACATATTTAAGCTTACTTTCAGAAGATACTGCCTTTTCATATAATTGCTGAAACGATTTCTCATGGGCAGTTAGCGAAGCGTAAAATTCATCATTGTTGATTGTAGCCAGACTTTCTTCCGGTAAAAATGAGTTGTTCTTTATGTCTTCAATGTCAAGTACATAACCACTTTCTCTTGCCAATATTAAAATCTTTCGCATAACATCAACACCACTGAGATCTATTTTAGGGTCCGGTTCGGTATAACCCTCTTCCTGTGCCCTTTTTACAACATCATGAAAGGTAGTCTTGTCATTAAAATTATTAAAGACAAAATTAAGGCTGCCGGAAAGTACGGCTTGTATTTTATTAATTTTATCTCCCGAAGCTATCAAATGTTTTAAAGTGTCTATAATCGGTAATCCGGCTCCTACATTGGTCTCAAACAGAAATGGCGCATTGTATTCCCTTGAAAGTTCTTTCAGATCATTATATTTTTCGTAGTTGGAAGAACATGCAATTTTGTTACAGGTAACTACTGAAATACTCCGCTTTAAATAATCAGCATAAGAACCAGCTACAGTTTCACTAGCTGTATTATCAACAAAAATGCTATTGCGATGGTTATACTCCAGAATGGTATTAAAAAACACAGTTCTATCGGCTTTTTTGCCTTTTGCTAAAAGCTCATCCCAATTTTCCAATGGAATACCATCTTCATCAAAGATCATAGTCCTGGAATTAGATAAGCCAATCACCCTTGGATTTAACTTTAGGATTTCTTTGAGGTATTTTTTCTGATTTTGGATTTGTTTGATAAATCTGGAGCCCACATTTCCAACACCCATTACATAGATGTTCAATTGCTTGATATTTTCCTCGAAAAACTCTTCATGTAAAGTATTAAGGGCTTTTTTTACATCATCTTTTTTTATGACTGCGGAAATATTCCTTTCTGATGCCCCTTGTGCTATGGCTCTGATATTTACATTGTTTTTACCTAAGGTACTAAACATTTTGCCGCTTAACCCTTGATGGCTTTTCATGTTATCTCCTACCAAAGCAATTATGGCGAGCTCACTTTCCACCAAAACTGGTTTTATTTTATGTGTGGCTATTTCAAATTCAAAGGCTTTATTTACGAGTGATTCCGCAATAGCTGCATCTGCATCCGATATGCCAACACAAATTGAATGTTCTGAGGACGCCTGGGTAATAAGTACAACGCTAATACCCGCCTGAGAAAGGACTTCAAAAAATCGTTTTGAGATACCGGGTATCCCTATCATTCCAGATCCTTCAAGAGATAGCAGTGAAATTTGCTCAACATTACTAATACCCCTGACAGATTTACCCAGGACATTTTCATTTTTGGCTATTAATGTACCCGCCTCTTCCGGGGCAAAAGTATTTTTAATAAGAATAGGTATGTTTTTAGCAAGTACAGGTTGTATTGTAGGTGGATACAGAACTTTGGCTCCGAAGTGGGATAATTCCATAGCCTCTTCATAAGAGATTAGCGGAATTGCTTTGGCCTGTTTGACAATCCTTGGATTAGCCGTGTACATTCCACTAACATCGGTCCATATCTGTAATTCTTCGGCATCTATTGCCCCGGCCACTACAGCCGCAGAATAATCAGAACCGCCTCTGCCTAAGGTAGTGGGATTACCTTTGGCTGAAGAAGAAATAAATCCGGGAATGACGGTTATTTTATTTTTTGTATTTGAAAAATAAGCTTTGCATTTTTTATTAGTATTTTCAAAATCCACCGCACCCTTTCCATAAGTGTCATCAGTTTTGATTAGCTCCCTGCTATCTTTAAAAGTCGCCTTCATGCCTTCTGAGATAAAGAACTCACTAATAATGTAGGACGATAAAAGCTCACCGAAACTCACAATTTTGTCCGTTAACTGCGGGGTCTTTTCAGCAATAAGGAATGCACCCTCTGCTAAGGTTTCCAGTGTGTTCAGTTCGCTTTTTACCTTACTCAAAATAGCACTTTGTAATTGAATTGGAATGAGTTCTTTGATCGTTTTAATATGCCGGTCTTCTATATCCCTGAGACAGTCTTTATAGCTTTCATCATGATTTGATGCCAGGTCAACTGTTTTTAGGAGTAGATCTGTAATACCGCCCAGAGCCGAAACCACAACCACAATCTTATTTGCATCTAATTTTTTGACGATATTCTGAACCTGCTTTATATGTTGAGCATTGGCTACTGAAGTACCTCCAAATTTTAATACTTTCATTATACTATTTTATTAATTGATAGATTGATACAGGTGATGTTGCTGAATATATGAGAAATCGGACGTATATGTAGAATATTACCCCAAGGGGGTAGTAGTGGTGTTGATAACAGCAAAATAGTGCCGGTTATTGCGGGATGAAGTCCTTTGATTTATGTCCGTTATGCTTTTCATAATGCCTATGATAACAATTCAAAAGTAGGACTTTTGAACCCCTTATCAAATAATTCATGCTATTTTTACGAAGTCATCAATATTTTTCAAATATTTTTACAAAAAGCAACAAATTTAGACCGCTTCATTGGTATAGAGCAGAATTTGTAATTAGCACTAAGAATAGGAAAACATATTTCAGTACGAACAAGAAATAAATAAAAAGACACCAATAATCTAAAGGCAGATAGGGCAATGAAGATATTTACAGCCAAACAGATATACGCGGCCGACCAATTCACAATTGAAGATCAGGATATCACTAGTGACGCACTTATGGAAAGGGCGTCAATGCAGCTTTTTAACTGGCTTCACCATAGGTTACAAGGTACTCAGGTCAAAATTAAGTTGTTCTGTGGGATTGGAAATAATGGAGGTGATGGATTAGCTCTGGCCAGGCATTTAAGGGAACATGGTTACAATTTTGAGGTATTTGTAGTAAACTATAGCGAGAAGAGGTCTCATGATTTTTTGACCAATTTAGAGCGGTTAAAGGACCGTAAGATTTGGCCAAACTTTGTTAACCAGGATACTGAACTCCCTTCAATAGATCCTGAAGATATTATTATTGATGCTATTTTCGGGATTGGGTTAAGCAGATCACCCGATCAATGGGTAGAAAGGCTTATACAGCATCTTAATAATTCAGCCGCTT
>CBDTVZ010000285.1:0-3339 GCA_965363995.1 uncultured Eudoraea sp.
AAAATCCGAGTGAATTAAAAGCCGTACCCAGTTTAAGAGTTATTGGTTTAGGTCAATCCTCCACTGTTAACTCATTTACCGATAGAACTTCTTTAGACTCAATTGCTCTGCCTTTAAGAATAAATGAACCCAACACAGGGTTTATAATGATTTCTGATTCAGCTGATGAAGATGACTTGGAAACTGGTAACAATGATACACTCACTTTTGACTATAGTACACTGGAGATTTTTATTTCGAGGGCCTGTGGTTATATTGCAAATTATGATGACTTAGGTGACATGCTTACTCCAGACAGTGAAAATTGGATTCAAAAAATTGAAATAGTTTCGCCTTTAATACAAAATCAAGACAGCGCCCATGTTAAGATATTTCATTAGTTGCTTTTTTCTTTTTGGCTTTTTTTTAAGCGAAGCACAGACAGATTCTATCCAAATAGGTTCCCGAGATTCAACAAGTTTTGGCCAACGTTATGGATTGCGTGTTGGGGTTGATTTAAGTAAAACAATAAGGTCACTTTTTGATACTGATTATTCGGGCCTGGGATTCGTAGCAGACTTTCGTATTACCAAAAAACTATACGTTGCAGGGGAGTTCGGTAATGAAAAAAAAACGAGTATTGAAGCTCTTGAAAATATAGATGACATTAATAGAATTGAGTTGTATAGCTATACTACCTCTGGAAGTTATATAAAACTTGGAGTTGATTTTAACACCTATGAGAATTGGTACGGGATGACCAATGCTATACTTTTTGGGGTTAGATATGCGGGCAGCTCCTTTAGCCAGACATTAAATAATTATACAATTTATGATAGCGATAGGTATTGGAGTCCTACTGCTTTTATACCCGGTTCTGGTTCGTCTGAAGAATTCAGCGGTTTAAATGCTACCTGGTTAGAGCTTCTTTTAGGCATTAAAGTTGAACTATTTGCAAATTTATACCTTGGCGCCAGTGTCAGACTTAAATATTTAATCACGAATAAAGAAGCTGATTTCTTCCCAAACTTATGGATTCCCGGTTTCAATAAGGTAAATGATAATAGTAAATTTGGAGTAGGTTATAATTATACTATTTCTTATTTCATCCCATTATATAAAAAAAAGGTAAATAAAAAGAAGAAGAAGAAAAGCCGCCCGGAGGAATAGGTCAAGTTTTACTTGTCTCTTTTGAACCAAAATTCTTAAACACAAAAGCTCTGAACTCAGGATTTATTTAGTCGACCTGATTGTTGTATTTAGCTTTTTTACTACCCTTGTACATTACATACTTCACCAGGCGAGATTCCAATTGACTGTTAAATACTTTTATTTTTCGTGAAGGACGAAGCCCTACAAACTTTAAAGCTTCAAGGTTAGAAGTAATGAACCACGCATCTGTTCCGGGATAATTTTGCTTCAAAGTATCCCCAATATTCCCATAAAATTCTTCCATTTCAATATTTAGTCGCTCTCCATAAGGTGGATTAAACACTATATGTAAATGGTTTTCTGTGAATTTTTCCGATTCAAAGAAATTTTTACGCTCAACAGAAATGTATTCTGAGAGATTGGCATTCTCTACATTATCAATTGCTTTTTGTACTGCAGAAGGCGCTTTATCATAACCAGTGATTTTATAATGAAACTCCCTTGTTTTATTAAGACTACTTTCAACTATTTTCTCATAAAGTTCACTGTCAAAATCTTGCCACTTTTCAAATGCAAATTCCTTGCGATTTATATTTGCCGGTATGTTGCATGCAATCATCGCCGCTTCCGTTAACAGTGTCCCACTGCCGCACATCGGATCTAAAAAATGTGACTGCCCATCCCATCCACTTAAAAGAAGAAGTCCTGCTGCTAAAACTTCATTGATAGGAGCAATATTGGTTGCTGTTCTGTAGCCTCTTTGGTGCAAAGAACGACCGGAAGTGTCAAGGGAAACATTACACTGGTTCATTTGGATGTGGATATTTATACGAATTTCCGGAAACTTAATATCCACATTAGGTCGCTTACCAACAGTATCACGAAATTTATCTACAATGGCATCCTTTGTTTTTTGAGAGACATAAAATGAATGTGTAAAATTTTCAGAGTTAACCGTCGCATCTATAGCAAAAGTTATTTCCGGGTTTAGGAATTTAGACCAATCCATCGCATAAATCTTCTTATAAAGATCTATTTCATCTTTTACATGGAACGAATGAATAGGCTTTAAAACCTTTATAGCAGTTCGGAGGCATAAATTGGCTTTATACATAAATCCGGTATCGCCTTCAAATGAAACCATCCTTGTACCTTCAAGAACATTTACAGCTCCCAGGTTACGTAATTCCTTTGATAGTATTTCCTCAAAACCAAACATGGTCTTGGCAACCATTTTAAAATTATTACCCATAATACATTTAAAGAATGCCACAAAAATACGTTAATTTTATCCACATGGTTTTTCAGTAAGCCAAATACCATTTAAATTAAACATGACTTATATTTTACTGATCATTGCTGTTCTTTTAAGTTTTGGTTTTGTCGTCCTCACCAAACCTAAAAAGAAAGAAGGCCTTCGCTTGTTGCTGGCATTCAGCGGATCATTTTTACTAGCGCTTACACTTTTTGAACTTCTTCCTGAAGTCTACAAACAAGCTGATCCTAAGGTAATTGGGATATTTATTATGCTTGGGATTCTCCTTCAGATTTTTTTGGAATTCTTTTCAAAAGGTGCAGAACATGGTCATGTACATCTTAATAATGAGGCAACCAATTTTCCCTGGTTACTATTTATAAGTCTTTGTATTCATGCATTCTTAGAAGGTATCCCTATTAACCAGAACAATGATATAATTTATGGCATTTTGGTACACAAAGTACCAATAGCCGTTATTCTAAGTATCTTTCTAGTGGGTTCCAAAATTAATATTTTATATGGGGCATTGTTTATGGTGTTTTTTTCTATAATGACCCCTCTAGGAAGTTATGCGGCCTCAAAGTTCGATTTTATCTCAGATTATAGCGCTCCAATTACTGCATTAGTTATAGGTGTATTTCTCCATATTTCTACTGTTATCCTTTTCGAAAGTTCGGAAGGTCATACGTTCAATATTAGAAAGTTAACGGCCATTGTACTTGGAACAGCGGTTGCCTATTTTCTCTAGATTACTGCTAAGGCAATATACAGCCAATGGCTTATGGCACCACCTAATACCAAGAAATGCCAAATGAGATGGTTATACGGTATACGTTTAAAAGCATAGAAAAAAATACCTGCTGTATAAAAAAACCCTCCAAGCATAAGTAAATAGAGGCCAGTTTTGGAAGTATTTAAAAGCAGGTTTTGAAGGTCAAAAACTATCAACC
>CBDTVZ010000286.1:0-3337 GCA_965363995.1 uncultured Eudoraea sp.
GCGGTCATAAATCTGATTTTTGGCCGTAGGGTGTAAGCGAAAATCGCATTTTTTTATGAAACATTAAAATAATGCTTCCTAAATTATTTTTAAAAAACAAAAATACCCGTTTATCGATAACGCCTTTAAGCCTCTAATATTGCCGCAATTCCAGGTAGAGATTTACCCTCCAGGCTTTCTAACATAGCGCCTCCGCCAGTAGATACATAGCTTACTTTATCTTCAAACCCAAATTGTTTTACAGCGGCTACTGAATCTCCTCCTCCAACCAATGAAAATGCCCCATTTCTTGTGGCTTCGTCAATAAAATTCCCTACAGATATGGTGCCTTTTGCAAAGCTCTCCATTTCAAAAACGCCTACTGGACCATTCCACAGTATTGTTCTGGAAGAAAGTATAACTTCTTTAAAGAGCTCTAGAGTTTTTGGTCCGGCATCCAATCCCTGCCAGCCATCAGGGATTTCATCAACGGCCACAATTTTTGTGTTTGCATTATTATTAAAGTCATCAGCAGCTATGACATCCACCGGAAGATGAATCTGAACTCCCAATTCTTTAGCTTTCTTAAGTATGGATAGGGCAAGATCCATTTTATCATCTTCACATATTGAATTTCCTACTTTACCCCCTTGTGCTTTTATAAAAGTATAGGTCATCCCTCCCCCAATAATCAAGTGATTTATTTTGCTCAGGATATTTTCAATAATAGTGATTTTAGAGGAGACCTTAGCGCCTCCAAGTATTGCTGTTACCGGTTTTTCTCCCGTTTTCATAACCTTATCTATGGCCTTGATTTCTTTTGCCAACAGGTAACCAAAACATTTTTTATCAGGAAAAAAACCTGCCACTACTGTTGTAGAAGCATGAGCTCTGTGCGCTGTACCAAAGGCATCATTGACAAATATATCTCCTAAGTGTCCCAATTGTTCCGCAAAGGACGCGTCACCTTTTTCTTCTTCAGGATAAAATCGAAGATTCTCCAGTAAAAGCACTTCTCCATTTTCCAATTCTGCTGCTGCTCTCTCCGCCTTTTCACCCACACAGTCATCTACAAACTTCACCTGAACACCTAAGACTTCTGAAACTTTATTACAAATATGCGATAATGATAAGGAAGCATTTCGTTCTCCTTTAGGTCTCCCAAGATGACTCATAAGAATAGCGCTTCCGCCGTCTTCCAGGATTTTTATTATCGTTGGTTTGGCTGCCTCAATTCGATTTGTATCCGTTACATTAAAGTCACTATCTAATGGAACATTAAAATCTACTCGAACTAAAGCTTTTTTATTTTCAAAATTAAAATCATCTACTGTTTTCATTCGGAATAATTGTTTTGAGAATGGCAAATGTAAAGATTAATACAATTCAGTTAAAGGCGGCTCCAATAATTTATTGTTAGATAATCAAATGTCCTATATTTGAAGGTATGTTATTTAAGGATATTCTGGGGCTTTCTCATATTAAAAATCATCTTTGGTCAACTGCTGATTCCGGGCGCATACCACATGCACAATTATTTGTAGGTCCCGAAGGTAGTGGCACTCTTGTATCCGCACTGGCTTATGCTCAATATTTATTGTGTAAGAATTCAGGTGGTGAGAACATTCCAATAGAAGATTCATGCAACCTGAAATGTACTTCTTTATCCCATCCAGATTTACACTTCGCATTTCCCGTTTCCAATTCAGACAAAGTAAAATCGCATGCTGTAAGTAATAATTATTTGCAAGAATGGCGACAATTTGTAAAAGAACAGCCTTATGGAAATCTTTTTGATTGGTACCAACTTATTGGTATTGAAAAAAAACAAGGGCAAATTGGGGTTGACGAAGCTTATGATATTGTAAAAAAACTCGCCTTAAAATCCTATGAAGGTGGATATAAAATAATGGTTCTCTGGATGGCTGAAACTATGAATATTACCGCTTCAAATAAGCTGCTAAAATTAATTGAAGAGCCTCCGGATAAGACTGTATTCATATTAATTGCTGAAGATGAAGAACAGATCCTGCAAACGATACGTTCCAGATGTCAGATATTACACTTTCCTCCATTATCTGAAGATGCAATTGCCGCTGCTTTGATAGAAAAAGGGCTAATGAGAGAAGAAGCTTTAAGAGTTGCCCATGAAGCGAATGGAAATTTTAACAAAGCCATGGATCTTATGAACAAAGATTCTGAAGAATTAATTTTTGAAAAGTGGTTTGTACAATGGGTACGAAGTGCATTTAAAGCAAAAGGTAATAAAGCGGCTATTCATGAATTAATTCTCTGGAGTGAAGAAGTTGCCAAAACCGGAAGAGAAACACAGAAAAAATTTCTAAAGTATTGTTTGGCCGTAATGAGACAGGCTATGCTGTTGAATTATAATGTCAAAGAATTGGTCTATATGCGCATTCATATTGACGGCTTTCAGCTTGAGAAATTTGCCCCTTTTATCCACGAAGAAAATATAATGTCTATAGTAAATGAATTGGAAGAAGCTATATATCATATTGAGCGCAACGGGAATTCAAAAATTATACTGACGGATTTATCCATAAAACTAACTCGTCTATTGCATAAACGAGCAGCTCAATCATTATAATCTAACTCAAATGCTTGATTATAAAATAGTTAAATAAAATATATTATGGAAATCATCCTGAATAATGCGGCCGCCATTTTAATCTTGCTATTCCTCATAATTACTTTTTTACAAAGCGGGATTGATAAGATAATTGATTGGAAAGGTAATCTGGGTTGGTTGCAAGGACATTTTAAGGATACACCACTAAAAGACCTGGTTTCTTTACTGCTGGCTACGATACTTCTTACGGAAGTAGCTGCAGGCGCAATATGTGCAGTAGGACTTTGGCGACTAATTTTTATCGGAGAAGGCACTATTGCTCTTTATGGGGCTATCTTGTCCTGTATAGCCTTACTTATGCTGTTATTTGGTCAAAGAATTGCTAAAGATTATGATGGGGCAAGAACCATTGCAATCTATTTTATTCCTGCAATTTTCCTTGTTTTTCTGCTACAGCCTTAGATCTAAATCAAAATTAATACACCAGATTAACGGTTTTTTTGGCTTTAAAGAAATCTTCTTGTAAGTGCTTCATTCGTAATTAAAGCCTTAATATCAATTCTTGTACTTCTCGTTTAGGATTTTTAAAACGTCCTGTGTAAGATCCTTGGCGTCAGTTCCATAAAGCACACTACCGCCATCTCCACCGCTTAGGATATAAGTAAAGCCATTACTTTTCCCAAAACCATTAATCTCCTTCTTTACTTTACCTATCAAGCTATCCATTTCTATTTGACCTTCAGATTGCATTTGTTGTTCTTCCTGCTG
>CBDTVZ010000287.1:0-3320 GCA_965363995.1 uncultured Eudoraea sp.
TTTTGAATAGTTGTATACTCGCCTGATTCTCTTCACCTACATTGGCGTATACCTGATTCAAATTCAACACGGTAAAAGCATAATCACATAGTAAAGATAAAGCTTCGGAGCCGTGACCATTATTGCGTTCCGACTTATCCAGAATTACGATCCCAACTCCTGCTCGTCTGTGTTTTGGGTCAAAGTCAAATAGATCGATAAAACCAATTACTTTGTTCAGTTCATTGCAGATGGCAAGTCGTAACTGTTTTACTTCATAAATATCTCTGTGCGCATTATCCAGATACAATTTAAGTACATGTCTGGAATAAGGTGTTATAGTACCGCTAATTTCCCAGATATCGGAATTATTTTCCAATTCGTATAAAAATTCCAAATCTCCCGGTTCCAATGCCCTTAATTTGGTCTGTTTTCCTTCTAAAATCAAATCTTTATTGTTCCTTTAAATACCTGTTCAGCCGGACCATCCAGCCTTATATTTTCATATCCCTCAGGGCCTTTGTTAAATTTAATTGATAATTTACCGCCTTTAGTAAAAATATTTATCTTTTCACTATTTGTCTTACCCCAATGATGCATTCCCAGTGCAACTGCAGTGACACCTGTTCCACAGGACAAGGTTTCATTTTCCACACCCCTTTCATAAGTGCGAACAGAAAAATCGTTTTCTGAAATTTGTTCAACAAAATTTATATTGCTCCCACCTGCTCCATAAATTCCATATCGCAGCTTTGCCCCTTCTTTCATTACATTATAAGTATCTAAATCAGAAACCATCTGAACATGATGGGGAGAACCTGTATTTAAAAAAAGGCAATTAAGTTTTACCATAATTTCGGTCACATTTTGCATCTGTAAGCTGATAATTTCATTATCAATGGTGGCTTTGTGTAGACCATCTACTGCATTAAATTTTGCATTTTGCTCAACAATTCCAAGGAATTGGGCAAACGCTACAATACATCTTCCTCCATTGCCACACATACTACCGGGATTTCCGTCAGAATTAAAATATACCATCTTAAAATCCGAAGAATTATCTTCTTCCAACAAGATTAAACCATCTGCGCCAATACCGAAACGTCTGTCACAGAGAAATGAAATTAATTTGTTATCGGTTGTTGGAAATTCTCCAATCCGATTATCAATCATAATAAAATCGTTGCCTGTTCCCTGATATTTATAAAATGTAACTATCATAGCTAATTCAAGTGACAAAGATATGACTTTATTTAAGCAATTTTAATGAGTTAAAAAGACGTTAAATGGAAATATTTAGATTAAAAATCAAGTATTTTTGCTACTCAATTTAAAAGATTCTTAATTTATGAAAAGATTTGGAAGTTTATTGTTAGTTGCTGTTTTCGCTGGCGCAATTACTCTTATTTCCTATAAGATGTTTTTTGAAAAAACAAATTATGCGCTAATAACGGACAATTCAGAGATGCCATTATTGACTACTAGTAACAAACCAGTATCGTATAGAGGAAATGGTATTAATGAAGTTGATTTCACAGTTGCCGCGGAAAATACCGTTAACGCGGTTGTTCATGTTAAAAACCTTACTTTAAATAGCAGTTCGGGAAGCCTAATGGATTTTTTCTATGGCTCTGAGAGTAGTCAAATCCCACAGATAGGCACCGGTTCTGGGGTCATTATTTCCCCAGATGGGTATATTGTAACTAATAATCATGTGATTTCCAAGGCTAATGAGATTAGAATTACGTTAAACAATAATAAAACATATGAGGCGGAAATTATAGGCTCGGATCCTAATACCGATATTGCGTTACTCAAAATTGATGTGGATGAGAACCTCCCCTATCTTGCTTTTGGTGATTCTGATGAAGCTAAAATTGGACAATGGGTATTAGCTGTTGGTAATCCATTTAATCTTACATCAACTGTAACGGCAGGAATAGTTAGCGCCAAAGCCAGAGATTTGGGCAAAGATCAATCATTTATCCAAACAGATGCTGCGGTTAATCCGGGCAATAGCGGAGGAGCATTGGTAAATACAAATGGTGATCTAATAGGTATTAACACTGCCATTACTTCACAAACCGGTTCCTATGTTGGTTATTCCTTTGCAGTTCCTAGTAATATTGCCAAAAAGGTAGTTGAGGACATTATGGAATATGGAAACGTTCAGAAAGGAATACTCGGTATAACTTCTCCACGTCCAAGCACCCCTTATGCAGTAAATAATGGCATAAATGAAATTGATGGCGTATATATTGATGGCGTAGAAGAGGACTCAGGTGCAGATGACGCTAATTTAAGGTCAGGAGATATTATAAAGATGGTAGATAATATTAAAGTGCGGAAATTTGCAGATTTAACTGGTTATGTATCCACCAAGAGACCTGGAGATAGAATTAAAGTTACAATTGCTCGAAATGGAGAAGATATTATAATACCGGTTGAACTAAAAGAAAGGCAATCCATTTTTGTTCCGGTAATGGGACTCCGAGTTCAGAACTTGTCAGAGAATGACAAAGAAATTTTTAATACAAATACCGGTGTAAAAATTACCGGGGTACCCGAGACCTACAGGGGATATGGGCTAATGGGAAAAGTAATTTTGGAAATTGATGATGAAAGAGTCAATGATATATATGAAGCAAAAAACATTTTTGGGGCTATCTCAAGATATGACAAAACGTCAATAACCCTTATCGATAAAAACGGGGAGAAAGAACGAATTGTTTTTCAATAAAGAATTTACTTTTAATGCTATAAAAAGCGCTCTGTTTGGAGTGCTTTTTTATTTATCTTTTCCTTATGTGATCCCATTAGAATTCAATAATTTTGCGCTAAATAAAACAACATAACATAGATGAGCCCAATCAAATCTTATGAAAAAGAGCTAGCTTTTCAGGCCGATAGAAGAAAAGCCACAACAGAATTCATCAAAATTATAAGTGATCTATGGTATGATAAAGCCATCGAAGTGGTGCTTTTTAAGAATCAAGTAATTGATAAAAACGTCAGTGATATAATAAATCTTCACGAATACGCAGGTGAATTTGTACAAAAACCTATTTCTATATTTGATTCAGTAGAACTATTGCGCGCAATTAACGACATTAATTTCCCCCCCTCCAAGATAGATATAGGCAAGCTTACCTACGAGTACCATTCAGATATCAACAATTATCAGGAAGTTAAGACATTTATACTTTACAAATTAAAAGATGCCAATAATACGAAAGAAATTAAGCCTAAGGATGTAGTGCTTTACGGTTTTGGAAGAATAGGAAGACTAATAGCAAGAGAGCTCATGGCTAAGACAGGCAAAGGCAATCAACTTAGGCTTA
>CBDTVZ010000288.1:0-3309 GCA_965363995.1 uncultured Eudoraea sp.
TCACCCGATCAATGGGTAGAAAGGCTTATACAGCATCTTAATAATTCAGCCGCTTTTGTAGTTTCAGTTGATGTCCCATCGGGTTTGTTTTTAGATCAGGCTGTAAAAAATTCAAAAGCGGTGGTGAAAGCTAATTATGTTCTGAGTTTTCAGTTTCCTAAACTTATTTTTCTCTTACCGGAAACCGGAATATTCTCCAATCATTGGGAAATTTTGAATATTGGTTTGTCTCAAAAATATATTGAACAAACCGAGGCCACCTTTGAACTTATTGGCAAAAACGAGGTTTTAAAATATTACCTTCCGAGGGAAAAATTTTCACATAAAGGCACATATGGGCATGCATTGATTCTTGGCGGCAGCTATGGCAAAATTGGTGCTGTTTCCCTTGCTTCCAGGGCATGCATAACCTCTGGGAGTGGATTGGTTTCGGCTTATGTACCGCAATGCGGATATATACCAATACAAAGTTCATTACCTGAGGTTATGGTTATCACAGACCAAGGCGAAAAAGAAATCACCAATATTTCTCTGAACATAGAGCCCAATGTAATAGGCCTGGGAATTGGACTGGGAACTGCCAAAAGTACATTGAAAGCGTTCACAGAGTTTTTAGGAATAACTAAATGTCCAATGGTTATTGATGCTGATGGTATTAATATGATTGCCATGAATAAATCGCTATTAAAAAAGCTTCCTCCAAAAACGATACTTACGCCCCATCCGGGAGAATTGAAGCGCTTACTGGGAAGTTGGGAGAATGATTTTGATAAACTTCAAAAAGCCAGGGAATTCTCTAAAAAATACGACTGCATCCTGGTACTTAAAGATGCTCATACTATAGTGATCTATAA
Organism: uncultured Eudoraea sp.; assembly: GCA_965363995.1. Lineage (GTDB taxonomy): Bacteria > Bacteroidota > Bacteroidia > Flavobacteriales > Flavobacteriaceae > Eudoraea. The sequence goes on from CBDTVZ010000288.1 coordinate 855, forward strand.
TGAAAAAGGATATGTAAATACTACAGGAAATCCGGGCATGGCTACGGCAGGAAGCGGGGATGTACTAACAGGTGTGATAACCTCATTAATTGCCCAGAAATATGAACCTTTGAAAGCAGCTATTTTTGGAGTATACCTCCACGGCAGGGCAGGAGATATAGCGATTGAAAACTTAGGATACCAGGCGCTAACAGCAACAGCTATAATTAATGGTATTGGTCCAGCTTATATTGACCTCTTTGATGTACCACCTGGAGATGTCGAAAAAGAAACCAACGAGAAGTAGTTGCCTACTTCCTTCTAACTCTTCTTTGCACCCAGGCCAGCGCATTATTATAATCAATGTAAAATTTCATTGGTTTTTTGTAGAAGAGTTTCTCAATTTTAAAATTGTGCATATCCACTTCCTTAACGGAAACTATAGCAAATGCTTTAAGATTTTTTAACTCCCTTAAATAGTTGTAAATGGTGGGATCAACGGCATAAGAATTTTTTCTGAGACTAATAATGCCAAAGTATGTATCTCTGAAATGTATCTCTGAAATTCCTATAATTTGATAAGCCCTTTCCAGGGTAAGTGTTGCCCCTTCGTCAAAGATTACAACCATATGTTTGTTGAAAACCTGAACGGTCCCAATGTCTAAGTTGTATTCTTTAACTATAATTTTTTTCTTAGCCGGTCCGACTTTCATTTCATATAGTTTAGTGTGTCTAAAACGAAAGTATACGCTTGGCCAAGGTTTCCGAAAAATATTAGATCAAAAGCGTATATATCGTTTATATGGTTTACACCAAGTTGAAACTGTATTCTTATTCTTACTTGTTGTAATCTAGGGAAATAAAAAAAGGAACCAAATAACTTGATTCCTTTATAACTAAATTCTTACATTTTGTTATGCTTTGGAGCCCTTCTTGGATTTTTTTATCTTAATAGTCAGTTCATCTTTCTTTTCATCCAAATCCATATAAATACTATCCCCTTCTTGTAGTTTTGAATTTACAATTTCTTCCGCCAGGGCATCTTCAATATATTTCTGGATTGCTCTTTTTAAAGGTCGGGCACCGTATTGCTTATCAAAACCTTTATCTGCTATGTAATCTTTTGCTTTATCAGTTAAATTCAGTACGTATCCAATATCCTTTATTCTGTCATAAAGCTTATCTAATTCAATATCGATAATCTTGTGAATATGTTTGCGCTCCAATGGATTAAATACAACAACATCATCTATTCTGTTCAGAAACTCCGGTGCAAAAGCTTTTTTAAGCGCATTTTCAATCACACCCTTATGGTGATCATGCTCCTGCGATTTTTTGGCAGCCGTACCAAAACCAACCCCTTGTCCAAAGTCCTTAAGCTGGCGGGCACCAATATTCGATGTCATTATAATGATCGTATTTCTAAAATCAATTTTACGACCTAAACTATCTGTTAAAAAACCATCATCCAATACCTGAAGTAACATGTTAAAAACATCAGGATGTGCTTTTTCAATTTCATCCAAAAGAATTACAGAATAAGGTTTGCGCCTAACTTTTTCAGTCAATTGCCCACCTTCCTCGTAACCGACATAACCGGGAGGGGCACCTACCAATCTTGATATGGCAAATTTTTCCATATACTCACTCATATCAACGCGAATCAAGGCATCTTCAGAATCAAAAAGTTCTTGTGCTAATACCTTGGCTAACTGGGTTTTACCAACCCCTGTCTGTCCGAGAAAAATAAATGAACCTATAGGTTTATTTGGATCTTTCAGACCAGCCCTGTTTCGTTGAATGGCTTTGGCGACTTTGGCAACAGCTTCATCCTGTCCAACTACATTCCCTTTAATGAGATTTGGCAACTCAGCAAGTTTATTGCTTTCTGTCTGTGCTATTTTATTTACAGGGATTCCACTCATCATAGACACCACATCAGCGACACTTTCTTCGTTAACGGTTTCGCGATGAAGTTTACTGTCTTCTTCCCACTTTTCCTGTGCAATAGACAGTTCTTTTTCAAGTCTTTTTTCATCATCCCTAAGCTTAGCGGCTTCCTCATAACGCTGCTTCTTAACCACACTATTTTTTAATTCACGCACATCTTCCAACTGATTTTCCAATTCAAGAATTTGTTTTGGAACATCCATGTTTATAATATGTACCCGCGAACCAGATTCGTCCAAAGCATCTATGGCCTTATCCGGTAAAAACCTGTCCGTCATATACCTGTTGGTCAGCTTGACACAGGCAATTATAGCTTCATCAGTATAATTTACATTGTGATGATCTTCGTATTTCCCTTTAATATTCATTAATATTTCGATGGTTTCCTCCACTGTGGTTGGCTCCACCATTACTTTTTGGAAACGTCTTTCCAGCGCACCATCTTTTTCGATATACTGTCTGTATTCATCCAGTGTAGTTGCTCCAATACATTGAATTTCTCCCCTTGCCAAAGCCGGTTTAAACA
>CBDTVZ010000289.1:0-3296 GCA_965363995.1 uncultured Eudoraea sp.
TCATTATGATTGGAAGTGATATTATTACAACACCTTTTTCATATTATCAGACATTTGTGATAGAAGAAAAATATGGGTTCAACAAGTCTACAAGAAAGTTGTTTTTTATTGATAAAATTAAAGGCTGGTTAATGATGGCTATTTTAGGAGGAGGTATACTCTCAATGGTCATTTGGTTTTTTGAATTTGCCGGTACTAATTTTTGGATATACGCCCTTGGACTGATTGCCATATTCACGATTTTTATGAACCTTTTTTACAGCAGGTTAATAGTCCCTTTATTTAACAAACAAATTCCCCTGGAGAATGGATCTCTTAAGAGTAAAATTGAAAATTACACACGTAAGGTGGGATTTAAACTTCAAAATATCTTTGTTATAGACGGATCCAAGAGAAGTACTAAGGCTAACGCATATTTTGCCGGTTTTGGTAAAGAAAAAAGGGTAACGCTTTATGATACGTTAATTCAGGATTTAGAAGAAGAAGAAATAGTAGCCGTACTTGCCCATGAAGTGGGTCATTATAAACGCCACCATATTATTATAAACCTTATTATTTCAATACTTCTCACAGGAGTTACACTGTTCATACTATCACTTTTTATCAATAACCCCGAATTTTCATATGCTATAGGGGTCACTGAACCTAGTTTTCATGCTGCTTTAATTTGTTTTGGAATTCTGTATAGTCCAATCTCAGAAATAACCGGATTGGTCATGAACATGCTGTCGAGAAAATTTGAATTTGAAGCAGATGATTATGCTAAAAATACTTATGATGCCTTGCCATTAATCAACTCATTAAAAAAACTTTCAAAAAATAGCCTGAGCAATCTAACCCCGCATTCAGCCTACGTATTTTTGCACTATTCTCACCCTCCCTTGATTCAAAGAATACGTAACCTTAAGGCATGATTTTTGTTGGTTAGTAGAAAAGATTGTGGTAAATTTATTTTATGAGTTTGGAAACGGCCTTGGAGCAGGAGAACAAGCAAATTGCAAAGCAATACAAGGAATTACTTCGAATTAGTTATCAGGCATTAACTGCTAAGGATAAGAAACTAGTACGTTCTGCTTTTGATATAGCCGTTGATGCCCATAAGAATCAACGAAGAAAATCAGGAGAGGCCTATATTTTTCATCCAATAGCAGTAGCCAAGATAATAGCTTCAGAAATTGGCCTCGATGCCGTATCTATTGCGGCAGCATTACTCCATGATGTTGTTGAAGATACCGATTATACTTTAGATGATATTGAGCGAATGTTTGGTGAAACAATAGCTCGTATTGTGGACGGCCTTACGAAAATTGCCCATCTTAAAAAGGAGATGAACATATCCCAACAGGCAGAGAATTTTCGGAAAATGTTATTAACCCTGCATGATGATGTTCGGGTAATTATCATTAAGATAGCAGATAGATATCACAATATGCTAACCATGGACGCCATGCCTGAGCACAAGCAGGTACAAATGGCCTCTGAAACCCTTTATATCTATGCTCCCCTGGCCCATAGAATTGGACTCTATAATATAAAAACAGAACTAGAGAATCTAAGCCTGAAATACACAGAGCCGGAAGTGTACAATGACATTCAGGAAAAAATTGAACAAACCAAAGAAGAACAACAGAATTATATTGATGAATTCTCCAATATTATTCGAGATTCTTTGGACAAAGAAGGTCTTGAATATCATATAAAAGGAAGGATGAAGTCGATCTATTCCATCAGAAAGAAAATGGTATCTCAGAATGTTACTTTTGATGAAATATATGACAAGTTTGCCATTCGAATCATTTATAAATCTGATAAACAGAATGAGAAATTCATTGCCTGGAAAATATACTCTATTGCAACAGATCATTTTACGCCCAATCCAATACGTCTTCGCGATTGGATATCTTCTCCAAAATCAACGGGTTATGAAGCTCTGCATATTACTGTAATGGGGCCTGAAGGCAAATGGGTTGAGGTTCAGATACGAAGTGAGAGAATGCACGAAATAGCCGAGAAAGGATATGCCGCTCACTTTAAATACAAACATGGAGCACAAAAAGAACAGGGAATAGAGATGTGGCTCAACCGTTTACAAGAAGCCCTGGAAACCTCTAATGGAAATGCCGTGGACTTTGTGGAAGAATTTAAATTAAATCTATATTCGAAAGAGATCTTTGTTTTTACTCCAAAAGGTGAATTAAAATCATTACCAAAAGACGCCACGCCTTTGGATTTTGCTTTTAATATTCATACCGAAGTAGGAATGAGGACCCGGGGGGCCAAGGTAAATGGAAAGTTGGTGCCTCTGAACACTACATTAAATAGCGGTGACCAGGTTGAGATCATTACATCAGAAAAAGCCAGACCCAATCAGAACTGGCTGGACTACGCTACTACAGCAAGAGCCAGATCAAAAATTCGCTCGTCTTTGCGAGAAGAACAAAAAGAAATTGCTAAGGAAGGCAAGGAAACATTAAGACGTAAACTTAAGTCTCAAAAAATTAATCTGAACGAGGATTCCATCAATAAGATGGTCGTTCACTTTAAGCTTAAGACCAGTTTGGATCTGTTCTATCGAATAGGTATTGGAGTAATTGATAATCAGATGATCAAAGAATTTGCATCATCTTATAATAATGCATTTATCAGTTTTTTCAAAAATAAGATTCGGCGTAAACCGGTACAAGAAGATATTGATAAGGTCGAAATAACTTCCAAATATGATATGCTTGTATTTGGTAAGGAGGAGGAAAAATTAAATTACACTCTATCCAAATGCTGTAGCCCAATTCCCGGAGATGAAGTCTTTGGTTTTGTAAGTGTGGCTGAAGGTATAAAAGTTCACAAGAAAAACTGTCCAAATGCTATTTCTTTGCAATCTAACTATGCCTATAGGATTATCAGTGCCAAGTGGATTGATTCAAGCCAGGAAGAATTCACTTCAGAAATTAAACTGACAGGAATTGATAATTTAGGCCTGATGAACGAGATTACAGAAATTATTTCTGATAATATGCTTGTTAATATGCGGAATCTCAATTTTAGTACAGATGGAGGTACCTTTACAGGTAAAATCACGGTTGTGGTAAAAAATAATGCCATTCTCAAAAAACTTATCAATAATTTGAAGCGGATAAACGGCATTGAAAAGGTGACTCGGGTATAGAGATTTCCCAGAATGTTTATGGTGTAATCTTGCGGTCATAAAATATCTATATTCGTATTTTTAGATGTACATTTGCCTTTAAGATGATGACGTAATTATGGGGACCAATAAGGACCAAGAAATCGTTAAAAAA
>CBDTVZ010000290.1:0-3291 GCA_965363995.1 uncultured Eudoraea sp.
CTCATTTTATTCATTATACCTAAGGAAAAGTGTTTATAAATTTACCGATGCCCTGAGTAAGCTCGATACCCAAATTTTATACAAGACCATTCTTGAACCTATCCTGGAAATAAAAGATTTAAGAAATGACAAACGAATCCAATATGGTTATGGGAAACGCAATGTCCTTAAGATGAAAGATGAAATTGACAGAGGGAATTTTGCAGTAGGTTTTGGTTTGGTCCCATTAGACGTTGAAGAGATAAAAGCAATTGCTGATGCAGGATTGGTCATGCCCCCAAAAAGTACGTACATTGAACCAAAACTCAGAAGCGCACTCGCTATCTACGATTTAGGTTCATCAGGAAGCTAAATATTCAGCATAATGCCATCACTAATAGTAGAAACAGAAGAGCCTAGAACGGGCGTGCCAAGTATATAATTGACAAAATTCAAATTAAAAATAAGTGTCCATAAAAAAAAATCTACTTGAAATCCTTGATAATCTTCCCAAAGAGATAAGCCTTGTTGCGGTATCCAAAACAAAAACCAATGAAGAAATAATGGAAGCTTACAACGCTGGTCAGCGTGTTTTTGGGGAAAACAAAATTCAGGAAATGGCTCTTAAATGGAGTGAATTACCCAAAGATATTGAATGGCACATGATAGGACATGTACAAACCAATAAAGTAAAATACATGGGTGAGTTTGTCTCATTAATTCATGGCGTGGATAGCCTAAAACTCTTAAAGGAGATTAACAAACAAGCCATTAAACATAATCGAAAGATTAACTGCTTACTACAGATGCATATTGCTCAGGAAGAAACAAAATTTGGGCTTAGTGAAACAGAGTTGTTTGAAATAATAGGTGCAGAAGAGTTTGGCAATCTCAAAAATGTGAATGTAAAGGGATTGATGGGGATGGCCACTTTTACCGATAACGAAGAACAAATACGCAAGGAGTTTTCATATTTAAATTCAATCTACTTAAAATTAAAAAATACAATACCCGAAATAAACGTACTATCCATGGGTATGAGTGGGGATTATAAAATTGCAATTGATCAGGGCACTACAATGGTGCGCATAGGAAGTAGTATCTTTGGTATTAGAAATATCTAATGTAAATTAGGCATGCCACAATTTTGTTATAAAACAGTACATGTACACTATACTTGACATAGAAACAACGGGAGGAAAATATAACGAAGAAGGGATAACTGAAATTGCCATTCATAAATTTGACGGCCATAAGGTTGTAGATAAATTCATTAGTCTTGTAAATCCAGAAAAGGAAATTCAACCCTTTGTAGTTAATCTGACGGGAATTAATAACAAAATGTTGCGTACTGCTCCTAAATTTCATGAAGTGGCAAAGCGCATTGTTGAAATAACCAAAGATACTGTCATTGTGGCTCACAATGCCCAATTTGATTATAGAATCTTACGCACAGAATTTCGAAGATTAGGGTTTGATTTTGAGAGGAAAACCCTGTGCACTGTGGATTTGTCAAAAAGGTTGATCCCGGATGCGGAATCGCACAGCCTGGGCAAACTGGTTCGCTCATTAGGTATTCCAGTAAGTGACCGACATAGGGCCAATGGTGATGCACTGGCTACGTTAAAGTTATTCAAACTTTTACTTACTAAAGACAGTGATAAGTCCATAATCAAAGAAATTGTACGTGAAGAGTCTCTGGGAGAACTCTCACAAAGGCAGTTGGATATTGTGGCAAGTATGCCAACAGAGGTCGGCGTATATTACATGCACAATAAAGATGGTGATATAATTTTCCTGGGAAAAAGCAACAATATCAAAAAACGTGTTAACCGTCATTTTTTAAAAAGTGGAGACTTAGCCAGACAAATACAAAAAGAGACCAAAAAGATTACTTACGAAAAAACTGGCAGTGAATTAATAGCGTTGTTAAAAGAAAATGAAGAACTCATTAAGAATAAACCCAAATATAATATAGAAGGTAAACAAATTACATCCTCAACTAAAAAACATCTTGTACTGCTAAATGGCTATGATGTGTTATCAGATAATTTAATCATTGTTGACAAGGGTAGGGAAATTGGTGAACGCAGTGCTATACTAATCAAGAATGGGGAATTTAGTGGTTTGGGTTTCTATAACCTTAATTATCAAATTAATAATATTCATATCTTAGAATCCATTATTACCCCAATGAATAACTCCCGGTATGTCAGAAAAATTATTGAATCGTACCTGAGAGAAAAAAAAGTACTTGAGATTATTGAATTGAAAAATAACCCGTGACAGAGTTCAAACCAAAAAAAGGCTGGAAATATAAGCTGCACGAAATAATTTATGGCACTCATACGCCGGCAGGTAAGCTATTTGATATAGTCCTGCTAATTGTAATCGTATATAGTGTTATTATTGTTATGCTGGAGAGTATCCCCAGCATAGATACGAAATATCATTCATTTCTTAATATTTCGGAATGGGTGGTTACTATTTTATTTACTTTGGAGTACATTCTTCGTCTTATTTGTATAAAACAGCCAACAAAGTATGTTTTTAGTTTTTTTGGCGTCATTGACCTTCTTTCCACTATTCCAAAATACTTGTCGTTTTTCATAGGCGGTTCACAGTATATTACCGCGTTTAGGGCTTTACGTTTATTGCGTGTCTTTAGAATTCTTAAGCTGGTTAGATTTGTTGGGGAGTCTAATAATTTATTGCGGGCATTAAGGGCCAGCAGAACCAAGATCTTAGTTTTTGTATTCTTTGTTTTGGTAGTCTCCATATTGCTGGGTACCATTATGTACCTGGTAGAAGGACCAGAACATGGATTCAACAGTATCCCACACAGTGTATATTGGACAATTGTTACCTTAACTACAGTTGGCTACGGGGATATTTCTCCGGAAACCGGACTGGGACAGATTATTGCTACCTTTATTATGATTATTGGTTATGGTATTATCGCAGTTCCTACGGGTATTGTATCAAGTAAATATACTACAATGAGCAAGGAAGACAAAGAGGCCGATATGGGGCGGAGTTGTGATTCCTGCGGCACAGAAATTCTAAGAAAGGATGCTGAATATTGCAGAAGCTGTGGTAATAAATTAGGTGATTTCTAATGTCAGGTAAAACTCTTCTTACAGTTGTAGGGCCCACCGCAATTGGGAAAACAAAATTAGCTATAGACCTGGCAACATATTTCAAAACAGAGATCATCTCTGCGGACTCCAGACAATTTTATAAGGAAATGTCAATAGGCACTGCGGTTCCTTCCAGACATGAATTAGAATCGGTACCACATCATTTTATTCA
>CBDTVZ010000291.1:0-3281 GCA_965363995.1 uncultured Eudoraea sp.
CATTCTTCTGCTGGCCATCTTATCTTTTCCACTTTTAGACACTTTGCGGGTTTTTATTATCCGTGCAATGGAAAGGCGAAGTCCCTTTAGTGCAGACAACAATCATATACACCATCGTTTGTTAGAAAGGGGATTAAGCCATAAACAAGCTACAATTATTTTGGCTATTATAAATATTCTTGTAATAGAGTTGGCCATTCTGGTTAAAGATCTGGAAATAAACATACAATTAGTAGCTGTTACGCTACTGGGATCCATACTTTATACTTTGCTTTTTAATTTGAACAGGCTACGTGAAAAAGTCATAAAATTGAATGCTGTTAAAGCGGGTAACGACCGCTTAAGAATAGCTTATATGGACATGAAAAAATACGTTCCTTTACTTGGCAGAAGGCAATCTTTTATAAAGGAGCCCCATGGAACGGAAAGAGCTACTGTAAACAGTGTAAATACGATGGAGAATATGGAGCTTTTGGAAAGGCAGATTAAAGAGTTGGAAAAATCTAAAAAATTTATTTTAGGCACTAAAAAGTGGAAAAAGAAAAATAAATCGGTTAGTACAGAATAGCGTGAGATGTTATTGGATTAGTACATTCTGATGATTATCTGGCAGATCCCGGTATTGTTTCCAAAATAATGGAAGGTTTTAAAAATGAAACCATCTACGGAGTCTATGGCGATTTACACATTAATTTTCTTATTTTTGGCAGCCAGATTTAAATTGTAATTAAAAGATGAAAGAATCCCCATTTACGTTAGATTTTAATGAAGAGGATGATTACGTTAACCTTAAGGGACTATTGTCAAAATACCTTCGTTTCTGGCCTTGGTTTTTAGCTACTTCGCTGATATGCCTCTTACTTGGAGTTGCGTATATGCGTTACGCCCCTATAACATTTGAGTCTGTGGCCAAGATAAAAATTATTGAGGACAGCAAGGAATTAAATGTAGCCAAAGATCCCTTATCAGTTTTGAACGGAAATTCCAGTATAAATCTGTATAATGAGATTGAAGTCTTAAAATCATATCGCTTGTTAAGTCATGTAGTATCCGATTTAAAATTGGATGTTTCTTACTATGAGGTTGGGAATATTAAAACTACGCAGATTTGGAAAGCTCCTTTTATAATTAGCAAACTCAGTGAAGCAGATAGTATAGGGTATACAAGAACTTATAAGTTGGAAATAAGGAATCCGAAAATCATTATCACTGATGAAGATGAAAAAAGTTATACGGTTGATTTTAATTATTCAGACAGTCCAAACACCGGCTTACCTTTTGGGATAGAACTTGCAGAAAATGTAAATCTACGCGACTATAATGATATTGATTATAAAGTAGTCTTTAGCCCGGTGAAAGACGCCGTAATAGGACTTGCGACGGATTTACAGGTACAACCCACAAATAGAAACAGTGAAATCCTTGCCTTATCACTTAAAGGGGTGAGCGTGGACCGCTCCGAAGCTATTTTAAATATGCTTATCGCAAGATTTAATGAAGACGGGATCCTGGACAGGCAGCTGGTATCCAGACGCACCATGGAGGTTATAGATAAACGCTTTGTGGATCTGGCTTCTGAACTGGATTCCATAGAAGTAGGGAAACAAGATTTTAAACAAACCAACAGACTCTCTTATATTGAAGCGGATGCCGGGGTAACCCTGCAGCGAAAATCCGTTGCAGAGGATGAAGTTGCTACTTTGGAAAACCAGATATCCTTATCTAAATTATTAAAGGAGACCGTAATTAACCAGGCAGAATACAGTTTATTGCCATCCGATATTGGGTTAGAAAATCTAAGTTTAAACAGTCTTGTTGCCAGTTATAATGAACTGGCCCTGGAACGGGATAAGTTGCTGCCCAATGTGGGGGTAAATCACCCTACACTAAGGGCAATTTCCGGGCAGTTGGAAAGGGGGAAGGTAAATATTATTAAATCTGTCAATATTTACCAGGCTCAGCTAAGAACTTCCCTGAGTCAGTTAAGACGTGAGAGCAGTCGCGCCGGGGCCGTTTTCTCCGAACTTCCGGAACAGGAAAAAATGCTTCGGGGCATAGAGCGCCAACAAAGCATTAAAGAACAACTTTTTCTTTTATTGCTGCAAAAACGGGAGGAAGCTGCCATTAACATGGCTACCACAACCCCATCTATTAAGGTGGTAGATTACGGTTTAACGAGCAGTAAGCCTCTCTCACCCAAGAGAAGAATAGTTTATCCCGTGTCATTAATGATCGGGATGTTATTGCCATTTCTGGTACTGTTTATTAAGTTTTCATTGGATACCAAAATACATGATCGTACCGATTTGGAAAAATTAAGTCCGGATATCCCTCTGCTGGCAGAAATTCCATTTTTAAAGGGAAATAAAAGTATTAAAGGTTTACATGACCGCTCTATCCTTGCAGAATCGTTCAGGATGTTAAGTACAAGTATTAATTATCACCTGCCGGAGAAAGATAAGGATACTGCCCAGATACTATATGTAACCTCTTCCATAAAAGGGGAGGGAAAAACCCTGGTGGCATTTAATCTGGCTATGGCCTATGCCAGTTTAAAAAAACGGGTATTGCTGGTTGGGGCAGATCTTAGAAACCCCCAGCTTCATATGTATTTGGATATTCTTAAAAAGGCGAAAGGACTTTCTGAATATCTTTCGGACCCCACCATGGATTCGCAGAAGGTCATAAATGAAGGATTTAGCAATGAACTGAATATTAAGGTCTGTTATAGTCGCCATATGCCTCCAAATGCCCCCGAGTTGCTTTCCGGAAAGGGCTTTGAAAAATTTATCAATGCAGTCAAAGAGGAATTTGACTATATCATTGTAGATACGGCTCCCACTTTATTGGTAACAGATACCATGCTGATCTCTAAACATGCAGATCTTACACTCTTCGTAACCCGTGCAGGGTTTACAGATAAGAAATTGCTGGAGTATTCAAAAAACCTGAACCAAACCAAAAAGTTAAAGAATATGGCTTACGCCTTAAATGATGTAGGCTTTGGGAAAGCCAGGCATTATAATTACGGGCATGGTTATGGGTATGGTTCGGAAAAAGAATAAGGCTTTGAAAAATACTAAAAGCTTTTATGAGATCATCACTCTGTTTTAGAATCCCTGCAGATCACAACTATTTCAATAAAATAGAACGGTCAATGGCTACTGTATTCCAAACTTGGCTATGCCTCCTTTTTCACATCAACAATTTCATACATGTCTTTCCTGTCCAGTTGTATAGGCTGGTAGTAGGTCTCTCCAAATTTTACATAGGTTTGATCT
>CBDTVZ010000292.1:0-3242 GCA_965363995.1 uncultured Eudoraea sp.
GAACAAAACAGGTTACACAGTTTTAAAACTTGCCGACCTGGTTAATCAAATGGGACTTCCCTCTAGTAAGGGATATAAGACTAAGGATTATCTAGAGCTTGTAATTAAGGAAATCGAGGATCGAGATTTTCGATTCGTCCAATTCTTACAGCTTGTGGATATACTTTATGTCATAGTTCAAGCGGTTAATCATGCCAGCAAAAAAGTTAATCATGTAAACCTCCCTCCTGATAAATTCAGGGCACAAGAGGAAATACATGAACACTATGCAGTGAGGGGTACACCCCCGCATCCAGACCCAGTTATTAATCAACAGATTAATGAATCCACTCACACGGTTCCAGAGAGGGAATCAGTAACAGAAGCTCCCGAAGAATTAGCTGAGCTAAAGAGTCGGGAACATTTAAAGAAATCTATGAAAAAGAATCCCCTTCCTTGGGAGAAAAAATAAGAAGACATGGAACCAATGTTAGCAATTTATTTAATATTCATTATCATAGGCTTTGTCGGTCTAGGATCATCATTCATATTTGATTTTGATGATTCTCCAGATGATTTAGCAGATGGTGTGGATGTAGGAGATTCTTTTGACGAAAGTCCTAAAGTATTTTCTCTAAGGGTCATATTTGCATTTTTAATGTCTTTTTCCATTGGAGGAGGCGCAATGTACTTTAATGCCCATAATCTCGCAGGTCAACTCCTCGTCGGATTTGGAGCAGGCCTTGCCACCGCAGCATTTGTGTGGTGGATTACAAGCATCCTCATGAAAATGCAAGGTGCAAGTAATGTAAACTCTGATAATTTCATAGGAAAAACCGGTGATATTTCTGTCGGAACTTCTTCGTCTGGAAAGGCAAAGGTTAGGATAGCCACAACATCAGGCCCCTTGGAAGTTATGTGTAAGGAAGCTAATGATAAAGAACTCAAACATGGGGATTTGGTCATGGTGTCCGGAAAAATTGGAACTCTATTAATGGTAAACAAAAAATAATTTTTTTAATCAACACTAAACATTAAACATTAAAACATGGAAATGAATTACATTTTATTAGGAGTAATTGTTTTAGGTAGTATCTTTCTTATAGGTTCGCTTCTGGCGTTCGTAGCTAAGAATTACAAAAAGATACCCCCAAACAAAGCGGCCGTTGTATATGGTCGTAAGAAAAAAGTCACTATCATAACTCAGGACGAGGATGGTAATGACGTTGAAACTACGGTACCAAAAGGATACCGCGTAATAGCCGGTGGTGGTGTATTTGTTATACCAATCATTGAAAGCTATGAATTTATGAATCTCTCTAACCGTTCTTTGGAAGTTGACGTACAGAAAGCTCCAAACGCTGACGGTGTTATGACAACCATTGAAGGAGTCGCAAACGTGAAATTCTCATCTGAGACCAATCTATTAAGAGTGGCAGTAGAGCGTTTCCTTGGGCGTCCAGATGAGGAAGTTAATAAAATTATCCTGAAAAACCTTGAAGGTCACTTAAGAGCCGTGGTTGGTAAAATGACTATGGAACAACTTATTGGTGATAAGACGGAGCTTAACAAAGCGGTGCTGGACGAAGCGGACGAGGACTTCAATAAGATGGGTATCGAAATTGACTTTGTGAATATCCAGGATATTCGGGACGATGACAACTACATCGAGAACCTTGGTCGTAAAAGGGCAGCGGAAATTAAGAAGAACGCTGAAATTGGTGAAGCCGAAGCCAAAAGAGATTCCCTGATGAAAACTTCGGTTGCTGACAAAGAAGGTATTGAGGTAGCCAACACAAACAAAGAGAAAATCTTTGAATCTAACAAGGCAAGGGACGTAAAGGCTGCAGAAATGAAGGCCCTTACTGATAAGGAGAATGAGATTGCTAATCAGGCAGGACCATTATCCCAGGCTCAAGCTTTGAAAGAGGTTGTTAAAGCTCAGGCGGATACTGAAGCTGCTCAGGAAAAAGCTCTTGTGGCGGTGGAAGTAAACCGTGCGGAGAAGGAAGAGAAAAGGTATATTGCGGAAATGATTGTCCCAGCAGAAGCTGCTAAGAAGGAGAAAATCATCCAGGCGGATGCTCAGAGGGAATATACAGTTATTGAGGCAACTGGTATCCAGGAGGCTACGGTGAAGAAGGCGACTGGTGAAGCTGATGCCGTCCTATTGGCTAAAAAGGCGGAAGCCGCAGGTCAAGCAGCTATCGTAAGGGAACAAGGTCTTGCGGAAGCCGCTGCTATTGAGGCCAAAGGTCTTGCGGAAGCTGCTGCGATTGATGCGAAGGCTGAAGCATATGAAAAACTGGATGATACCGGTAAATTTCTTGAAGTACTTACTGCACTTCAGACTCTTGGACCTAACCTGGTTAGAGAATTCGCAGGTGTTATGGCAGCAGCCACTGCTCACCTGGCCAACGTGGATGAAATCAAAGTCATCGACTTTGGTGGACAAAGTAACGGCGGTTCTTCAGTGGGCAAATTCGGTTCTGCCCCGGTTGAAATTCTTACCAAGTTCTTTGAAGCTTCAAAGGGTACTGGTTTAGATGCTTCCAAGCTTTTCAACTTCATCGGTGTAAATCCCGAGGACGTTGTAGCTGGTGCAGCTAAGAAGGACGACGGATTTGACCCCGTAGATGATAAGGCTCCTACTAAAAAGTAGGTTCTAAACCCTCTAAATATTTAGCTCCAGAGCAATCGCTCTGGAGCTTTTTTGGTTGAAACTTAACGTTTCTCTAACACTATAAGTAAGAATGGAACTTGAAAAATTCATAGAAACTGGAGATATAATAACCTATGCAGGCGGTTGCGATGTAATTAGATTAGGCTCAATGCAATGGGCTCAGTTCGAGAATGACGAATTAATAGAGAATAAAAAATATGAGGTAATAGGTTCTATGTGCATGCAAACTGCATGTATTATGGAGGGAAAGGATTTTAAAATGGACTCCTCCGGGACTAGATATAGATATTTTAAAGTAAATAACGAATCTGGGTTTCCTATTTACGTATGGGATGGATTTTTCGCAGAAATAAAACCATTATAATGGAATTATTTGACTTAACAAAGGCCATGTTTGGCGACACTAATAACTATTGTGATGCCACAACCTCTGATAAGAGAAAGAACTTCTTCATGGTTCAAAGAAGGATGGCTATACAGCACCCTATGCAAGCTAACGCATTTAATGGTATTGGGGTTAACCAAGAAGCTGCAATAGACGTTTGGTATAAATTCTTACAGACCCAATATAAGAAGACCC
>CBDTVZ010000293.1:0-3225 GCA_965363995.1 uncultured Eudoraea sp.
GCAGCACGTAATATTGAAAACGGTGGTTCTTTATCTATAATTGCTACAGCACTTACGGAAACCGGATCTAAGATGGATGAAGTTATTTTTGAAGAATTCAAAGGTACCGGTAATATGGAATTACAATTAGACAGACGAATAAGTAACCGAAGAATATTCCCTGCCATAGATCTTATATCTTCTTCAACCAGAAGAGATGATCTCTTATTGGATGAAAATACAATTAAACGTATGTGGATAATGCGCAAGTATCTTGCCGATATGAATCCGGTTGAGGCCATGGAATTTATGGAACAACGTATAAAACAGACAAAAAATAATGAGGAGTTTTTATTGACTATGAGTCAGTAAAAAATTTCTCTTCATATAGTAAATCCCAATGGTTATTGATCATTGGGATTTTTTATTTATTATAAGTACTGCATTGATTTCATAAGGTTAATATCACTTTTTATAAGAATATGTACTACATTTAAAGATAGAAAACGATTCCCCAAAAGTCTAATTTACATATCCAATAAAATTTAGAATTATGAAAATTATTAGTAAAAATGCCCTGTTAAGGCAATTCTTAACATTTATCGTATTACTCATTCTGGCCGGCTGTGGCGAGCAAAAAGCAAAAGAAGAGGTGCCTGAAGTAAAGCAGGACGAAATTAAAGCTCCGGAACAAATTGTCTCAGTAGATCAGGCCAGAAGTATGTACAAGACCTATACGGAAAGAAGGGTACCACTTATTCAGAAATATGAAGATGCTTATGATAAAAGGGATTCTCAAATGAAAGATTCTTTTGATGTTGCCCGCTATGTTTATTACGATTATAAGACCATTAAAGATTATTTGGCTTATATTGAACAGGAAGCTGCAAAAGCCAATGTTGAAATCTCCACATTGCGCTTTTATTTTTCGAATTATCCCAGCGAGGCTAAATTTGAAGACGGGCGTCCTGTGATCCATCCAAGGCAAAATTCAGTATTTATCCTGCCAGCAACAACTGTTGATAATAAACAGTATGGGTTCTTTCTAATAGAGAATGAAGATGGGAGCACTCTCCCTGCCTATTTAAGGTGGAATCTGGAACCTTATAAGCCAGAGGGCATGGGTGTTATTAATGAGGAGGCCAAATCATATGCAGGATTGGGGCCAAATATGGGTAGTTCTGCTCCCTCATCCGTAAACCTAATGCCACTGGCAGCGCCTAGAAGCACCATTCTTAATGAAGGTAACGCCGGACCACCACCCAGTCATTAGATAACTTTAATCTAACACGGTTCAGACTAATGTATCAGAGCTTTCTCGATTCTGTTTTAGAGAATTCATTTATACCTCTATACGGTATTGTAGTGCTATTGGCGTTATGGCGGTATCCCAGATATTTTGATACCCCATTGCGGTTTTTACCAATTTTATTAATGTACACCTTCTTAAATGAGCTTCTAGGATATTTCGTGATCCATAATAATGAAGTTAGTCTGATCCTTAAAGAAATTTATTACAACAATAGTTGGGTTATTTACAACATATATAATCTTGTGTTTTTTGTTTATTTTTATTATGTGTACTATGCCTATATCACGAGTAAAAGGCAAAGGAATTTTATTAAAATTGGAGCACTCGGCTTTTTATTTGCCTCAGTTGTAAATATGTTTTTTCAATCGTTCGCTACTCAACCTCAGCTGGCAGCCTATATTTTAGGGGCCATTGTTTTAGTATGTTGTATCTTTTTTTATTGGGCCCATTTAAAAGTGCATTATGGGGTTTGGTTCTTAAAAAGGGATCTGTTGTCGTGGTTAAGTTTAGGGATGCTCGTATTCTATCTTGGTTATGTGCCCATAAAAATAGTCAGGAATTATCCAACACTTTACGAATTTGGAACCTGGCCGAGAGTGGTACATTTAACTCTAATTATTGTAATGAATGTTTGTTTTGCCTTTGGATTTATTTTAATGAGAAGGCGAAAGCTAGTAGTTGATTAAGGAATCATGAAAATTTTGATCATCGGAGGAAGTGGAACAATTGGGAGAAGAGTTAGCAAGTATTTTTAATAAAACACAAAGTAATCGTTGCCGGAAGAACCACTGGAGAGGAGGTCGTTGATATCTCCAGTATTTATACAGTGCTATCTTTAAAGGGGGGTTAAAGGTTTGTCAAAAAATTCAAAGTGAAAATATACCTCCCAACGCTAAAGACAGCATTCCCTGGGACATTCTTAATAATTGAGAAAAACAGTTAAACAATTAAATAAGCACTACAAATCATAAAAAAAGCCCTAACCATCAGGCAAGGGCTTTAGTAGATTGTACTAAAACTTATATGGCAGCAATATGCTTTGTAAGTTTACTTTTTAAATTAGCCGCCTTATTTGCATGTATAATATTGCGTTTAGCTAGCTTATCTATCATGCTCACCACAGTTGGCAAAAGGGATTCCGCCACTTTTTTGTCGGTTTCACTCCTCAATTTTTTAATTACGTTTCTTGTGGTTTTGTGCTGATATCTGTTACGTAATCGCACAACTTCGTTTCTTCTGATTCTCTTTAATGCCGACTTGTGATTTGCCATCTTTTTTTTAAATTTTATTTATTCGGGCTCCAAATTTTTTTTGTAGCCCGTAGGGGAATCGAACCCCTGTTACCAGGATGAAAACCTGGCGTCCTAACCCCTAGACGAACGGGCCATTCATTTTTATTTAAATGCTCATGTAATAAATCAGAGCTATATTATTAAACAGTCCTCATTAATCACATTTCAATATTTCAGTATTCTTTGTAGCCCGTAGGGGAATCGAACCCCTGTTACCAGGATGAAAACCTGGCGTCCTAACCCCTAGACGAACGGGCCTTTAGAGCGCATAAATGCGGATGCAAAAATACAATTATTTTTTACTATACCAACTCCATTATATATTTTTTTGACTACTCTTAATATGCCTTGGCAAAGAGCACCCTTTTTGAAGAAGGTTTTCCGGTAACCATGCAGCTCCCAGCCTCCTCAGTGGAGTCTAAGGGAATACATCTAATTGTTGCTTTTGTTTCTTTTTTTATCTTATCTTCCGTAGCCGAAGTACCATCCCAATGTGCTGAAATGAAGCCTCCTTTCTGATCTAAAACCTTTTTAAATTCTTCATAGTCGTCAACTTCGGTAATGTGTTTCTCTCGGTAATTTAGGGCTTTCTCAAATATATTTCGTTGTATGTCCTCGAGTAAAAACTCAATTTTTGCAACA
>CBDTVZ010000294.1:0-3216 GCA_965363995.1 uncultured Eudoraea sp.
TTGACCCCCTGAAAGTTCACTTGGCAAATGGTGCGACCATTCCTTTAACCCCACCCGCTCCAAATAGCTCATGGCTTTCGCCTGCCGTTCCTTTCGGGGAACTCGTTGATAATAAAGGGGCAAAGCCACATTCTCAAGTGCGCTTTTATAATTTATAAGATTAAAAGATTGAAAAATAAATCCCAAAAATTTATTTCTGTAATTGGCAGCTTTAGTCTCATTAAGATTTTTTATTGGCACACCATCCAAGGTGTATTCACCAGAATCAGCTACATCCAACATCCCCAGAATATTCAACAAGGTAGATTTTCCCGAACCGGATGAGCCCATAATTGCAACTAATTCGCCTTCTTTAACAGAAAAATTTATTCCTTTTAAAACGTGCAGGGAATTGTTACCCATCTTATAGGATTTGTGCAGATCTTTTATTTCAATCATGGTTAGTGTCTTAAGTTAAAATTATTCAAACCCTCCAATAGGACAGGTAAGTTGCTAAAATGTTACAAATAATCCTCAAAATATTTTGTTAAAAAGCTATCCTTCAAACTCATCAGGCTTCACTTCATTCCATACTTTTATCTCATCTTCTTTATTCAGACCAGACTTCACTTCTATATAAATTCCATCACTTATTCCCAATTCTACATCCCTTCTCTCAAATTCCTGATCCCCGGTAGCAATTTCCAGAAATGGTTGTTTGGTTTCCGAGTCAAATTGGACCAGCGCTTCTTTTATAGAAAGAACACTATCTGCTCTATCCAGTATTATTGATGCATTTGCACTTAGACCCGCCCTAATAAATACTGAATCCTGTTTCTTTAAGGTGCCTTTAATTTCAAATTGAATAGCTCCATTTTCCTCATTACCCTTTGGAGCTATATAATCGAGAATGGCATCAAAAGTTACATTTTCAAGAGCTCCAACAGTAATTTCCAATGGCAGGTCTTCCTTTATCTTTCCCACCTCAGATTCATCTACCTTTCCTTCAAATATCATTTTATCTACGTCCGCAATTGCTGCAATAGTGGTTCCCTCATTAAAATTATTACTTTCAATCACCTGGTTACCTACTTCTACAGGTACTTCCAAAACCATTCCGGTCACAGTAGACCTGATCAAGGTATTCGCGGAATTGCCATAACCTTTGGTAGTTCCTGTTTTAACAATATCATATCTTTTATTTGCTGCACTATAGGCTTGTTTGGCCTGGTCATAACTTAGCTGTGCTCTTTCCAGATCAACTTTTGAGATTACCCCTTTGTTAAAAAGACTACTTTGCCTATCAAAATTTCGCCTTTGGTCATCCAATGAAATTTTAGCCTCATCAATACTATTTTTGGCATCATTAAGTGCATTTAGGTTTGGCACCACTTTTATTTTTGCCAGTAAATCACCAGATTTTACGAAATCTCCCCCCTCAACAAAAATTTCCTCAATAACGCCTGAAATATTGGGTTTTATAAGGACTTCTTCTAAAGGTAATATACTACCGGTGGCCACAGTTTTTTTGATAATGGTCTGGGTAGTAGGTTTCTCGGTTTCATATACAATTGGATCTTGTTCATTCTTTTGATAGAGGTAATACATAGATCCTCCGAAAGCCACAAAAATGACAATTAGAATGATAATAGTTACTGACTTTTTCATTTTTTATAGTTTAAATGATTGAAGTTTCAAATTTATTCTGTTCTTAAAGCATCTATTGGCTTTACTTTTATAGCACTTTGAGCGGGAATAAAACCTGCAAGTAATCCTGACAATACCAGAATGAATAGCGCCACACTAACTACACCTAAGCTTACACTGGGATTCAGAAACATATCCACAGGGCCATTAGCATCTAATAAGGCATTAACACCATAAATAAATAGAGCACCAATAATAATTCCCGCCATGCCGGATATAATTGTAAGAAAAATTGACTCCAATAGAATCTGCTTTTTAATAGACCAGGGATCCTCACCTAATGCCCTGCGTATCCCTATTTCCTTGGTCCTTTCCTTAACTACAATCAACATAATATTACTCACTCCGATAATTCCGGATAGTAAGACTAAAATTCCCACAAAATAAGCGATAAAACTCATTGCTCCGAATAAGCTTTCTACTCTGTTATACTGTTCATATAGATCAAAATAACCAACTGCCCTTTTATCTTCAGGATGTATTTTGTGTTTGGTTTTCATTAAATTAACAATATCTTCTTTTAAACTGGTAATTGAGGTTCCATCGTGGGCTGTAATAGCCATCCAACCTACGTCATTTCCCATATTAAATGCCTGCGAAAAAGCAGTAAAGGGTACATATATTTCTTTTTGGGACTCTTCCCCATCACCATCACTACTCTTCTTCTTATAGGTACCCACTACCATAAAATTTACCCCCTGAATCTTAATATAACTGCCCATTATTGCCTCGCCTTTATCATAAAGTTCATTTCTAACTCCGGCTCCAATAATTGCTATTTTCCGTTTTTCCCGAATATCATTCTGATTTATAAAACGTCCTTCTGTAATGGTCATGGGATCCTGGTTGATTATCTCAGGATAGTCCCCATATACATTATATGCTCCGGTATTTAGCCCTCTTACCACATTATTGTCATTCCCGAAGCCACCTAATTGATTTCTGGGTGATATAAACCGCAGATTAGGTATATTATCACTTATACTCTTTACATCTTCTACCTTAAATCGAAATCTTCTTCCAATAGTTAAGCCCATGTGCGCTTTTGTGGTACTTCGTGTCCACATAAACATGGTATTTGTAGCAATATCTCCAAAATCTGCTTTTATACCATTTTCCAGGCCTTTTCCTGCAGAAAGTAATATAATTAATATGAGTATGCCCCAGAAAACGCCAAAAGCGGTAAGCACAGTTCTGAACCAATTAGTGGTGAGTACTTCTAAAATTTCTTGCCAACGATCTCTATTAAACATATTCTCAATATATTATTCGTCTTTTAAGGCTTCGATAGTATGAATACTGGCCGCCCTCCATGCAGGGAAAAATCCTGCAACTGCTCCGGCAAAAATCAGAACCAGAACAGTAGAAACAGCAACATTAAAATTAACCGAGGGGTTAAGAATGTAATCCACTTCTATATATGGCCCTACTATTTCCAAAAGCCCCATACTAAAAATAAGTCCTGCAAAGCCGGAAATGGCTGTTACAAAAATAGATTCATGCAAAATCATTCCTACAATCGACCAAGGT
>CBDTVZ010000295.1:0-3214 GCA_965363995.1 uncultured Eudoraea sp.
CAGGTCCCCCTTCGAAGAGAGTTCAGAACTCAGAAGCTTCCCGCTCTGTTTTTCTTGATTGAGCTCTTTTATCAGCTTCGCAACCTTTTGCTGAGACTGGGAAAGCATTTTGTCTAGCATCGGCACCACGCGCTCAAGCTCCACAACACGTTCTTTCGCACCTTTTAATTCCGCCAGAGTGGCCCTAAGCTCCTCATTAGGAGATTTTGGCTGGGCGAGTTGGTTCTCGATAGAAGTATTTTGGCTTTTAAGATCCAACGCCTGAACTTGCGCCCCGACAATATTACCTTGCTGTATGGTAATTTCATCCGGTTTTTGAGACAACGTTTCCGGTTCTGAACCAGTGTAGCGATCGAATGCCTGCCCTAAATAAGTTTTAAGATTCCTATAAGGCGCATGATTTTCACCGAAAAAATAAAGGTATCCTAAAATGCTCAACAAAATGACCACGAACAGCGGTGTGACATAGGCAAGCTTAAACCCGGCAGGTTTTACTTTTTGGTCAACTTTTTGATATGAAGCCCCCGACGTTGCGGCTTGTATCCCTGTTCCGGTTTCCGGGATCGTTTTTGCTGAGACTCTCAGATCTTCTTTCGTGCCTTCTTTTTGTTGCTTCGGTAATACGCAATTTTCGGCACTCTCTCTGATTATTTCCGGTTCTATTATTTTTTTCTCTTGGGCATATCCGGTCAATAAGGCAAAATCGCAAATAATATTAATCAGACGAGGATTACCACCAGAAAAGGAATAGATTTCATGAACTGCTTCCGGACTAAAAATCTGTCTTTCTGAACCGGCAATTTTGAGCCGATGCAAGACATATTGCTCCGTTTCAATTTCCTGCAGCGGTTCGATTTTATGGTTAATAGAAAGTCGCTGCTTCAAAGATTTGTTCTTTATCAGTATACTGTTAAATTCGTTTTGACCTACAAACAAAATATTTATCAGCTTTTTATCCGGCTTCTCTATGTTTGAAATGAGACGTACCTCTTCCAAACGCTCTTGATCAAATCTCTGGGCCTCTTCAATAACGAGTACGACTTCTTTATGGTTAACATAGGCATTGTTCAGGAAGTGCTTTAAATGGCTGAGGAAGTCTCCTTTGGTGCTAAACTTTTTATTCATTTTAAAGGCATCCGCCGTCAAATTTAAAAAGTCCAGCTGCTCCAAAGAGGGATCGGAGACCTGTGCAAAAATAATATTCTCCTCTAAACTATTGGCCAGTGCATTGATAAGTGTGGTTTTACCGGTGCCGACATCGCCGGTAAGAGAAATAAAGCCTTTGTTATCCAAAATTCCATATTTCATGGCGGCAAGAGCTTCTTTATGTTTCTCGCCAAGCCAAAGGAATTTCGGGTCGGGACTAATTTCGAATGGCTTCAAGGTCAGATTGTAGTGTTTAAGATACATAATCAGTCCAGAATATCTTTAACGGCTTTTAAAATTGGATTGATGTCAACAGATGGTTTTGGGGCGCCTTCCGGTTTTTTTACTAGATATTTTTTGACACAGTCGTATTGCTCCCAACCTTTCAAGGGAAAGTCAATATCCACGAATTTCCACTTTGGGTGTCCGTTCTCTTTGAGCCAATCCATACTTTCACTAAGGATCCGGGCAAATTTGCCCACATTTTCACAATTGGCTCTTCTAAAGTTAAACGACACCAGGACGGCCTTGACAGCAACGGTATTTACGGTCTCATTTTGCCAATTGTATGTTTTCATCGGAATTTCAGCTATGGGATAAAATTCAACAATACTCTTATTCGTTATCGGGATCAAAGCCAGCCCATCTTCTTCAGTAACATCTCCTTCGAATAATTTAACAGGAAATCCAGCTACATAGAACATAGCATCGATGTCGCCCGCCTTCAATTGTGCTAAAGCTTCGCTCGTACCGACAGGGACCATTTCTATAGGCTTTATATCTGAAACTTCAAATAAAAGTTTTGCAGTAAGATACGTACCACTACCCTCCTTGCCAATGGCCACCCTTTTACCGGCTAAATCATCAAAATCCGCCAATTCCCGGCGACCCAGCAAATGCACCTCTTCATTGTATAAAGGAAAAATCATCTTTGTTTTTTTTGCAATCCGTTTTAATGTGGGGTCGGATTGAAGCCGGGAAACAAAGGCCAAAACGTCTGATTGTACGATTCCCATCTGTGTATAGGGCCGCTGGTACACCGCGAAAAGGTTTTCAATCGAGCCTGTCGAATTGTCTACCCTAAGCCGGATGTCCCTTGATTTTACAAGTTCTTTTAAGTTCAAGCCGAATTGATAGTAGGTGCCTTTCGCGCCCCCTGTCATAATGCCCAGATCCACCCCAAAGGAAATACTCGCAAGGCTTAACACAATAAATATTACGGTACAAATTACCAGAGATCCTTTTTTCATGATATATCCCCCCTCCTGTGGTTAGCAAAATGAAAATCCATATTTCAGACCCAGCGTTAGACCAAAAAATCATGGTGTCCATTTTCAATTATATAGACACGTCAACGATGTCAAGACTTGATTCCCACGTCCCTGAATAATCAGCCCGCTAAAGATAATTTGAAACTGTTGTTCTTTAGCTTCCTTTTTTTTATATTCTCGTGTATATGTAGACCCAACCCGGATAAACCGAAAATAACAAATTACAAGCACCAAATGACAAACAAATTCCACGTTACAATAACCAAATCTCAAATAAGATCAAAAACCAATTGTTTGGTATTTTGAATTTCGGTCATTGTGATTTATTTGGTATTTGTGTTTTGTTATTTGAAATTTCTTAATTGCTAAAACCTGAACACCGAAACCTAAAACCTTACGTTCCTTACAACATGTTGTCAGAATAACCCTGATAAGGGCCTAAATTGAGCGTTTTTTTATGTAATCGACAATGCCGCTCGGCAATCAGCATCGCAAAGGAAAGGCAAAATGTACAACGTAATGATTCGAATTGGAGATACTCGCAAAAGCAAGCGGGCTGTTTTTGAGGATCCTGTTAAGGCGGAAGAATATTTCAACGAGCTCTGCCGGCGCCGAACCGAATATCCAGCGACCGTAGTTCTCGCCTATAGAATTCTGGTTAAAAAAAAGTATTGCATCGACAAAGATTTCAAAGGTGAGCGTCTCATAATAAATGAAGATATAGCCCCATAGAATCTATCAATACGCCTCGACTGGTTCCATACTCCGCAAACTCTGCAAGGCCTAGAAAAAGACTC
>CBDTVZ010000296.1:0-3212 GCA_965363995.1 uncultured Eudoraea sp.
TATTGCTGGTAAAACCGGAACAACACAGAATAATAAAGATGCATGGTTTGTTGCAATTACCCCCAAATTAGTACATGTAACATGGGTAGGTTTGGATAATCATGAAATAGGTTTTAAGAATACCGCACTTGGGCAGGGTGCCAGTGCGGCGTTGCCCATTTTTGCAATTTGGATGCAAAAATTAAACAGGGATCCATCCTATAATTACATAACCCGGGCCAGGTTTATTAAACCGGATGCTAAGGTTCTTTCGATGCTTGATTGCGAACCTGTAAAACGCGATGGTTTTTTTAAAAGACTTTTTAAAAATCCCAAAAAGAAGAAAACTAAAAAATTCAATCAGTAAAACAAACATCACACAGGCAGATCAAAGTAATTCAAAATTTAATAATATTTTGACAGAATATTGCTATGATTTTACACTTTTATAACATATAAAAGTGTCATCAGTACTCCAAAAATAGGTCCAATAGTTACTGCTTTGATATCCATTCTGACGGAACCTGTAACCGGGTTAATATTTCCCAAAATCAGGATGTATTTGGATTGACATTTATACGGGATATGGTTTTACACCAAAGACCAGATCTATTAATCTAAAAATAACTTATTGGTTGAAACTTCAGGTTCATTTTTATAGTGAGTAGCCCCATCTAATTTCATTATATTTGAAGACTTTTCACATTAAATAAGCTTCCATGGACCATTTACCAATAACTGAGGACACCGTAATTTTTGGTTTGTTATGTCTCTGTCTTGGTTTTGTATTTTACACTTCGTCTATTAAAACCGGATTTTGGAAAAAATTCTATACCATTGTTCCAACTCTTTTAATGTGCTATTTGCTGCCAGCAATACTAACCAGTACGGGGCTTATCTCTGAAGAAAATTCAAAACTGTATTATATTGCCAGCAGGTATTTACTGCCAGCGGCATTGGTACTCATGACATTAAGTATAAATCTTAAAGCTATCGTGAACCTTGGTTCCAAAGCACTTATTATGTTCTTAACAGGAACCGTCGGAATAATTATAGGTGGTCCGATTGCCATCTTAATAGTTTCAAGTTTTTCCCCTGAAACAGTGGGGGGAAATGATTTTGATGCGGTATGGAGAGGCTTATCTACCATTGCGGGAAGCTGGATTGGCGGTGGGGCAAACCAGGCTGCAATGCTGGAAGTCTTTTCCTATAACCCTAAAAAATTCGGTGACATGGTACTGATAGATATCGTGGTTGCAAATATTTGGATGGCTATAATTCTTCTTGGTATTGGGAAGTCTGATAGGATTGACAAGTGGTTAAAAGCTGATACTTCTTCTATTGAAACCCTTAAAACAAAAGTGTCCGAATATACTGCGAAAATCACGCGCGTTACAACGCTTCACGACTATATAATTATGTTGAGTTTGGCGTTTACAGCAGTTGGTATTGCTCATTTTAGTGGCTTCTATTTTACAGAATTCTTACAGGAAAATTTTGAAGTTATCCGGAATAAGCAAAAGGCCCTTTCTTCCCTGGGTTCAGAATTTTTGTGGATGGTTGTTTTTGCTACGACCATTGGGATAATCCTTTCCTTCACTAAGGCTAAAAATTACGAAGGAGCCGGAGCAAGTAAAATAGGAGGGTTATTTATTTATATCCTTGTGGCTACCATTGGAATGAAAATGGATTTAAGAAGCTTTTTAGACAATCCAGGTTTAATTGCAGTAGGTCTAATCTGGATTTCCATACATGCGGCATTATTAATTCTTGTGGCTAAAATTATTAGAGCTCCTTACTTTTTCCTGGCTGTAGGAAGCCAGGCAAATGTAGGTGGAGCGGCATCTGCACCTATCGTGGCCGCAGAGTTTCATCCTTCGCTTACCTCTGTAGGTATTCTACTAGCTGTCTTGGGTTATGTAGTAGGAACCGCCGGTGCTTATATATGTGCCCTACTTATGGAAATTGCTTCAAAAGTTTAAATTTCCAATAAACTTTAATGATATTTGCGGTAGAATTAAAATACTATGAGGAACGTCATAATTACTATACTAAGCTGTGCCATATTGGCGTCTTGCGGATATAAGGATACTGAAAATACCATGACAGTTACCGGTAAGGTAAATGGATTAAAAAAAGGCACGCTTTATCTTCAGCATATATCGGATACTTCCCTTGTTGTAATAGATTCTCTTAAAGTTGAAGGTGATGGAAACTTCCTTTTTAAAACTGAGCTGGAAAGTCCGGAGATTTTTTATTTATACCTCGATAAAAAAGACAATAATGATATAAATGACAGGATTACTTTTTTTGGTGAACCCGGTACAATAACTATTAACACGAATTGGAACACATTCGATACCAAAGCAAAAATTAAAGGTTCTGAAAACCAGAAGAAACTTGAAGAATACAGGAAAGTCATGTCCCGTTTTAATACTATAAATCTGGAAATTATCCGGGCAGTTTATGACCCTGAGACCCCAAAAGATTCGCTAACTCAGGATTCCATTCAAAACGCAAGTGACATGAATTTTCGAAGGGGTTACCTCTATGCTCTAAATTTCGCTCTTAATAACAAAGCATATCATATTGCCCCTTATATAGCCCTAAAAGAAGTGCCGGATGCAAATATTATTTACCTGGATTCTATTAATAATTCATTAAGCCCGGAAGTAGCCAATGGTAAATACGGGAGGGCTCTTCAAGAATATTTGGAAGAGAAAAAAAATTAAAATTCAAAAGGTAAAGAACTACGGCAATTTATTAAGTTTATCAACTAGCCCTCTGGCTTTTTCTTCCAGTTCTTTGCGGACGTTTTTTAGGTGTTCCTTTTTATTGTCTACCCCTTTTACATTAACCTTTGAAATTAAATCATCAAAAGTAGCAATCGCACCATCAATAATCTCTGACCCTTCTTTAGAACCTGGTTTGTCATTGGAAGCCTCAACAATATAAACTGCTTCAATAATATCTCCTAATACGTAATTTATATCTTTTTTTAATTCTCTAATATTTGCCATTGCTCAATAATTTTGTGTAAAAATACACTTTTTCAAATAGTAATTTCCAGAAGTTTGGCTCGTTCAGCATTCAAAAGAATATGGCTGGTGATAGCCGGTACTAAAACTGTCTCGCCTTTTTTAATCGAGATTGATCCAAAATCGTTCTCTATCAAAACTTCTCCATCAATACACATGTATATGGTAAAGGAATCCTGATCGGAAACATCGAAC
>CBDTVZ010000297.1:0-3212 GCA_965363995.1 uncultured Eudoraea sp.
CTAAATTGGATATTTTAAATTATTTTTGAATCTCGCCTTTGGCTAAGATAAAATTTATTTACTTCTCCATAAGAAGAAATTTAAGATATCCATCCTGGGTCGAAGTAACATATAAAACTATAATTATGGAAAATAATACATATGATTTTGGACTGGTAGGCCTTGGTGTTATGGGTCGCAATTTTATTTTAAATGTGGCAGACCACGATTATAAGGCTTTTGGTTATGACCTTGATCCCGAAAAGGTGAGTGCGTTAATAAAAGAAGGGGGAGATAAAGACAGGGTAAATGCGTCTGGTGATATTAATTCTTTTGTTGATGCCCTCTCGCACCCTCGTAAAATTATGTTATTGGTGCCCGCAGGAAAGATTGTGGATGCTGTGATTGAAAATTTGCTGCCCTATTTATCACCGGATGATATTATAATTGACGGAGGAAATTCGTTTTTTACAGATACAGATCGTCGAGAAGAGTATTTAAAAAACAAAGGGATCTATTTCTTCGGAGCAGGGGTTTCGGGAGGTGCTAAAGGAGCCAGAAGAGGCCCAAGTATTATGCCTGGTGGCTCGCAAGATGCTTATGCTCAAGTGCAGCCTATCTTTGAGGCTGTTGCTGCTAAATTTAAGGGAGAACCTTGTGTAGCCTATTTAGGTCCAAAATCTGCAGGTAATTATGTGAAAATGGTGCATAATGGTATTGAATATGGGCTTATGCAATTAATTACAGAAGCCTATGATCTCCTAAAGAAAGGGTCAACTGTATCCAATAATGAACTTCATGAAATATTTACAAAATGGAATAAGGGCAGATTGCAATCCTTTTTAATAGAGATCACAGCTGAAATATTTAAGAAAAAAGATGATTTGGGTCAGGGCCATTTAGTAGATAAAATTTTAGATAAAGCCAAACAAAAAGGAACTGGCAAATGGACTTCACAAAATGCTATGGATTTAGGAATTCCGGTCCCTACAATAGATATGGCTGTAAGTATGAGAGAATTATCTGCCTTAAAGCAAGATAGAATTAAGGCTGATGCTATATATTGCAAACCGGAATCTATTTTGATGGACAAAAAGGAACTAGAAGAGAAAACAGAGGCAGCACTGTTTTTTGCCTTTATAGTTACCTATACTCAGGGGCTCAACCAGTTGTCTGATGCTTCTAAGGAGTACGGTTATGATTTAAAACTTTCCACCATAGCTAAAATATGGCGAGCTGGCTGCATTATAAGAGCAGGTCTCTTGGAAGATATTTCAGAAGCCTTTGATGGCAACAAGAATTTACAAAATCTTCTCCTCTCCCCTATTTTTAAAGACAAGATTACGTCATCTCTTCCGGCAGCAAGAGAATTAGTAGCTTATGCCGCTACACAAGGTATCCCAATGCCCGGATTATTTAGTGCCCTTTCTTACTTTGATGCCTATACTTCAGGTATACTGCCTTTAAATCTGCTTCAGGCACAACGAGATCATTTTGGTTCTCATACCTACGAACGAACGGACCGTGAAGGAATATTTCATACGGATTGGAGTTAGAAATTCTCTGAATGACACCGAATTAAGTGAAAAGTAGGAAGTGTGAAGTTAGAAGTCGGAATTATGAAGTTGTAGGAACAGATTTTACTCGCGGACCAAAAAGACTATTCCGATGCACCTCATCCAGGAAAAACAGAGGGCAATAATATCGTATTTGCCCTAACATCTGCCATCACCCGCCGCGATCAATTTGACTATTAAGGCTTTAAAAAGAAATAAGGTTTTGCCTTATATGAAGTAAAAGACGGAGAATTAATTTCCAGCAAATTCGTCCGTCTAAATTTTAATTAAGTACAAGTTCTGGTATCGAGTAGCTATTTAATTAACTTATTTACTCAAATACATCTTTCGTTTAGAATACAGCTCGTAAAACTCATCATCTTTCAAATTATCTATAAACAAAATACTTTCACCGGTGCTTTTCATTTCAGGGCCGAGGTTTTTATTCACATTCGGAAATTTATTAAATGAAAAAACAGGTTGTTTTATTGCAAAGCCCTCCAGCTTGGGATTAAAGGTAAAATCACTTACCTTCTTTTCCCCCAACATTACCTTTGTCGCATAATTAACATAAGGCTCTCCATATGCCTTAGATATAAAAGGTACCGTTCGGGATGCTCTTGGATTGGCCTCAATGATATACACCAAGTCATCCTTTATAGCGAACTGAATATTGATTAAACCAACTGTATTCAAGGCTAGAGCGATTTTTTTAGTGTGATCCTTAATTTGCTGCATTACAAATTCGCCCAGGTTGAATGGTGGCAGGGTAGCATTAGAATCCCCTGAATGTATCCCGCATGGTTCTATATGCTCCATAATACCGATTATATATACCTCTTTTCCATCACATATAGCATCGGCCTCGGCTTCTATGGCACCATCCAAATAATGATCCAGTAAAAGCTTATTGTTAGGTATTTTACGTAGTAGATCTACAACGTGTTCTTCCAATTCTTCCTTATTGATTACGATTTTCATTCCCTGTCCACCCAAGACATAGGAGGGTCTTACCAAAAGTGGGAAATCAAGTTCATCTGCCAATTCCAGTGCATCTTCTGCACTTTCTGCAACTCCAAATTCTGGAAATGGAATATTATTAGCCTGTAATAATTTGGAAAAGCTACCTCTGTCTTCTGCAAGGTCTAACGACTCGAAACTGGTCCCTATAATTTTAATCCCGTATTTATCTAATTTTTCTGCCAATTTAAGAGCGGTTTGTCCGCCTAATTGAACAATTACACCCTCAGGCTTTTCATGTCTAATGATGTCATAGATATGTTCCCAAAAAACCGGTTCAAAATATAATTTATCTGCTGTGTCGAAGTCTGTAGATACGGTTTCCGGGTTACAGTTAATCATGATAGTTTCATAACCACATTCTGCAGCAGCAAGGACGCCATGTACACAGCAATAATCAAATTCAATGCCCTGCCCTATTCTGTTGGGTCCTGAACCAAGTACAACAATTTTCTTTCGCTCCGTAACAATACTGTCATTGGCCACAAACCGTTCCCCCTCAGGAGTTTCAATTTCTTCTTCAAAAGTAGAGTAATAATAAGGGGTCATAGCCTTAAATTCAGCCGCACAGGTATCAACCAATTTATAAACGCGGTTAATACTTAGTGCTATTCTTTTCTTATGCACTTCACTTTCATAGCAGTCTAGCATATGGGC
>CBDTVZ010000298.1:0-3205 GCA_965363995.1 uncultured Eudoraea sp.
GTAATCCATTTCAAATTGCTTCATTGTCTAACTGTTTTGTGATTGGGAATGAAGGCACTTCAGATTCCTACGGAGGAATAATGAAAATTGACCAGGAACAAGTACAATTAATGAAACGACGTGGAGGTGTTGGACATGATCTGTCCCATATCAGGCCAAAAGGATCAGCTGTTAAAAA
The DNA here is from genome assembly GCA_965363995.1 of uncultured Eudoraea sp. GTDB lineage: Bacteria > Bacteroidota > Bacteroidia > Flavobacteriales > Flavobacteriaceae > Eudoraea. Next base: position 179 of record CBDTVZ010000298.1, read on the forward strand.
TTCAGCTTTAACCTCAACTGGCCTGGTGCTATTTATGGAGCGTTATTCCAATTCCACACGCGAGGTAGCACAAGATGGTCGCAGGGGAGCTTTAATGTTATCGGTTTCAATTAACCATCCTGATGCCGAAGATTTTATCGATGCTAAAATGGAGCAAGGAAAAGTCACAGGAGCCAATGTATCTGTTCGGATTGATGATAATTTTATGAACGCCGTTGAAAGTAACAATCCTTATATCCAAAAGTTCCCGGTTCATAGTGAAACGCCAAAGGTTACAAAAACCATTGATGCCAAAAACTTATGGAATAAAATTGTACATAATGCCTGGCAATCTGCAGAACCTGGAATCTTGTTCTGGGATACAATTATCAAAGAGTCGGTGCCCGATTGCTATGCAGACCTTGGTTACAAAACAGTCTCTACCAACCCTTGCGGAGAAATTCCGTTATGCCCATATGATTCTTGCAGATTATTGGCCATCAACCTGTTTTCTTACGTGGAAGAGCCATTTAAGAGTACTGCGAACTTTAACTTCACCCTGTTCAAAAAACATATTGCTGCCGCCCAGCGCATCATGGACGATATCATAGATCTGGAACTTGAAAAAGTAGAGGCTATACTGGGAAAAATAAAATCGGATCCGGAATTAGAGGAAACTAAAGTTGTGGAAGTGCGATTATGGGAAAAGATTAAAGAGAAAGCAATACAGGGCAGGCGCACTGGAATTGGTATTACCGCTGAAGGAGATATGTTGGCAGCATTGGGATTGCGATATGCAAGTAAGGAAGCGAACAAATTTTCAATTGAAGTGCATAAAACAATTGCGCTGGAGGCTTATAGAGCATCAGTTAACACCGCAAAAGATCGTGGAGCCTTTGAAATTTTCGATGCGGACAGAGAGAAAGAAAACCCTTTTATTCTTCGAATAAAAGAAGCTGATGAAAAATTATATTATGAAATGCTTGAATATGGACGAAGAAATATTGCTTTATTGACTATTGCCCCTACCGGTACAACAAGCCTCATGACCCAGACTACTTCCGGAATTGAACCGGTATTTCTTCCGGTCTATAAACGCAGGAGAAAAGTTAATCCTAACGAACAGAATAGTAAGGTTGCTTTTATAGATGAAGTGGGCGATTCATGGGAAGAATACGTAGTGTTTCACCATAGGTTTAAACAATGGATGGCCGTAAATGGATTGGATACTGAAAAAGAATACAATCAGGAAGAGCTAGATAAGATTGTGGCCATATCCCCCTATTATAAAGCTACTTCTAATGATGTGAATTGGTTAAGTAAAGTTCGTTTACAAGGCTCCGTTCAAAAATGGGTGGATCATTCTATAAGTGTTACCATAAATCTTCCCAATGAAGTCACTGAAGAGATGGTGGGCAAGTTGTATATGGAAGCATGGAAGGTTGGCTGCAAAGGAGTAACTGTATATCGTGATGGTTCAAGATCGGGAGTACTGATATCCAATGAAAGTGAAACTGAAGAGACGCTTAATGCCTATCCGACCAAACGCCCTGAAGTCCTGGAGGCAGATGTAGTACGTTTTCAAAACAACAAGGAAAAATGGATCGCTTTCATTGGTTTAATTGATGATCAACCGTATGAGATTTTTACGGGACTGGCAGACGATGAAGACGGGATTTTAATTCCCCGCTGGGTAGATGACGGATTGATTATAAAGAATAGGGATGAGGATGGAACATCTCGCTATGATTTTCAATACAAAAACAAAAGGGGTTATAAAACAACCATTGAAGGCCTTTCACATAAGTTCAATCCGGAATATTGGAACTATGCTAAACTTATTTCCGGCACTTTGCGACATGGTATGCCCATTGTAAAAGTTGTTGACCTAATCCACAGTCTTCAGTTGGAAGGCGAATCACTAAATACCTGGAAAAATGGTGTAGCCCGGGCTTTAAAAAGATTTGTTACCGATGGTACCGAGGCAAAGGGACAAAAATGCGACAATTGCAGATCTACTAATTTAATTTATCAAGAAGGATGTCTGACATGTAAGGACTGTGGTTCATCCAAATGTGGATAAATCTTAAATATTAATGCTTTTCTTAGAATTTATAAGAGTGGTTTACTAAACCAATAAACATTCAAATCACGTTAAAAAGAAGTGTGCATTAAAAACAAAAGAACCCATCGAATACTATTTTCAAATTTGTCCTTATAATAAGTCCCCCTAATGAATTGAAGCTCTTTCCATTGCTGGTGAAAGTTGTGCGTTTTTTTCTTGGTACAGTTCCATATCCTTAAAGATGGTATCCAACAATTTAATGGCCTGGAGAATATAAGGCCCTTTGTTGAGCATAACACAATCTGCTCGTTGTGCCATAGCTGCATCAGTCATTTCAGCACGTGAAGGAATACCTTCCTTTGAGAGGTTTTCCAAAACCTGTGTTGCCCAAATATCTGGCATATTTGCAGCTCTACACAGTGAAAGTATTTCCTCTTGAACCCTGCCAATATTATCCCATCCGCATTCTATCGCCAGATCACCCCTCGCAATCATAACACCCACAGGGTGGGTCCTCATCGCCTCCAGAAGAATTCCCGTCAGATGGTTAAAACCGCTTTGGGTTTCAATTTTAAGAATAATTCCGAGCCCTTTTGGAGCATCTAATTTAGCCAACTCAGTAATGAGATCTCTAACATCCTGTCTACTGTTTACATAGGATAAATTTACCGTATCTGCGTTTTGTGCCACAAATACCAAATCCTGTTTATCTTTGGTTGTTAAACCACTTATATCCAATTGACTAGTGGGGAAATTTATTCCTTTGTCGGCTTTTAGTTTACTTCCTCTTTCCCTGGCGTTAACAATTTCCACAATCATTTCGTCTTGATCTACTTGTCTAATTACACCTTCAATTTTACCATCATCAAAAAAGATATGCTCCCCTTCCTTAACCTGTTTAAAAATATCCCCTAACGTACAGGAAATATGTGCATGGCTTATTAAATTGTTATCCGCATCAACCTCGGCAGGCTCCCCGGGTA
>CBDTVZ010000299.1:0-3199 GCA_965363995.1 uncultured Eudoraea sp.
AGTTCTTGCACTACCACATCGTCCCTGGTTAAAAAGAACTTTATTTTTTTGCTTTCATCCATATTAGATGTGATCCATTCTAGTTCAACAGGGCCTGGAGCAATCCAAATCGTCCCATTTGTTGGATATGTAATTTCTAAGGATGAACGCCATTGTATTCTTTCGCTTATTCTTAGTTTATTTAACTTATAGACGGAATTCTTAAAGTTTTTGTATGGTACATATGCAGTTAAGCCAATATTGGCTTCCTGCAATAGCTGATAAAATTCTTCCAGTTCCGCCAGAACATTTATTAATGGGATTTGACTTGGATAGGTCTTCTTTATAAAATTTATTTTTGAAATTACTTTTTTTGCATTTTTCTTATTTGATACCTGATTATAATTCTCTGAACTGGCATTAGTTAGGTTTTTAGCGAAACTAAGCTTGTTATATCCAAATCTATTTTCTAAAAACTTAATAGCATCTTCATTGCTTAGAGAATTAGATTCTTTAAATTTCTTTGCTATTTCATAAGCTAAAAGATATTCTTTCAAGCTTTGCTCCATGCTTGCTTTGGCCACTTCTACACTTGCTATGTCAGGTGAATTGACAGCCTGATTCAACATATTAAGAAATAGTTCTTTACTTAACAGTTCCTGTGAATTGGCAAATCCACCTTGGAAATAATCAAATACCAAGCTTGGTGATTCCAGCAAAATATAATTCTTGTTTGTTGCATTGGACGAGCTAACGGATCCGTAAGTTTCAAGTATTCGTTGTTTTGCATCCTCGCTCCAGGAGTCGGCGCTCTCATTTATAATTTTCTTACTCAATTCAATTGGGTCATCAATCCGGGACTCAATTGAGCGAGTCTGATTATGCGCATGGTTTGGCTGACTAAAGAAAAACCATAAAAAAAGAATCAATATATTTTTCATTCAAATTTGTTATCAAAGCGATATTATATTCACTTTAAGCCCTATTAACAATAGCGAATTTTCAATTATAAAATAATATAAAAAACATACTATTTAGTGTCCGGTCCGGTAAAGACTAATTAATAGCGACTTATCCTACATAGTAACTCCAAAACGCCCTGATTTATTATACTTCTGAACTGATAAACGAAATAATTTCTAATTTAGTTTTAGATGATAACAGTCTTTTATAGATCTGGATTTACAATAAGTAAGAATAGGGCTACAAATATTAATATTTTGTAAGAACTAACTAGTTAAGAGGATAATTAGAGTAATTTCTATACTAGTCATCAATAATAGATTCCTGTTCATTAGTTCAAAAAAAAACAATTATAGCTTTAATAAATATTATTTATCTATTTATTAATCAAGTTCTTGTAAATTATCTATTATTACTATACTGTCGCAGTTTTTTACGGTAAGAGCCATCAATTTTTCCTTTACCATTACTTCTATTAAATAAGTATTGCAAGTTGTATTTTCAGTGTTACTCTTTTTAAAATTAACATCACCTTCATTCATAAAGTGGGCAATAGTAAGAGAGTCCAGGGTTTGGTCAGCAACCATCTGATCTATTTGTTGGGAATAGGTGAGGGGTTTGGACCGCAATTCTTTTAATACCCTGCAATTAGGGAGATAACAAAAGCTCACGCCGGTTTCATCTGACTTTTTTTTCAGAAAGAAGAAAAGAAAAACCAGTCCGATGGATAATCCTATGAGGTAAAATCCCAATCGTTTCAGAAATGCCATTAACTAAAAAATTAGGAAGTTGATATCACTGTATTTTAGATCGAACCATTCACCAACGGATTTATTTGTAAGTATCCCGTGATACATATATAAACCATTTCGTAGGCCCCTGTCAAATCTCAGTGAATTTTCCAGGCCTCCATCTTCTCCGATCTTGAGTAGATATGGGGTAAAAATATTACTGATAGATACTGATGACGTCCTGGGATATCTGGCAGGAATATTAGGCACGCCGTAGTGGATGACACCAAATTTTTCGCGAGTGGGTTTATCGTGGGTGGTAAGCTCACTGGTTTCGAAACAACCCCCCATATCTATGCTTACATCAATGATTACTGATCCTTTTTTCATATGTTCTACCATAGTACTGGAAACCACAATAGGTGATCTGTCACTACCGCGTACGGCCCCTATTGCAACATCACAGCGCTTAAGACTCTTTAAAAGGTTCTTGGGTTGCAGAGTAGAAGTATATATGGTCTGTCTAAGATTAGTTTGAATGTTCCGTAATTTAGTAAGGGAATTATCAAAGACTTTTACATTGGCTCCAAGCCCTAACGCGGACCTGGCTGCAAATTCTCCAACGGTTCCTGCTCCTACTATTACCACTTCTATTGGAGGTACCCCACTAATATTACCAAACATAAGCCCGTTTCCCTGGTTGGTAGCGGCCATGATTTCGGAAGCGATAAGCACCGAAGCAATACCTGCAATTTCACTTAAGGAACGAACGGCGGGATACTTACCATCCTCATCGCGAATATATTCAAATGCTATTGCTGTAATCCTTTTTTTGGCCAGTTCCTCAAAATATTCCTTAGACCTTGTTTTTATTTGCAATGCGGAAATAATAGTCGCCTGTGGATTCATCAACTGAATTTCCGACAGGGTAGGGGGCTCTACTTTTAATAATAGCGGACAAGAAAAAACTTTTTTTGTGTCGCGTGTTATGTTGGCACCTGCTTCAGAATATTCTTTATCGGTATAGCTCGCACTTTCACCTGCGCCCGCCTCTATTAAAACCCTGTGACCATTTGAGGTTAAGGCATTTACGGCATCCGGTGTAAGGCAAATGCGTTTTTCCTGGTATTGGTTTTCGTTTGGGATCCCAATAAAGAGTTCTCCTTTTTGTTTTAAAACTTCCAGTGTTTCTTCCTGCGGAAGTAGCTGCTGTTTACTAAATGGTGAGGAAGGCTGATTCATAAGAAGTAATTGGCAACCGTAAATTTACAGTCAATCTCAAAATTACAATTTTTTTTTGATGAAGCGGGTTTGTTTGGATAGGACGTAAAAAAAATCCTGCTCGAAGGGAGCAGGATTTGTCCTAATTATTTTTTCTTCTATAAAAAAATATTAAACAGGCTTCTAAAAGATAGTTGAAGCTGCTTAAACGTATTTTTAAGTGCATTATTTGGTGTCTTTTGCGATAGGGCCTCTTCCATTTCATCTTCTATTTTTGTCTTAACACCTATTTTTTCATTTTCCCG
>CBDTVZ010000300.1:0-3180 GCA_965363995.1 uncultured Eudoraea sp.
AGTATAGGCAACACAGCTATATCAAAATATAAAGACCGTACCGGCATATTTACCGATGTTAGCTGTCATAGTTTTTTTCTCAAGTTTGACTTGTATCATCTTCTATCCTAACTTGTAGTTTAGAACAGAAGTATTTATGGCTTCTTTTAAGTATACCATACAAAACTTTTTAACTGAACATCGGGGATGGGTAGTTCTGTTTACCGCTCTGCCGTTGAGTTTTCTTTTCGATAAATATTTCACTTTAAGGAATTGGATATATAGAAGTTTCAGTGCCAGCAATAAGCTACACGAAAAACACGTCGCTGTGGTACAAGAGCAGGTGAGAAGATGGAATGCATCCGGCAAGGAAAAGATGATGTGTACAGCAAGAAAACCCTGGCTAAATATGTCCCCCCGCACGGCTACATTCAAAAAAAACTGCAACCAGATCGTGATCAATCTTCGTGACATCCTGGAAATTGATACCCAAAGACAAATTGTTCGTGCAGAACCTTCCGTTGACATGGGATACATTACCCGCTACCTGCTTCCGAAAGGATGGGCACTCGCGATCCAGGTAGAGATGGAAGACCTGACGGTTGGCGGACTTTGTATGGGTCTGGGAATGGAAACCAATTGCCATCGTTATGGCCTTATCCAGGAGACGGTGGAGGCTTTTGAGGTCATTACAGCAGATGGCTCATTTGTACGGGCGACCCGCACAGAAAATGCAGATCTCTTTTATGCCTTGCCCTGGTCCTGGGGAACGATAGCTTTCCTGGTTGCTGTGGAATTGAAAATAATTCCTGTAAAGCCTTATATGCACATTAAATATATTCCCTGTCACAGCCAGGAAGAATATTGTAAAAAAATGCAGGAATTATCCGTAGCAGATGATACACCCGGTTTTCTGGAAGCTACGGTCTATGCTAAGGATAAGGCCGTTATCATGTGTGGAGAATTTGCTGAAGTAACAATGCGGGAGCAACGGGCAAAGATTAACGCGATCAACCGATGGTATAAGCCCTGGTATTACAAACATGTAGAAAAATGCCTCAAAACCGGACCGTTTGAAGAATACATTCCATTAAGGCAGTACTATCACAGATATACACGCTCCATATTCTGGGAACTGAGAGAGCTGATACCCTTTGGCAATCACCCTGTTTACCGTTATTTATTGGGATGGCTGGGTGCACCTAAAGTTTCTTTCCTGAAATTCACCATGAACAAGGGTGTGAGGAGGAAGTTGATTTTCAAGCACGTCGTGCAGGATATCATCATTCCTATTTCTGTAATGAGTGAAGCCATTGATCTTTTTCACGATCTTTTTGAAATATACCCTTTGCTGGTGTTTCCTATCCGAATATACGATAATGGTGAACACCAGGGAATGCTGAGAAAACCTGTAAATAGCATACCAGGAAAGAATTGGGAAATGTTCTTTGACCTGGGTGCCTATGGTATACCACCCGCCGTTAAAAGAAAAGAGCCATGGGATGGCAGGGAAATGGTGCGGAAAATGGAAAAATATACCAGGGACGTAAAAGGCTATCAGCTCTTGTATGCGGATACTTTTATGACCCGAGAAGAGTTCAGGGAAATGTTTGATCATACTTTATACGATAAGGTCAGGAAAAAATACAAAGCCGAAAGTGCTTTTCCGGAAATTTACGACAAGATCAAACCAGAGGATTGGCTTTAATAAGATTGCAATGTTTTAAGAGTTCGGATCCAATCCTGTGTGACAGGATGATTTGAGTTCAACAGCACCTTTGGGAAGTAGCTAATGAAAATCATTTTAACAGCAATAGGAACCCAAGGAGATATTGAACCTTTTTTAGCAGTTGGAAAAATTCTGAAAGAAAAAGGACATCAAGTCATTTGTGCATTTTCAGAACAATTTAGAGAATTGACAGAAAGTAATGAGCTTGAATTCGCTTCTCTGGGGAGCAAATTATTTGATTTACACAATAGTGATGCAGGTAAAATAGCTATGGGAGGAGGAAAGGGATTAAAAAAAACCTTCGCTTTCATCAAACTTGCCATGAAACAAACAGGCCCGAATAAAGAAAAAGAAACTAAGCTTTACGAACTTATTAAACAAGAAAGACCGGATAGAGTACTTTATAATTCAAAAACAATTTGTCCAATAATTTGGGAGTATAAAAATAGTGGAAAAACAACTTTTTTAAGTCCTTTCCCATATTTGCACTATGTAAAAGGACATTCATTACTTGTTTTTGGTAAAAATTACGGAGATTTTTTTAACAAACTTACATTCAAACTATATGATTTTGGGGCAGCTACTGCAGCCTTAACTACAAAAAAGTGGCTACATATACAGGATAAAATCAAACGAACAGAATTAAAGAAAATAGTTCGCAACAGAAAATTTATTTATACCATTTCGCCAAGGTTGTTCCCACGACCTGATTATTGGGAAAGTAACATTAAAGTTTTAGGTCATCATGCAGTAATGAAAGAAACAGATTGGAAACCCAAAAAAGAACTGACTGAATTCATAGATAAAAATGAGAAAATATTATTTATCACTTTTGGCTCAATGACTAATCCTGAGCCTGAACGAAAAACAAAAATAATTCTTGAAATTCTTGAAAGAAATAAAATAGCGACTATCATAAATACAGCATCAGGAGGCTTAGTTAAACCCGGTAATTTCAATTCAGAATTGATTTATTTTGTATCACAAATTCCTTATGATTGGGTTTTCCCAAAAATGTATGCCGTTATTCATCATGGTGGATCCGGAACAACACATTTAGCCCTAAAATATGGCTGTGCAACATTAATAATTCCACATTTTATTGACCAATTTATTTGGGATGAAATTATTTCGGAGTTGGGTCTTGGACCAAAAGGTATCAAAATAAGTAGAATAACCAATAAAAACCTCGAACCGAAAGTTCTAGAACTACTTAACAATAGAAGTTTCAAAGAGAGAAGTGAAAGAATTGGAAATCAATTGGGTAAAGAAGATTACAAAGAAGAATTGTATAAAGCAATAATCGGATAACTGGCTACAATACTTAATCTTTACATATTTTCCTTTATATGCAGGTGGTGAATAATTTTCTATAATTGGAAGCATAACGTCGTTAAGTACACTTGTCTTAATTTTTTTACTTCGATTTTTATAAACCTCAACCGCTGTTTCAATAGCCTTGAAAATACGTT
>CBDTVZ010000301.1:0-3177 GCA_965363995.1 uncultured Eudoraea sp.
TCAATAGCTGAAACTTTAGGGTCTGGAGATTTACCCCATCCATCCAGGATCATCAGGATTACCTTTTTATTCATGGTTCTTTATTTAATGATTAACAAAAATACAGCGATTTACCAAGGTTTACCAGTATTCTTTGAGGCTTTTTTTAAAATTTCCAGGAAGATAAAATCATCTTATAACAACTGCAAAGAAAGGCTGAATGGCGTCTATAATTATAAAATTATTCATCAATCAAGAAAAACCCTGACATTAATGTCAGGGTTTTTGGTTTGGATTGGTTTAAAATAATTAGTGTTCTTGTAAAAGGATTAATTGAAAATTAAGCTAACTAAAATTCAAATCCAGTAAATGCCCTATACAAAAAGGCATAAATGGCCATAGACAGCATTAATACACAGAAAAAGGAATAAATTTTTAGTAGTACTACAACAAATTCCGGTTTACAGTCGTCAAATGCTTCTAAATAAATACTTTTAAAATGCAATAGCGTTCCCATATAGTTTCTTTTAACTAAAAATCAAAGCTATAAGGGTTAAATTAGGGGCATAAATCAGATTGGGAGGTAAATCAAATATACAAAAAAAAGGTTCATAGCCCAGAATAACCATATAAATCTTATCCGGTCTGGTCTTCGTATTTCTGGATAGATTCCTTAATTTTTTCAATTCTATTATCAGGGTCCGGATGCGTGCTTTGAAATTCAGGAATTCTATTTGGCCCGGCCGAGGCTTTTAAAATCTCCATTACATGGATCATTTCTTCCGGCTCATAATCACTTTGTATCATGAATAAAACCCCCAGATCATCACTTTCCAGTTCGTCTTCCCGACTATTTGTTAACAGTTTATTTTGACCAATACTACCTACAAGACCTCCTGCATCTGCTCCCACACTGGCCCCCATGGATATTGTTTTCCAAAAATTACTTTCTGCAATGCGTTCAGCGGAATGCCTGCCTACTACATGACCTATTTCATGTCCAAGTACGCCAGCCAGCTGTGATTCATCAAGTTGCTTGAAAAGTGCATAGGTTATAAAAACCTGTCCTCCCGGTAAGGCAAAGGCATTTACAATTTGGTCATCTGCCAGTAGATGAAATTCATATGAATAGGGTGTTTCCCGAGCAATACTGTTTTGTATTAGCCGGTTTCCAACGGCATCCACCAGGGTTTGGAGACGCTCATCCGGATATAAACCACCATATTCTTGCGCGACTTCCGGAGCACTTTGTAGACCAATAGCAATTTCTTGCTCAGAGCTCATATTGATATTTTGAACTCTTCCGGTATATGGATTCTCTTCCTTATTATTCCAACGCTGGATGAGTGCAAATACGACTATTACCAAGCCAATGACTATTCGAATTTTCCAACTTCCTCTTCTCATAGTATAGTATTTATCTCTCTTATTCTAAAGTACAAAAAATGCTCACAAAAGTTCTGGATTTATGTCGAGTATATTATCCTCAATATAGATTTTTACAAATTCTGTAGTCAAATGATCACTTCCTAGAAAGTCCTCTTTCTCTAGCTGTTTCATAATATTTTTAAGTCTGAAAGATTTAAGCATGGGTATGGATAAGGGAGCATAACTGTAATGCCAGGGTTCATATTTAAACCCTCTCCTCTTGGAATCATCCGTATAAACCAGGTAATAATCATACTTTTTAGAGTTTTCGTCCATCCATAGTTTGAATTTTTCAAATGGTCCTCCTGTTTCAAATTTACTGGCTACAAGTACATCACCATCTACCTTGGGTTTCCCGTCAATAAGATCTATATCAGTTCCCCAATGATGCCTGCTTGTGCCAGGAATAGTAGAATATTCTATTATCTTATCAATTGCATCCAGTGGTTCCATCTCATCATCATCCGTATATTTTAAGTATTTACGTTCAAAAATTACTTCCTGCCTGTCAAAACTACGATAACTCGAGACAACTTTTATGTCAATTCCATCAGCAAGTGCTGCCTTTCTCATTTCAACAAATGCATCATGTGCCTCTTTCCTTAAATTAATGCCATCACCGTATAGCTCAATATCTTCTTTGCCCATTAATTCCTCAATGGAATATTTGGTGTCCTGAAGTAATAGGGTGCTTGGGACAATAGTTAGGGCCAGACCACCAAACCCACTTCTTTTAATAAACAACCTTCTTTCCATAATTAATTTTTGGTTTAATCCGGGACATTCTATGGATGCTATCTTCAAATCAAAAAAGATACCATTTATTTAAATAAGATTCTTAAATATAATCAATTTGCCATATACTGATGTAAAATATGATTTACATCTAAACAGATTACTTCAAAGTTACTAAGTATTTTGAGAAAAAATATATCCTGTAGAGTGTTTATCCCTTCACATAAAAAATACTATACTAAAGCCTGTGATAGTGATTGAAGAATTTAATTGGGATACCGGACTAGTTGGAAATATAGAGATAGCCCTGGTGTTTTCGTCGCAAATCGTTAAGGGTAATGATATAAAAGTAGATGCCTGTTTCTAAGCCTGAATTCTTTTGAATTGCGTTTTCCATGTTTGAATAGCCGTTAAACTGGCCATTGTAGTTATCCATGGAATAAACTAATGCACCATACCGGTTAAAAATCTGAAGGGAATTATTCGGTGATCTTTCAATTCCTTCAATAGTTAGCACATCATTTTGACCATCACCATTAGGGGTCATATAATAGTTATCCAATTCTATGGTATCAAAACTTTCAAGCATGTCATCATTGCCGCCTATGGTAATAATCTCATAATCATTGGGGACAAAGAGATCTGAAGTAATTGAACCGTAATCCATACCTCCATCCACACCGGTGTTACCCAAATTCACCCAATGGTTTTCAGATTTGCTCCAGCCAACCACTTTAAGATCACTGATAAATTCACCCAAAGCAGAAATATTGCTATAGCCATCCCAACTAAGGGTCACATTGGAAGGCACGTCACCTTCAAGTCGCCAAAATTCTATATCACTAACAGACATATATTCTGAAGACCTTTTATCTGTGTTGTAAATGGCATTTAAAGTTTTTGAATTATTGGGATCTTCAAAAAAGTAAGCACATTTTGCCAAAGAATTTATGGCCATAGATTTTATAGTTAAAGGTCTTAACCTTAGGTCATCTCCAACCGGAAATACAAAGGTGTCTTTATTGGTCATCGCCG
>CBDTVZ010000302.1:0-3168 GCA_965363995.1 uncultured Eudoraea sp.
CCTCAACACTGGTAGATGGCATGCAAAAAGATGGTTTGGTTGACGTTTATGACCAAAATGCCATGGGAGTGTGTGCAGATGCCTGTGCAGTCGAATACGATTTCAGCAGGGAGGATCAGGATAACTACGCTATTCAGTCGTATGAACGCTCTGCCGAAGCCTGGAAGTCTGGAAAATTTACAGATGAAGTTGTTCCGGTTGAAGTACCTCAGCGAAGGGGTGAACCAATTATAGTTAGTGAAGATGAAGAATATAAGAATGTAAGATTGGATAAGATACCTGCGCTGCGGCCTGCCTTCACCAAAGATGGTACGGTTACCGCCGCTAATGCATCAACTATTAACGATGGCGCAGCCGCCCTGGTGCTAATGAGTGCCGAAAAGGCCAAAGAAATGGGTTTAGAGCCCATAGCAACTATAAAAAGTTATGCGGATGCGGCCCAGGAACCAAAGTGGTTTACAACTGCCCCGGCCAAAGCACTTCCGAAAGCTATTGCCAAAGCGGGAATTTCCTTAGATGATGTTGATTATTTTGAGTTTAATGAGGCATTTGCAGTTGTAGGTCTGGCTAATATGAAGCTATTAAAACTTAATGACAGCAACGTAAATGTTAATGGCGGAGCGGTCTCCCTTGGACATCCCTTAGGATGCTCCGGGGCCCGGATAATTATTACCTTGTTAAGTGTTTTAAAACAAAATGACGGTAAAATAGGAGCTGCAGCTATCTGCAATGGTGGTGGTGGCGCTTCGGCAATTATTTTGGAAAGAAATTAATTTTCGCTGCAACAGTAGCCTATGCATCACGGTATTTGTCACCTTAATATTGTACCAATTAGAAATCTTGCAGAAGAAAGCAGCGAGATGGTGACCCAACTGCTTTATGGTGATCATTTTAAAATTCTGGAAAAAAGAAAGTTTTGGAGTAAAATTCGCGATGCCTATGATGGTTGTGAGGGATGGATACACAACAATCAATTTGTTCCAATTGAAAAATCTGATTACCAATCCCTGAAAAATTCAGGAGAAAATAAATTTTCATCAGATCTGGTATCTTATGTTAATGATGAGAAGAAGGTAATGATTCCTATAGTCCTTGGCTCCTCTGTTAAAAGTGTAAATTTACTTTCACATCAATTCGACGGGGCCTCAATAAATGGCAAAAATGGAAAATCTAACTTGATTGTTACCGCGCTTTACTATTTAAATGCACCCTATTTATGGGGAGGAAAAACTCCTTTTGGAATAGATGCTTCCGGCCTTACACAAATGGTATACAAGATAAATGGCTACGCATTATTAAGGCGCGAAGAAGAACAAGCCTCTCAGGGTGATGCCCTTAGTTTTATTGAAGAAAGTGAAGCGGGAGACCTTGCTTTCTTTGATAATAATGAAGGCAAGATAAATCATGTGGGTCTTATTATGAAGGATAATTTTATCATCCATGTCCACGGTAAAGTAAGAATTGACAGACTGGACCACACTGGTATCTTCAATGCGGAACAAAGAAAATATACCCATAAATTAAGGGTTATAAAAAAGATCATATAAAAAACCCTGACAAATTGATTGCCAGGGTTTTTTAATTGGAAATATAAACTAAATTATTCCCCAAGTAATTTCTTCATTTTCATGAAATCTTCAGTATCACCCAAAGCGCCATAGATATTCTTTAATTGTGTCATTACGCTTTGATTGTCCGGATTTACTTTCAGAGATTGTTCCAGGATTTTAGCAGCTGTTCTAAATAATTCATCCTTTTCACTTTTTAATTCTTCATAACGCGCTATATCTGCCTTAGAATTTCCTAAAGTATTCATTTCATCTATTAAACCATTTCCCTCATCTACATAGGTCGTAGAGAGATTCAACTGAGCGTTTACATAACCCGGATCTATCTCCAATGCCCTATAATATGCCTTCCGGGCCTCTTCAATATTACCCTGTTCCATATTAATTACACCTATATTATATTGCAAGTCCGCATTATCCGGTGCCATTTCAGCCGCTTCTGCCATAAGTTCTTTAAACTTATCCTTATCACCCATTTTGTAATATAAGTTGGCTTGATTCAATACCAAATTTACATCATCAGGGTTGTTTGCTCTTGCATCAGAAAAAGCAGCAAGTGCTTTATCATCCTGACCTAATTGAGAATAAATCAAAGCCATATTTTTAACTATTTCGGCTTTTCTTGAAGGTGTTTTTTCATCTACAGCATTGGTATATGTTCCTGATTTAATCATCAAATCTCTTTGTAACTTTTTCATTTCTTCAACCTCCCCAGATTCAACATTGGTAGCTTTATAAACCATTTCACTGCCATCATAATCGACTTTTCGCAATTCCTGATAATAACCAAGAGCTTCTTCTAAATTACCACCATTTACAGCACTACTTGCAGCATAATACAAATATATGGTGTCTTTTGGGCTTAGTGTATAACTTAAATAGAGCTTTTCTGCGGCTCCCTCATAATCTTTATTGGCGTTATCCTCCACAGCAGCAGTAACCAAATCGGCTGTTATTGATGTCATTTGCTGATTTGTTTCAGCGGCATGTTTTCCTTTGTCACCTTCAAGACTTAAGACTTTCTTAAAAGATGTAATTGCTTCATTATAAGCCTCATTATTACCCTTTTTGCCAAGATCGGCGTAGGTTTTTCCTCTAAGAAAATAATAGTTTGCCTGGGTTTTTTCATCAGCCCCGCTGATCATTCCCTGAATTCCGTCCAAAGTTGCCTGCGCACTAGCTGAATCACCTGATTTAAAGGCTTTTTCAGCGGATTTCATTTCTGTTTTCTGTGAAAATCCGGCTAGTGCATAGCACATAGTTGCTATAATTAAAAGTTTTGTCTTCATTTTAAAATTAAATTAATTATTAGTGTTTATTTATTAATCTTTATCGGTTTCCGGATCATCAATATCAATAGCCGTGCCATCCTCCATTTTCACCTCAATATCCATTATATCAACCTCTTCCAGACTATCCTCATCCTTCATTACTTTTGCCACTGCTGCAATAGCGTCAGTATCTTTCAGGTTGATCAATTTTACACCTTGAGTGGCCCTGCCCATAGTGCGCAGGTCATCAACACTCATCCTAATAGCTATACCAGATTTATTTATGATCATTAAGTCATCAGAATCAGAAACATTTTTAATGGCCACCA
>CBDTVZ010000303.1:0-3155 GCA_965363995.1 uncultured Eudoraea sp.
GTCATCCATTGTACATCACCCTGCCCAAATCTACCGGCTGCTCCTAATGAGTCTGAATGATCACAATATCCTTTATTTACAATTGTAACGGTTTCAAATCCCCTGTGCGGATGATAGGGAAACCCCGGAATGGTATGTCCGTGATACATTCTCCAACCATCTTTAATGGTGAAATCGTTGCCCAGGTTACGCCCGTCAAGAGATACGGCCGGTTCCATGGCGCTATTGCCCTTTGGGTAATGATCTAAATGATAAACACAGAACAAAAACGGGTCTTGAGTTTCCCATGGGAAACCTAAAGGAAAAATATTTTTAATAGGGTTGCTCATTTTATTATTTTTTGATGTCTTCTAAATTTTCTAATTCGTTTTCCGTTTTTAAATCCAAAAAATTCAACTAGTCGTTTTTTTCATGGGATTGTTTATTAAGAGTATTGTGTATAGTTATTCAAATGATTATTGATTATCATAGGATACAAAAGCAAAGTGCTTGCTATCGGGTGACCAGGAGGGGACATTAATGGTGCCCTGTCCGCCTATAAACATGCAGAGATTTTTAATTTCTTTGGTTTTTAAATCATAAAGGCGCAAAAATACAGCCTTCATGGCAGGATGCTGGTCATCCTGGTCCTCCAGATAGGAAATAAAAGCAAAATACTTACCATCCGGTGAAGGATGTGCAAACCAATTTGAATAAGCATCATTAGTTAATTGTTCTTTTTCGCTACCATCTGGTTTCATTCTCCAAATCTCCATTTTACCAGATTGCATTGAATTGTAATAAATGTATTTACCGTCCGGGGAATATTCCGGACCGTCATCTAAACCCAGGCTATTGGTCAGGCGTTCCTCCTTACCTCCCTGAATTGAAATTCGATAGATATCATAGTTATTATTGCGATGTGCGGTATATACAACGGCATCACTTTCAGGTGCCCATCCGTGCCAGTATGATGGATATTCTAATGTTACAAGTTGAGGCGTACCTCCTTTAAGAGGTAATACATAGATCCTTGAAGTACCGGACTGTACTCCTTCTATAGAATCATTATTACTAATGGCCAGCATGGTGCCATCCGGAGAAATGCCGTGGTCATTATTGCATTTAACAGCTGTTCCGGTATCTATTTGCTCCTTCGAACTTCCATCAGTATTTATCCTGTATAAAAAGCCATTTTGATTCAGAATTAAATAGTTCCCATCCGGACTCCAGTTGGGAGCCTCAAAATGCCCCCTTTCTTCATATATAACCTTCCGTTCCCCGGTTTCCAGTGAATAAACTTCCAGCATTGATTTAAGCTGGGATGATTGTCCAAAATTTTGTCCCAAACCCATAATAAAGAGAATTACCAGAGTTTTATTAAATATCAGATTCATAATATACAGCGATTAGTTAAGACCATGATTTTAAATTCCATATACCTCAATTATGAATGCACAACAGTTATTTTACCCCACAAAGTTTATTTTCTTATGTGCTCCGTCACAATAGGGTTTGTTATCCGACGCACCACATCTGCACAATGCAGTTACCCCGCTTTTATCTGCAGTCTTACCACTGGCATCTTTTACTTCTAATGACCCGTGCACCAAAAGCGGGCCATTGGCCATTACCTCTACCCGAGTATTATTTCCTTCTTCTGAATTTTTTGTTTCTCCTTTCATAATATATGTTAGTGCCCCGGAAGGGCATTTTTCAATTTGTGATTTTAATTCATCAATAGATGCATTTTCTGGTTCAATCCAGGGTTTCTTATTCGGATCATACACTTTTGGCAAGGTATCCACGCAAATAGCTGAATGTATACACTTTCTTGGTTTCCAAACTACAGTGAGGTCACCCTTTGAATATTCTTTTATTATTTCTCTTTCTGCCATAGTTTATTAAGTATTATTTACATTTTATTATTAGTTATCTCGCACTGGTGGCGGTCCGGGAGGAATATTTGCTTCGTAGACCTCGACACCCTTCCGTTCTTTATACTCATTTTTGACTTTTCCGATCAACTCTTGATCTTCGAAAAGATCTGTGGCAGTCATTCCGAGAGCTTTAGCCGCATAGGTCATTCCTTTATGACCTATACTCATTCCACCACATGCAACTACGGCCCAGGAATGCCAAGGGGTATCTTTCGGTGCCGTGGTTACACTTAAATTGATGTTCGGAACATTCCAACTTACATCGCCCACGTCTGTTGATCCGCCACCGGGGTTTTCTTTGGTTTCCTTCAGCGGATTAATTTTACTATCCATTCCTAGCTGAGGTTTTTTTGTTACCTCCTGAATCTTTTTGCCAAAGGCCTGTTCTTCATCTGTATATGTAATATCACCCAAATATTCTAAATTCTTTTGCATGATTTCCTCACCCGACCTGTTCACCAATACCTCATAAATTCCCGAAATCAGGGAAATCTTATAATCTACATTCGCCATTATTGCTGCGCCTTCGGCCATTTTCTGAACCCTTTCGTATACTGGTATAACTCCGCTGCGCTTTGTGTCTCTTACACGAACCCAAAGTTTGGAATAATCTGGCACCACATTAACCACTTGTCCGCCATCTTGAATATGGTAATGAATCCTCACCGTTGGCTTAATATGTTCTCTGTAGTAATTAATTCCTGTGGTATATAATTCCAGGGCATCCGAAGCACTTCTTCCATTCCAGGGATCCGCAGACGCATGTGCAGCCTGACCAAAAAATTCAACTTTAAAGTCAACAAGAGCCAGTGCACTTTGAGCATCGGCTTCGGTATTGTCAGCAGGATGCCAGCTTAGATTAACATCAACATCATCCCACATGCCATCGCGTACCATCCAAACCTTTCCAAAATATTTTTCTTCTGCAGGCGTGCCAAAAAACTTAATGGTCCCTTTAATTTTGCCTTGCTCTATGAGCTCTTTTACGGCCACTGCAGCTCCAAGACTGGCTGTCCCAAATAAATTATGACCGCAACCATGTCCGGCCGCTCCTTCATTTAAAGCTTCCTTTGTGGGTTGTGCCTTTTGAGATATTCCCGGTAGGGCGTCAAATTCACCTAAAATGCTTATTACCGGTTTTCCGGATCCGTAAGTTGCTATAAAGGCAGTGGGCATTCCGGAAACGCCACGTTCAACGGAAAAACCATTCTTTTCTGCATAGTCAGCTAAAATCAC
>CBDTVZ010000304.1:0-3152 GCA_965363995.1 uncultured Eudoraea sp.
AAAAATTGTTTGTTTTACAGGACTTTTCGAAAATTAAGATTTTAAGTTCTCGCTAGAGCAGATATACGATTAAATACTGTGCCTCTTGAAGATTTGTATTGTGGAGTGCATTATGCTGATTTATCGTAATTGACCTTGCACTTCTCGCATGTATAGGTGTTTTCATTAATGGTAATCTTATCCAATTTTCGAACAATATCCTTAACAAAACTGTTATAGATGTCTTTGCTGGGATTGCTGTTTTGACTTTTCATAAAATTGTAATATTCCCCATCCCAGTCCTGCGACCCCCAACAATTTGGACATACGCCCTCTGGCGCTGGTCCTGTTTCTTGATTGTTTTCTTTCTTTTTAAAATAGTTATTTAGAATTTGTATTAGACTCATATTAATTCGGATATAAATGTTTTAATTTTTCTTTATCTGCTAAGGTCGAAAAAGTCGACAACAAGAATTTTAATTTCGGGTCGATGAAGGATGTGCAAAATGGTTTTTTCGGATTTTTATAATAATAGTTCTCGATCTCTGCTCCTGAAGGCTTAAACTTTACGTAGGGTAATACCTGCGTTATGAATCGATTGTCAAACTTGAATTGAAAACCATTAAAAAGTTGGTTTACCGCCACTTGCTGTTCTACGTCAAAATAGTAAATGGCGGATCGGTATTTCTTGCGCATACTATGCTCCGAAGTACTTTTATGTGTAAGCAAATGGATTTCAATCAAAAGTACCAATGAAATTTGAGAGGTATCAAAATGTACGATTACTGCCTCGGATAAAGTACTTGCCTCTCCTTCGGATGCAATCCAGCCCTGCTCCACTTTTTCTACTCCTTTCAAAGATTGAAATACCGCTTCGGTACACCAATGACAGCCACCCCCAAATCCTATTTTTTCAAGGTTTCCCATTATAGATTGTGATTGTGCAAGTGTTGCTCCTTTCTTATTTTAACGGCCCTAAAACCATATATAATTAACAAAATTAGGGCGATAAAAACCAAAACGGTACCGAAGTAAAGGGCTATACTAGCCAAATCATAATAGGAGCTTTCATTCAAAAACGCACCTAGAATTCCTGATAGCACATAAAACCCCGTAGCCGAGTAAAGCAGCACTGAAGCCCTCGTCAATAGACCTAGCTGTACTATTTTCCGGTCGGAAATCATATGTTGAAAAGGTGTGCACTTTACTTCCAACAATTTTGCGATTTCGCCACTCAGGGTCATCATCTGGCTAGTGGTGGATAGGATAAGCATTCCTAGACCGGGCAATATCGTAATGGGTAAATACCACTCTTGCATAATTTTCTTCTAATCGGTTATTTCTACACCTCTCCAAAAGGCCACATGGTCCTTGATTCCCTTTGCCAATGCCGACGGATTTTCATAATTCCATACAGCATCGGTATTCTCTTTTCCGTTGACATCCCACAAACATTAGTCAAAGTATGGCGTTTCGCCCTGGGCCAGTTTTAAGCGTGTCCAAACATTCATGTTGATTACTATGGCTGCGATTTCAGCAATTTCGACCTCTCTGAAATGCTTCGTCATCTGGTCATGATATTTTTGAAAACCCTTGCTGCTACCCTCGGTAAGTACGTCGCAATACGCCAACGCTACCTTCTCCTTTTCTGTAAACAAGTCACTGTTCCACCACGAAGATATATTATCGGTTTTTGCAGCCGATATGCCTTTTTCCCTGCTTGTGTTCGCGTGTAGGATAACGCAATAGGCACACTCGTTCTTTTGCGCCACCCGCAAGCGCAGCAATTGCGCAAGGTCTTTATCGGTCGCTAAATCTGCCGTATAACCGAATGCTTTGGCCATTTGTTTTGCCAAGTCGTGAAATGGCGTACTATCAGGATTGAACCGTGTGTTCTTAAATTTAATATCGTTCATAGCGTTTATATAAAGCTTTCATCAAATCTTAAGAAATGACATGTATAACCATTAGGGTTTTTTACCAAATAATCTTGGTGGTTTTCTTCTGCTTGCCAAAAAGGAACGAATGGTTCTAGAGTTGTAACCGCTTTACCTTGCCATTTTCCAGATTCGTTGACTAGGTTAATCATTTCTTCTGCAATGGTTTTTTCTTCATCATTTTGATAAAAAATTGCAGAACGATAGCTAGATCCTCTGTCATTACCTTGTTGGTCAACGGTTGTTGGATTATGTATTCTAAAGAAATAATCCAAGATTTCCCTGAACGATGTTTCGTTTGGGTCGTAAGTCAATTCAATACCTTCCGCATGCCCTGGATGATTTCCATAGGTTGGATTGTCGTTTTGACCACCTTGGTACCCAACGTCTGTATCTTTAATTCCTGGTCGTACTCTGAAAAGGTCTTCCATCCCCCAGAAGCAACCGCCTGCGATATATGCTTTCTTATAATTATTCATTGTATTACTTTTTTTTAGGTTAATAACTTCTTTCTTGTAATCGGTCTTTGATTACTCTGTAAAATTACATCAAATAAGCTCCTTTTACTTATACGAAAATCCTTTAAACATTGCGATTTTCCTCATTATTAGTAAACGTTACATTTTGCAAAAAATGAATCACTTTTTGCTCTTGCATCTCACAAGGTTTCAATAAATCCTTGGTTTTGGTGAGGTAATAATTTAGGCTTATAAAATCTGTTCCGCCTAATTCTTCAGCATACACTTTTAAAGATTTCCCTTTGTTAAATATCGTTTTTGTCATTCCATACTTTTTATCGTTATAAGTGCCTTCTGAGTAACCTTCCTGTATGTTGTTTATATATTCTAACAGCATTAGTTATTCAGGATATTGAGTTCTTTCACAGTTTCTATCATATTATTTGTTGCGTTCATTTTTGTAAATTTTATTGACGGTTAATTGTTCCATGTCCAAAATGTGCGAAAAACTGTTTGCAATACACTATTAGTGTTTTCATTTCTGTTAAATCATCAAGATGGCCTATGGTGAAGCTTTGTTCAAAAATTACCAGCTGGTAATTCAGATATAAACCGAATAGTTTCATTGTCTATATGCCCTTTAGCATCTTTACTGAACACAATACGCACATCTGGCGCACCTGGCGCTACCCAAAAATTGGTTAATTGCAATTGATGTGTGCCATCGTCTAATGTTTTCATAGGTATGTCCTTTCTTTTACTTTTTATTCAATTATTT
>CBDTVZ010000305.1:0-3151 GCA_965363995.1 uncultured Eudoraea sp.
AAACAAAAACTGGCATTGTTCTGTAATGTTAAAAAAGAGGCCGTCATACAATCCATAGATGCGTCAACTATATATGATGTACCAATTATGATGCAGGATGAAGGTTTAGATACGGTTGCACTAGAAAAACTTCACTTACCTGATGATACTGCTCCGGATCTGGATCAATGGAATGAATTCCTGGACAGGCATAAACATCCTAAGTCTGAAGTAACAATTGGTCTAATTGGTAAATACGTTGAATTACAGGATTCTTACAAATCCATTCTTGAGTCATTTATTCATGCAGGTGCCATAAATGAAGTAAAAGTAAACGTAAGATCTATTCATTCAGAACACATCACGGCCAAAAACTTTGAAGAAAAAATGAAGGGTCTTCAGGGAATTCTTGTAGCACCTGGTTTTGGAGAGCGGGGCATTGAAGGTAAAATCAAAGCTGTGGGATATGCAAGAGAAAATGATATTCCTTTTTTAGGGATATGTCTGGGTATGCAAATGGCGGTAATTGAATTTGCAAGGAATGTTTTGGGGTTAAAAGATGCCAATTCGACTGAAATGGACGGAGGTACAGATCATCCTGTCATTAGTTTAATGGAAGCCCAAAAGTCTGTAATCAATAAGGGGGGTACAATGCGTCTTGGAGCTTGGGATTGTGATATAGTAGAAGGTACACTTGTACATAAAGTATACCATGGACAAACTTCTATTTCAGAAAGGCACCGGCATCGTTATGAATTTAATAATGATTACAAGGAAGAATTAGAGAAAGCAGGTATGTTGGCCTCGGGAATAAATAAAGAAACTGGATTGGTGGAAATAATAGAATTGCCTTCTCATCCTTGGTTTATAGGCGTACAATATCATCCGGAATACAAAAGTACCGTAGCTAGTCCACACCCGCTTTTTGTGGGCTTTGTTAAAGCCGTTTTACTGCACAAAAGACAACAAACTAATGCCAGTTTGGCATAAACTCCACAATTGGATATATATTTGCAAACCATTTGGGACTATCCGTTCACAGGCACAAGCCAAATTCACAACGGATTGGTATTTAAATTAAGTTAAATGGAAGAAAAAAAACTGGACATAAATTCCATCATCGGCTTCGTACTGATATTTGGTATTCTCATTTTTTGGTTTTACCAAAATCAACCTACACCAGAGGAATTGGAAGCTCAAAAAGTGGAACGGGCTAAAGTTGAGTCTCAGGTAATAGAGGAGGAACTTGAAGTTCCCCAGGCCGTTTTGCCTGAAACAAAAATAGATCTACAAGACTCTGTTGCGATTGCTGATTACAAAAAAACCATAGGTGGTTTTGGATTTACTTCAGCCAAGGAAGGCACTACCATTCTGGAAAATGAAGTCCTCTTTTTGGAAGTAAGCAATAAAGGTGGCCAGATAATTGAAGCCAGGATGAAGAAATTTGTCACTTTCGATTCTATACCTGTTTATTTAGTTAAAGACGGAAACGCTTCTTTTGGGATTAATTTTTCAACCAGG
This sequence comes from uncultured Eudoraea sp., assembly GCA_965363995.1. GTDB lineage: Bacteria > Bacteroidota > Bacteroidia > Flavobacteriales > Flavobacteriaceae > Eudoraea. The sequence continues at coordinate 1,501 of CBDTVZ010000305.1, forward strand.
GATAATAGGGTATTGGATTCAAAGGATCTGTTTTTTGAACCATCAATGTCGAAAAATGGAGAAAATCAGGTGCTTTCAATGAAGGCAAAGGTTGCGTCTAATCAGTATCTGGAATTTCGCTATGAGATGAAACCTGATGAATACCTGTTAGATTATACAATACGTTCTCAGGGTTTAAGTGGGGTAATAAATGATACCCAGCCCATAAATCTTAATTGGAAACTCAGGGGTATCAGACATAATAAAAGTATTCAATATGAAAATAGATACACCAGACTTACCTATAAACATGAGGAAGGTAAAATAAGTAAATTATCTGAGAGTGGTGATGATGAAGAAATTGAGATTGGAGTTACCTGGCTTTCTTACAGACAACATTTTTTTAGTTCTATCCTGGCAACCAAGACTCCTTTTGAGTCAGTAGACTTAAGCTCGACGAATTTAGTGGAGGAGGAGAGCAAAGAAGCAAAAACAACCAAGGAATTTACTTCTATTGCATCTTTGGAAATGGAAGGGGGGGAACTTTCTTATAATATGAATTGGTATTACGGTCCAACGGATATTAAAGTGCTATCTGAATATAAGGAGCTGGGACTGGCAGATTCTATTCCATACGGTTGGGGAATATTTGGTTGGATAAACAGATATGTGTTTACCCCATTTTATGGCTTTTTGAGTTCTTTTTTACCCTTTGGAATAGCTATTGTTGTGATGACTATTTTGGTAAGATTACTCATGTCTCCTGTTACCTATAAGTCGTATTTATCTCAGGCTAAAATGAAGGTGTTAAAACCTGAAATTACAGAACTCACTGAAAAGCATAAGGACAATGCAATGAAAAAACAGCAGGAAACCATGAAGCTGTACAATAAAGCCGGCGTGAGTCCTATGAGTGGTTGTATACCGGCCGTGATACAATTGCCTATTTTCTATGCCTTGTTTATGTTCTTCCCAACATCTTTTGCATTACGCCAGAAATCGTTTCTGTGGGCAAATGATTTATCTTCCTATGACACTATAGCCGAGTTACCTTTTACGATTCCATTTTATGGAGACCATGTAAGTTTATTTCCGATATTGGCATCAGTTGCTATTTTCTTTTATATGATGATGACCACAGGGCAGAATATGCAAACCCAACCGGGTATGCCAAATATGAAATTCATCATGTACCTGTCTCCCTTGATGATGCTTTTCTTCTTTAACAATTATGCAAGTGGATTGAGTTTGTATTATTTTGTTTCAAACCTAATTACCATCCTTATCATGTTAGCAATAAAGAGATTTATTCTCGATGAGGACAAAATACATGCTCAGATACAGGAGAATAAAAAGAAGCCTAAAAAGGAAAATAAGTTTCAGCGTAAAATGAGGGAGATGATGGATCAGGCGGAGAAACAGAAAAAGAATAAATAAATTAAACTTGTCATAAAAGAAAAAAGCCCTGACACTTGTGTCGGGGCTTCTAGCTTTAAGTAGGTTTAGTTTGATAAGATTTGGGATTTCAAAGATGCACTATAGTTCCACTAAAAAAAAAGAATAGTTGTAAAGGCTCATTTTTTGTATGCTAACGGTTTCAATATTGATGTCTCTAAAATTTAATTAGAAACCCAGCCTTTTTTCCTACAAAAAAACTCCCCTGAATAATTAG
>CBDTVZ010000306.1:0-3133 GCA_965363995.1 uncultured Eudoraea sp.
TGTACCAAAAATACAGATTTGGGATGATATTTATCCAGACAATCGCCTTCCTTTTATAACTACATAATTACAGGAACAAATTCGTTTAAAACATGATAATATTCATATTTAGCATAATAATTTAGGAATAATTTTGTGAAAATGAAATGATAATTTGGGCACTAGTTAGGGAAATAGGAAATGAGCTATAGCAATTCACATTTTTTATGAAAATTCACCTTAATTAATTGCTGTTTTTTTTAATGGGAATCATAAAATTTATATAACTTGATAGTCTTTTCTAAGAAGATTTTTATAACTAGATCAAATTAAAATATCTATGGATAATTCGTTTAAAGTTGTCGTAGACGGTAATCTGGAGTTTAATATTACCAACGATGATATTTCGAAAATTGATGCCTTGCAAACCTCACCTTATACGTACCACATTTTAAAGGAAAATAAATCTTTTTCAGCCGAGGTAACCGATAATGATTTTTATCGTAAGAAGTATACGGTTAACATCAACAATAGTTCTTATGAAGTTGTTATTTCCGATGGTCTGGACCTTTTAATAAACAAAATGGGTTTTGCACTTTCTTCAGCTAAGGATATCGATTCTATATCGGCTCCAATGCCGGGTCTTATTTTGGAAATACATGTTCGAATTGGACAGGCGGTAAATGAAGATGATCCTTTATTAATACTTGAGGCAATGAAAATGGAAAATGTAATTACTTCGCCGAGAGATGGGATTATTAAAAGTATTTCGGTAAAGAAAAGTGATGCAGTTGATAAAAACCAATTATTGATTGAATTTGAATAATTAATCTACTATGAAAAAAATATTAATTGCAAACAGAGGGGAAATTGCCATCCGGGTAATGCAAACTGCTCAAAAAATGGGGATTAAAACTGTGGCTGTCTATTCTAAGGCAGACAGGAATGCACCTCATGTAAAGTTTGCAGATGAAGCCGTTTGCATAGGCGAAGCTCCTTCCAACCAATCCTATTTGTTGGGATCAAAGATTATTGAAGTGGCTAAAAAACTAAATGTAGACGGGATTCATCCCGGATATGGGTTTTTAAGTGAAAACGCTGATTTTGCAGAAGAAGTTGAAAAAAATAACATCATATTTATAGGTCCAAAATCAAAGGCTATTCGTGTAATGGGTAGTAAACTGGCCGCAAAGGATGCTGTTAAGAATTATGATATTCCTATGGTCCCCGGGATAGATGAGGCTATTACTGATGTAAAGAAAGCAAAGGTAATTGCGAAAGAAATAGGTTACCCTATTTTAATAAAAGCTTCTGCCGGTGGAGGTGGAAAAGGGATGAGAGTAGTTGAGGAAGAAAAGGAATTAGAATCGCAGATGAAAAGGGCAATAAGCGAAGCCACATCTGCATTTGGTGATGGCTCTGTTTTTATTGAAAAATATGTGACCTCGCCAAGACATATCGAGATTCAGGTCATGGCAGATAGCCATGGAAATATCCTCTATTTTTTTGAACGTGAATGCAGCATTCAAAGAAGGCACCAAAAAGTAGTTGAAGAGGCGCCTTCTTCTATACTTACACCAGAGTTAAGAGAAGAAATGGGTATTGCTGCAACCAAGGTTGCAAAAGCTTGTGATTATCTGGGAGCGGGGACAGTAGAATTCCTGATGGATGCTGATCATAAATTTTATTTCCTGGAAATGAATACTCGGCTTCAGGTTGAACACCCGGTTACAGAATTGATCTGCGGAGTGGATCTTGTAGAGCTGCAGATTAAAATAGCAAGAGGAGAAGCAATGACCATTAAACAGGAGGATCTTCAAATAAATGGCCATGCAATAGAGCTAAGGGTTTATGCAGAAGACCCGCTTAATGATTTCCTGCCCAGTGTAGGCACTTTGGAAACCTATAAGCTCCCCACAGGAAAAGGTGTCCGTGTGGATAATGGTTTTGAAGAAGGAATGGATGTTCCAATTTATTATGATCCCATGTTGTCAAAGTTAATCACTTATGGCAAGGATAGAGATGAAGCCATTCAAATTATGCTAGAGGCCATAGAGGATTATCATATTGAAGGAGTTCAGACTACGCTGCCTTTTGGTAAATTCGTTTTTGAACATGAGGCATTCAGATCAGGGAATTTTGACACTCATTTTGTTAAAAACTATTATTCTCCGGAAGTACTAAATAAAAAAGCGGAAGAAGAGGCCAGAATTGCTGCGGTAATAGCAGTTAAACAATTTTTGGAAGATCAAAAAATCTTAAGAATACCAATAAACTAACATATGGACCCTAAATTAGAAAAATTAAAAGAAAGAATATCCCTTGCGCATATAGGTGGGGGGCAAAAACGAATAGATAAACAGCACCAGAAGCAAAAATTAACTGCACGTGAAAGGGTGAATTATCTATTGGATGAGGGCTCATTTGAAGAGATGGGTATTTTGGTGACCCACCGTACGACGGACTTTGGGATGGATAAAGAAATTTACTTCGGTGATGGAGTAGTTACAGGATATGGAACCATCAATGGCCGGTTAGTGTATGTATACGCCCAGGATTTTACTGTATTTGGCGGGGCTTTATCTGAAACCCATGCAGAGAAAATTTGCAAGGTCATGGATCTTGCCATGAAAGTCGGAGCGCCTGTTATCGGTTTAAACGATTCTGGAGGGGCCCGGATACAGGAAGGAGTGAAATCTTTAGGAGGATATGCCGATATTTTTTATAGAAACGTTCAGGCTTCCGGGGTTATACCACAGATATCAGCAATTATGGGGCCTTGTGCCGGAGGTGCCGTTTATTCACCAGCTATGACAGATTTTACCTTAATGGTAGAGCAAACCAGTTATATGTTCGTAACAGGACCAAACGTCGTAAAAACCGTTACTAATGAAGAAGTTACTTCAGAGGAACTGGGTGGTGCAAGTACGCACTCAACTAAATCCGGGGTTGCACATAAAACCTCCGCTAATGATGTGATTTGTCTGGAAGATGTTAAAAAATTGCTGAGTTATTTACCCCAGAGTAACAGGAAAAAACCTGAGTCTTTAGCTTATGAAATAGGGGATGAGGTGCGAGATGAACTTTCCGATATTATTCCTGATAATACAAATAAGCCATATGATATGCATGATGTTATTAATGGTATTATTGA
>CBDTVZ010000307.1:0-3118 GCA_965363995.1 uncultured Eudoraea sp.
TCAATCCGGTTTGTTCTATTACTGTCTTTATTCTTTCTTTAGATATTTTATAAACTTCGGCATTAAAAGCGAGATATTCTTTTACATACATGTCTTTGTAGAGCGGGTTATGTTCCGGTAAATACCCTATACTTTTTTGCACAGCTCTTTGCTCCGAGAGCACGTCATACTCATTAACAAAAGCTTCGCCTTTATCGGCTTTACTATAAGTGGTCAGAATCTTCATCATGGTAGATTTCCCAGCTCCGTTTGGACCTAAGAATCCTACAATCTCGCCTTTTTTTATCTCAAAAGACACGTTATTTAGTGCTTTTTGCGAACCAAAGCTCTTAGAGATATTTTTGACCTTTAAAGACATGTACTAATTTTTTTGTAAAAATAAACATTGCAAGTTTATGCCCGAATTTCGTTTACATAATTTTGATTAATCAATTAAAATATTTAGGAATAAGAAGCATAACCTTACTTAAAGTAATGATAAATTCTCAAAAAAAAATTACATTCAAAAAATTATCCGCAAAGAAATCGAGGATACTGTGAATATTCAAAAAAATATATTTATAAACATCGATTTTTAAATTTAATATATACCTTAGCCACATATTTGTAGAAAAATGACTCGTAATTATTTTTGGAATGGTTTCTATTTTTATTTCTTTTTTAAAAGAAGTACGGGACTGTTTTAGAATATTGTGAACAATATATCAGATAAAGTCCCGTGAAATACGGGATTTTTTTTTGAAAGTAACTTAACCATATGGGTTTTAAAATAGCCATACAGGGAATTAAAGGTTCTAATCATCATCAGGTGGCTTTGGATTATTTTGGTGATGACATAGATTTAGTGGAATGTATGTCATTTCATACTTTGGTGGACCAATTACTTAATAAGCAAGCGGATAAGGGAATAATGGCTATTGAAAATTCAATTGCAGGATCGATAATACCTAATTATGCCCTTGTATATCATAATAATTTGCACATTATTGGAGAATATTATCTGAATATCCATCACAATTTGATGGTTTTAGATGGGCAGCGATTGTCAGACATCAAGGAAGTCAGATCGCATCCAATGGCTTTATTACAATGTAGAGAGTATTTAAAGTCTCAACCCCATATAAAAATGGTTGAAGATGTTGATACTGCAGAAACAGCAAAACAAATTCAGGACAAACAAATGAAAGGGATAGCCGCCATTGCTCCGGCAGTGGCTGCAGATTTATACAATTTAAAAATCATTGAGCCTGAAATACAGACTATAAAGAATAATTCTACAAGATTTATCGTAGTAAAGACACTGAATAAGGAAATTCCAAAAGAAGAGATCAACAAAGCCTCCATACGTTTTATTACAGATCATAAGAGAGGAAGTTTAGCTGCAGTTCTAAATGTTATGAGTGATTGCAATTTGAATTTGACCAAAATTCAGTCGTTACCGATTATTGAAACGCCATGGAAATATGCATTTTTTGTGGATATAACTTTTACAGATTACAATCATTTTACTAAAGCTAAATCATTATTGCAAATCATGTCGGAAGATTTCAAGGTTTTGGGTGAATATAAAAATGGTCGTTTATGATACAAACTGCTGATCGTTTACGGACCATAGAGGAGTATTATTTCTCTAAAAAATTGCGGGAAGTCAGGGGAATGGCAGCTGCAGGAAAGCCAATAATAAATATTGGCATAGGTAGCCCGGATCTTCCACCATCTGAAGCTGTAATTGCTTCTTTTCAGGACTCTGTAAGACATGCAGGTGCGCATCAGTACCAAAGTTATCAAGGACTCCCGGAGCTAAGAGAAACAATAGCGCAGTTTTATAAGGAAAAATTTAAAGTAGATGCAGATCCTTCTAATGAAATATTACCCCTTATGGGTTCCAAAGAGGGGATAATGCATATTAGTATGGCCTTTTTAAATGAAGGTGATGAGGTATTAATTCCCAATCCGGGTTACCCTACCTATACATCGGTCACCAAATTGGTCGGAGCAGTTCCAAGGCAATATGACTTGCGTGCTGACAATGGGTGGTTTCCAGATTTAGAGAGTTTAAAACAGGAAGATTTGTCTTGTGTAAAGCTAATGTGGGTAAGCTACCCACATATGCCTACAGGGGCTACGGCAAATTCTCTGCAATTTGAAACATTGGTGGCCTTTGCAAAAAAGCATAACATATTGTTGGTAAATGACAACCCGTACAGTTTTGTTTTAAGTAAGAATCCATTGAGTATTTTAAGTGTGAAAGGAGCCAAGGATACAGCTTTAGAACTCAATTCTCTCAGCAAAACTTTTAATATGGCAGGTTGGAGAGTGGGAATGGTTTTGGGAAATGAAAAGAATGTAAATGCGATTTTAAAAGTAAAAAGTAATATGGACTCCGGAATGTTCTATGGCATTCAAAAAGGCGCTATAGAGGCATTAAAAAGTGGTAAAGAATGGTTTGATCAATTAGATACCATATATAAAGCTCGCAGAAAGTTGATGTTTCAATTGGCAGATAAACTCGGGTGCACCTATGACCCTAATGCCGTAGGGATGTTTGTTTGGGCTAAACTGCCGAATGGATCACCTAAATCAGAAGATTTTATAGATCGGATATTACATGATAAAAGCATTTTTATTGCACCTGGAACTATTTTTGGAAGCAATGGAGAGGGCTATATTAGATTTTCACTTTGTGTGACCAAATCAAAAATAAAGGAGGCTATCGACAGGTTTTAAGCCCTTAGACAAAATGTAAACAAGAAATGGAATGTAATAAAGGAATATCCTAAGAATTGCAAAAAGCTTAAAGGTTAATAAGTAAAAAAGATGAATGTAATAATAGTAGGTATCGGATTAATCGGAGGTTCAATGGCCAGGGACCTGAGATGCAAGTATCCGGAGGCATCAATCTATGGGATAGATGCAAGTACAGCCCATCTTGAAGAAGCTGTTAGGCTGCAACTTATTGACGGCATTGCTAGTTCAAAAGAATTATCAGGGGCTGATATTGTTATAGTTAGTATCCCTGTGGATGCTATTGTAAAGGAACTTCCAAAATTATTGGATGTCATTGGTGACGATTCGTTGGTGATAGATGCAGGGTCAACAAAATCAGAAATTTGCAGTA
>CBDTVZ010000308.1:0-3109 GCA_965363995.1 uncultured Eudoraea sp.
GATCCATTCATCGACACTTTTTTGCACTTAATCCAAGTTTTTGTCAGATACCGAAAAATAAGGGTTTTTCGACGAATTACAACCGGGATGAGATGCGTATTGGGCGTTTTATATATATAAAACGCCCCAAGTGATGAAAACGATTGTAACTTTAATTTTTGTTCTTTTTATCGGAGTAGCTGCTCAAGCTCAGGATTCTAAAGTTGATACCAAAGTAGAAACAATAGAAATGAGTATAGTAACTTCAACTACTAAAGAAAACACTGTTGCTCGTTTATACAAAAACAAGAATAGCCGGGTAAAGAAAGCTTTATCATTTACTACAAAAAGAAACAAAGCTAAATTGGCTTAATAACTAATCCCTTAGAATTCTAAAATACACAATTGCTCATAAATGTAATTTTGATAATTGAGTTTATAAAGTATTATTGGTTGAGTTTAGCCGAATAATCTCCCAGGGCATTCATAATACCAAAAAATTCATTTGCGCCTTCCTGGCTGTTTAAAGAAGTGTTTATCATTAAAAATCTGCCTATTCCGGTTGTAGGATCAAAAAACATTAATGAGGACACTCCTGGATCACCACCAGTGTGACCAATGGCTCCATTGCCATTATGGCCAATAAAGATGCCCATATTGTATTCATCATTATACGGGAATACACTATCGCGCTCCTCAAAATGAGATTCATTAAGTTGTTCTTTAAAATACTCTTTGTAACTGTCCGGATTCAAAAGGGTTCCTTTACCGGACTTGGCTTTGATCAATTCTGAAAGATACTTTCCCATATCCTTTGCGGTTGTCCGCATCCCGCCATCCGGATAAGTAATTAATTCATAGAAGGGTAATTCAGTTTCTTTGTCAGAGTACAGTTTAGAATGCATAGACAAATCAATCTGATCATAAGACCAGCCAGAATCATCCATCTTTAATGGGTTCAGGATGTATTTAGCGGTAAATTCATCAAAAGGAACTCCTGTGGCCTGTTCCAGGACCAAAGCTGCCAGAGTAGCCCCAATGTTGGAGTAGTCGAATTTTGTTCCAGGTAATTCTTGTAAGAACCCCTTTTTCTTATAATATTTTCCTTTTATGTCTAAAATCATTGGCAGAAATTCTAATAAAGTTGTTTTAGAGGAAGGTGAATTAAAGGTCTCATTCAAGTCCTTTAGTCTATCGGCAGAAATGTCATCTTTTAATACATAAGATTTTTTATCGTAATACTTGGTATCCATAATAGATGACGTGTGTGTGGCTAGATGCCTAATGGTAATTTCTTTTTCAGGGAAATATGGGTTGATTACTTTGAAAGGGAGATATCTATTTACAGGATCATTCAATTTTAACTTTCCCAATTCCTGTGCCTTCAGAAGTGAAATTCCAATAAAGGTTTTTGAAATAGAAGCTATATTTTGGATTGTACGATCTGTATAAGGCTTTTTTGATGTAACATCCATATAACCAAATCCTTTTTGATAAAGAGGTCCGGACCCATTCACTAAGGTTACTGCGAAGCCATTTATATAACCCTGACTATACAGCTCATTTAAAGCCTGAGTCAGAGAATCGGGAAAAAGTATTGCAGGAGGGGGAGAAGGCTGTTGATTTACACTTTTGGGACTATTTATATGTGCTAATAGCAGGATAAAGAAGAGGCCAAACGTCCAAATTGTCTTCATTGATGGGTTTTTTAGATAGAAATTAATTAGAGATGCGAGCTAAAATTAGCATTTATCGCACTATTTTGAGCTCTAAACCAGCTTAAAAGGATTCTTTTTTTATTGTTTCTCCTATTTTTTGTCGTTGAATTGTCTTCCTCTTATCGGTTAAATACACAATAAATCGCTAAGGTGTTTTAGGGGTTTGATCCGTTCATCGACACTTTTTTGCACTTAATCCAAGTTTTTGTCAGATACCGAAAAATAAGGGTTTTTCGACGAATTACAACCGGGATGAGATGCGTATTGGGCGTTTTATATATATAAAACGCCCCAAGTGATGAAAACGATTGTAACTTTAATTTTTGTTCTTTTTATCGGAGTAGCTGCTCAAGCTCAGGATTCTAAAGTTGATACCAAAGTAGAAACAATAGAAATGAGTATAGTAACTTCAACTACTAAAGAAAACACTGTTGCTCGTTTATACAAAAACAAGAATAGCCGGGTAAAGAAAGCTTTATCATTTACTACAAAAAGAAACAAAGCTAAATTGGCTTAATTCTTAATTTTCATTTTAATGCCATTCATTTAGGCCATCAGATATTTCTCGACAAGCATACATCCTACATAAAAGGAAGCGATAATGATCCAGACAATTTGTGGAATCATCCATTTATATTCCTTAATTGGGAGTTTCCGCAGTTTTTGCATATAGGCTACGGTTGCCCATAGGGTAATTAGATTGCCCAAAAAGGCAACTTCCAACTGGTTTAAGAGAAAAGTGTATAGTGGATATAACCATACCAGGACCAGCAGGAAAACACCGAAATGGAAGACTGGATGTTTCCTCCCTTCTGTTTCATATACTTTATAAAGAAGCCAGAACATGATGATAGTAAGCAGAATCCAAACTGTGGCAGCGGCAGAATCTATCCAGGAAAGTGCATTGATGATATTTTCCATAATATTTATATTGTAGGGGGTTTAAAGTTTATTTTGGTTAATTCTTCAGTACCGGTTCCAATACTTCCCATACATTATTGGCCACTATTTTTTGTCCTTTAACGGTAGGATGAATACCGTCTTCCTGGTTTAATTCAGGAATACCCGCAACATTGTTAAGCAAAAAGGGGATAATAAGCGTTTCATTCTTATCTGCCAGTTCAGGGAAGATCCTTCTGAATTCGGCCGTATACTCCTGGCCCATGTTTGGCGGTATCTGCATCCCCGCAAGGATGATGACTGTATCCGGGTTTTTCTCTCTTACTGAATCCACAATATCCTGGAGGTTTAGCCGGGTCTCATTTAAAGGGATACCCCTCAAACCGTCATTGGCTCCTAATTCCAAAATAAACACATCCGCTTTTTGATTCAGCACCCAGTCAAGCCTGTTTCTTCCGCTGGCGGTTGTTTCACCGCTTAGTCCGGCATTTACAACCGTGTAATTTAAATTA
>CBDTVZ010000309.1:0-3094 GCA_965363995.1 uncultured Eudoraea sp.
TGGTATTCTCATTTCAATGATATGACTTACAAAACCTGCTTTCTCATAGGCTTTTATAGCAGGAATATTATCTGTGTAAACGGTAAGGCGCATTTCTTTTAATCCTTTTGATAGTGCCCAGGTCCTAAGGGTATCCAATATCATTCTGTTAATACCCAATCCCCTATATACAGGAAGGGTATACATAAAACCAAAATTGGCATACTCCTTATGATTTATGTAAGATCTTGCCCTTTCAATAACTGCAGTACCACAGCTAACTATGGTGTTATTTTTTTCTGCTACAATAACGGCCACTTCATTGTCTGAAATCATCCCTTTTAAATCATAGTAACATACTGGATCCTTTCGTATGGTTTTATCAAATGGCCTTTCTGCTTTAATCAACTCTTGTTCAAAAGCTAAAAGAACCTCCAAATCGGATAATGTAGCCGTCCTGATGGTTATTTCACCCATGATTATCGCTCTTATTTTTAAGCCTAAGATAGTATATAAATCCATATTTTTACCAAAAAGGATTTATGCATTTTCTTCCGGAATCTCTAGAAAGCTATATCACACTTAATTCTGAAAATGAGCCTGATATTTTAGGTGAATTAACCCGTGAGACACATTTAAAGGTAATGCAACCCCGAATGATTACAGGGCATTATCAGGGTAGGGTTCTTAGCATGCTTTCCAAGTTGATTCAACCCACCAGCATTTTGGAAATTGGTACATACACGGGATATTCAGCAATTTGCCTTGCAGAAGGATTGACCAATGATGGGTTGTTGCATACTATAGACATCAATGAAGAACTTTCGGAAATACAGCGTAAATTTTTTGACCGAAGCGGATTTGGGGATAAAATAATTCAACATACCGGTGATGCATTAAAAATAATTCCTGAATTTAACCAGGTTTTTGATCTCGTCTTTATTGACGCCGAAAAAAAGATGTATGATGCCTATTTCGAAGCTGTGATTGAAAAGACAAGACCGGGAAGTATCATATTAACCGACAATGTCCTCTGGTCCGGCAAAGTAGTTGAACCGTTGGATAAAAAAGATGCAGTAACCCGGAAGCTTCTGGCTTACAATAAAAAACTAAAAAACGATCCAAGGGTGGAAACGGTTATATTGTCTATTAGAGATGGACTTACACTATGTAGGGTTCTATAAACCTACGGTAAAACAGGTAAAACAGTAAGCCCAAAAGAATACCAATTAACGCACCAGCTATAATATCCAAAGGATAATGGACCCCTACGTATATTCTGCTATAGGCAAATAAAAAAGGCCAAATAAAAAGTAGCCAAATAATTGAACCCTTTTTCCTGAGAAATAAAAAAGATATAGTAGCTAATGAGAAGGAGGAAGAAGCATGGCCTGAAAAGAAACTATACCCGGACGCATTATTTAAAACTCTGATGATAGAATTTATTTCTTCGTCATTATTAGGCCTGAGTCTTTCAAAATAAGTCTTGGTTATATCAGTAAGACCTAAAATGCAAATTAACATCAGGACTATTGTACATGTAATGAAAAGTGCTTCTTTCTTTGGGTATTTAAGAAAAATTAGGGCGAAAAGTAAGATATAAAGTGGAATCCAGGAATAGATATTGGTAAATACCACCCATAACAAATCATAATCTTCTGTACCAAGATTATTTAGATATATAAGAGTCTTCCTATCCCATTCCAGAAGATGCTTGAGCATAAACCCATTTATTTACGCTTAATAGTACCAGTAACGTCGTCAACCTTTTTCTTTACTTTCTCAATTTCATTTTTTATATCGTCTGTAAAACTGGTATCAATTCCTTGCTTATCGGCGCTTTTTTGTATTTCCTTCTTAATATCATCTGTGGCATCTCTTAATTGCCTCATCCCTTTGCCCAGTCCTTTGGCAATTCCTGGAATTTTATCAGCCCCAAATACCATTACCACAATAAACATGATAAAGAATATTTCGCCTCCACTTATAAATAAAACTACGTTCGCAAGCATATTACAAATATAATGAAGTTTACGTGCCAAATAAAAAAAGTCCCGATGTACTACATCAGGACTATTAACTTTTTTTAGGAGGAATTATTACTTTCCTTTTATATTTTGTTTGAATTGTTCAAATTCAGATTTCTGTTCCTTTTTGGGCCAGGAATTGTTACTTGCATCAATATCTGCTGTTTCAGCTTTAGGATCCACTACAATTCCAACAAGTTCTTTTTCAGAAGAAATAACACGTTTAAATTCCTGATCATTTTTCCTCCATATTTGCGGTGGATAAGTAACATTCTCCTTAGAACCATCAGCATAGGTGTATTCAACTATTATTGGCATTGGTATCCCTCCGGGTTTATTAAAAACAACCTCATAAAAATATTTTGGTTCTTCAACCTGAGAACGTTCTTCTGCAGTCATATTATCCATCATATATTCCTTTAGGTCCTGAGAAGTCTCTGAAGGGGAATTGTCCCTTAGGCCTTCTTCAAAAACTTCACTCTCTTCGTCCACAAGGTATACCATTGGCGGAAAACTTGCTTCAGTCAGCCCTCTCGAAGTCATATAATCCTTCATTTTTTTTGTTGGCTTATTGCTCACATAGTATTTTTTTACTCCTTTTATTCCAATATCCACATAATCCGTAGTATAAAACCAACTTCTCCAGTACCAGTCAAGATCCACTGCAGAAGCATCTTCCATTGTTCTAAAGAAATCTTCAGGAGTGGGATGTTTAAATTTCCATCTGTGGGAATAGATCTTAAAGGCATGATCGAATAATTCTTCCCCCATAATGGTTTCACGAAGAATATTCAGCGCTGTAGCAGGTTTACCGTAGGCGTTCGGACCCAATTGGTATACATTTTCCGGATTAGACATTATAGGGGATATTGTAGATTGATCCCCGCTCATATAAGGCACTATCTTTGAAGGAGCTCCCCTTCTGGACGGATATGCTTTATTTGGTGCGATATCTTCCGGAAATTCTTCTCCAAATTCCTGTTCAGCCATATACTGCATAAAGGTGTCAAGGCCTTCGTCCATCCAACCCCACTGGCGCTCATCTGAATTCACAATCATAGGAAAAAAATTATGTCCAACCTCATGAA
>CBDTVZ010000310.1:0-3075 GCA_965363995.1 uncultured Eudoraea sp.
CAATTCCGCAACCATTTTTATCTCTAACGTATACTGTGTATGAACCAGCCGGACTAGTATTAAATACATTACTGTCCTGATAAATTCCGTTTATATCATTCAATGCGTATTCGTAATCCCCAATGCCACTGGCATCTATCGTAATTCTTATGTCCTCTCCTTGTTCAGTTATATTTACAGAATTAATCGTAGCTATTTCCGAAGATACCACATTAAAAAATTTCGATGTGGGACATTCAACGGTGCCACTTGCTTGGAAAACAATATTATAAGCTTCATACCGGTACTCACCTGTCTCCTCAAGGGCTACATCAGACATTTCTGAGATCAGGGTTTCATTCCCAAATCCATCTATCTGAAACCACCTGAACCCCTCCGCTGTATCCGTTGAGGATACTAAAAAAGGAAGTTCATCCTGACAAAAAGAAATAGTGTCAGGAAAAGATATTTCCGGATTTATGATGATAAGTTCCCCTGTAACTGAATCAAAATAGGGACCGCACCCAACTATGGTTGAGAAAGATTCTTGGCCGCAACCAATAGCTTCCCCGGCAGCATTAAATGGTATTATTGTTATAAAAAATGTGCGATTAGGCTCAAAGTCTATCACAAAGGTAGAATTAGTTGAGAAAACAACATTGTCCAGTACTTCTGTTGTAAAGGGCGAACTTCCTATAGTCACTTTATATCCGGCAGCTCCTGCCACTGCTGCCCATTCTATCAATGGGGTAAGTGGTACATTTATTTCCCCATCTAAAGGACTAACAAGGGTTGTACATCCTGGAAGACTTGCCACGGCTCCGGTAGTAAAACTTTGTTCAGGACAAGGAGCAAAATCACCATTTTCATTAAAAGGGGTAATTTGAACAAATATCTGCGTACTTGGTGGCAAGTCCAGAATTGGATTATATAACAGGACATTACCTACGTCCTGATCATTTACAATATTACCCGTACCAGAGACCGTGCTCATAGAAATTCGATAGCCGGTAGCTGTAGGGGAGTAATTCCATGAAATATTTGAGGCAATGTTTACATTTATAGCCCCATTAACAGGATTTGACATTATGGTACAGGCGGGAGGACTAGTCACATTCTCAGTCCGAAAAGTTGAACTTGGGCATACCACATCAGGGATCGCCGGGTCAAAAAAGAATAGGGTTATGGTAACATATATCTGAGTATTCTCGGGTAAACCTAAAGGAGGTGTATAAGAATCTGTATTTCCAACATTCGTTTGATTTAAAATATCCACTCCACCCGGAATAGTTCCTATAGATATAATATAACCAGGGACACCTACTACAGCATTCCAGGTAATAGTGGAATTGACAGGCACATTTGTCATTCCGTCGGCAGGAAATGTAAGCACGGGAGAATTACATTCCTGTGCCGATAAATAAAATGACCAGCATAGAAATATAAAAAAGACTGTATTATTCTTACCTATTCCCAATTTGTACTTGCTATATCAATACAATTTTATAATTACTTTTTCTCTACCTTTTTAGGGTAAAGTGACCCTTAATTTCTCTGCCATCCTCCAGTTTTAGTTTAAACCAATAATCAGAGGCGGGTAGCATGTTAGATCTTGACATACCATTCCATCCTTTTTCTTCGGGATTAATTTGTGTAACCAATTTTCCATAGCGATCAAAAATGACGATCAAGGCATCAGATTGAAACTGTTCATTTATTCCTGCAATTTGCCAGTAGTCGTTTACACCATCTCCATTGGGAGTAAAAAATTTGGGATAACCCATAACGGATAGGTCTTGCACTACTTCTCCACAGCCATTTGTGTCCCTCACTGTCAGGGTTAAAAAACCCGGCTCAATATTGTAAAAAACATTCTCTGGTTGATAGTTAAGCCCGTCAAGTGAGTATTCATAAATACCTTCTCCTGTCACCTCAATCTCGACGGAATTATTATTTGAAAAATCAGTAATATTGATATTCTGAATTATTGGCTTACCCGAGGAAAATACAGCGAATTTTTTGCTATTTTCACAGAGTATTGCCGCACCTCCTATCTCATAAATAAAAGTTGTTTCAAGTATATAATCCCCTGCTTCTGTTATATTAACCTCTAGATTTTCAGATATAAGTTCTTCCCTGTTATTTATTTGCAGGAACCATCTGTAAGAATCAAAACCCTCCGGGCCATTAATATAAAGCTGGGTGCCTTCACATTTTGTATAATTCTCTTCCAGGAATAGTTTGGGAGATTCAGTAACCACAAATTCTATAGCATCCACGCCCAAACACTGTCCGGAACTTTCCCGCAGGCCATAGATGGTAGACGTTTCGGAAATGTAAAGATTGTCTATTTCATTTTGTTCTAAAGCCAAATCCTCCCTCGTTTGAAAAAACCGAATTTCTTCATTTGTATAATTAGCGGCTATAGCTTCCAGGTCAAAGCTGCCTAAGAGAATCTCGTCATTTGGAATCTCATCGCAACTGTAATATGGACCATATGCACTTGCCTCAATATCAACTGGTGATATTTCGAGTTGGATTTCTCCTGAGTATGTACATCCCGCAATATTTACCGCTTTGTAATACAGTGTTTGGTTAAAAACTGAAGTGTTTTGATATCCGCTTGTATCAGGAATTCTTATGTCATTATCCCGGTTCGAAATACTTTCATAGAAATAAAATATTATTTCCGGATCATTATTTATCTCTTCTAAATTTATTGTCGTGATGCCATCAGTTGAGTTAGCAACATCAAGATCACATTGAGTTAGAGAAAGCACTGGGTCCGGAACAGGAAGGATATTCACCAAAGCTTCACCGAGAATTGGACAAGCCGAAGGATTGGATGGTGTAATTTCCACACTGTAACGCCCCGAATCATCAATGTCTACATTTGTTATTTCCAAATAATAACCAGTAGGGACAACAATTGGGATTCCATTTTTTAACCAGGTATAGATTGCTCCAGGAATTTCTTCGGCTTCCAGTCTAAAAGTTTCATCTGTACATCTTGTTAAGGTACTGCTTCTCGTTCCATCATTGTTTAGAACCAATTGTATTTTACCAAAAAACGACTGAATAAACGGGGGTAATCCC
>CBDTVZ010000311.1:0-3072 GCA_965363995.1 uncultured Eudoraea sp.
TCAAGGTTTCCTTCCAAATAAACTGAAGCCCGACACCTTTAAGCATGATCCCTTTAATAATAATGATAAACCATTTAGCAGGTATTATATTGCTGATGATTTGCAAGATGAACGGCATGCTGGCTATAGGGAAAATAAAACCTGATAATAAGATTACGGGAAGCATTAGCCCCATTAAAGAAATCATCATGGCGGTTTGTTGTGTCGTGGCTATTGTTGAGATCAAAATCCCCAGTGCCAATGCAGTAATTATAAACAAAACACTTTCCAGCCCTAATAAAAAAAGGCTTCCTTCAACAGGCATTTTGAAAATAAAAATGCTTAAAACAACAATGACAATGGCATTTATTACCGATAGAAAAATATAGGGCACGACCTTGCCCACAATTACCTGGAAGGGTTTTAAAGGTGAAACCAAAAGAATTTCCATGGTGCCCAATTCTTTTTCCCTGGTTATCGATATGGAGGTCATCATAGCCGAGACCAGCATTAATATAATGGTCATAACCCCGGGGACAAACATAAAAACGCTTTTTAATTCAGGGTTGTAAACCATTCGTGTTTGAGGAGTAATTTGATAGGGTATTGTAATATTTTTATTTTTACTCCGCTGATAATTTTGAAGAATTGCTGTTACATAATTATAGATCGTATTTGCTGTATTAGGGTCGGTTGCGTCGGTAATAATCTGTAACTCTGCTATACTTTCTTTGATTAATTTTTTGCTGAAATCCTTTTCAAAGTTTAAAACTGCCTTAACTTTTCCTTGCTTAAAAACAGTTTCTATATCAGATTCTCTCTCAATAAACTGATCAATACTAAAATATGGCGAGGCCGAAATTTTATAAATTATTTCTTCTGTAGTTGCATCCTTTGAATGGTCTAAAACAGCGATGTCTACATTATTTATTTCATTGGTAATAGCGAAACCAAACAACAAAATCTGGGCAACAGGCATTCCAAAGAGAATAAACAGCGAACGCTTATCCCTAAAAATGTGATAAAACTCCTTTATGACGAAGCCTCTAAATCGTTTCATATACCCCTGATTTATCCTCTTGCTAATTTTAAAAACACATCATTCATTGTTTCCGTATTGTAGATTTCTTTCAGCTTTTTAGGCGTGTCCAGGGCTTCAATCTTTCCATTTACCATAATGGAGACCCTATCACAGTACTCAGCTTCGTCCATATAATGAGTAGTTACAAAAATGGTTGTGCCTTTGCTGGCTGATTTGTAGATCATTTCCCAAAATTGCCTTCGTGTAATTGGATCAACCCCGCCAGTTGGTTCATCTAAAAACACAATTTTGGGTTCATGCAATAGGGATACGGAAAATGATATTTTTTGTTTCCAACCCAATGGTAGTGAACCCACTAATTTATCGGTAAGATCCTGTAATCCTAATTCTTCAATAAGTTCATTTGTCTTTTCTTTAATTTTTGCCCTGGTAAGGCCATAAATACCCCCAAAAAACGTAATATTTTCCCTAACCGTTAAGTCGTCATATAGGGCAAACTTCTGACTCATATAACCAATGTTTTTCTTAATGTCCTCGGCCTGAGATGACACGTCAAAACCGGCAACTTTCGCCTCGCCTGCTGTAGGTTTGGAAATTCCAATCAACATTTTCATAGCCGTGGTTTTGCCTGCACCATTGGCCCCAAGAAAACCGAATATTTCACCTTTTTTTACATCAAAAGTAATTGCACTTACAGCTGTAAAATCTCCAAACATTTTGGTCAACCCTTTAACTTCTATAACCTTATTATCTTCCATTATTTGGCTAATTCCATAAAAGCATCTTCTATGGTTGGTTCTGTAATTTCTACTGTAATATTGGATAATGAATTTTCCGTTAAATAAAGCCTCAATTGCTCCGGATTAAAATCGGTTCTTTTATCTGTATAATGCACAAATTCGCCAAAAGGATAAACGCTATGGCTATGTTCGTATAACTTTAAACTTTGAATTAATTGATACATATTATCCGCGTGCACGTTATAAATTGATTTTGGATACTGCTTAATAATCGCTTCGGGTGTATCTATTTGCAGTATAATCCCATCCTGAATCAAAGCAATTCGATCACATAAGGCCGCCTCATCCATATATGGTGTGGACACTAAAATAGTTATCCCTTTTAGTTGTAAGCGTTTAATCATATCCCAGAATTCCTTTCTGGAAACAGGATCTACTCCAGTGGTTGGCTCATCTAAAAAAAGTACTGTTGGTTTATGAATGAGTGCACAACACAAAGCCAATTTTTGTTTCATTCCCCCGGAAAGTTTGCCAGCTCTTCGGTTCTTAAAGGGTTCAATCTGCACATAAATATCCTCGATTAACTCGTAGTTTTCCTCTATGGTTGTCCCAAAAATTGTGGCGAAGAATTTCAGATTCTCTTCAACCGTTAAATCCTGATATAAAGAGAATTTCCCGGGCATATAACCCACACTCTCCCTTATGGTTTTATAATCCTTTACAAGGTCAAAACCGGCAACAGTGGCTTTGCCTTCATCGGCAAATAAAAGTGTAACCAATACTCTGAACAAAGTAGTTTTGCCGGCTCCATCCGGACCAATTAACCCAAAGAGTTCACCTGCTTTCACATCAAATGAGATGTTGTTTAAAGCTTTTAGACTTTTGTAGGATTTTGATATGGCCTCGACAACAATACTCATTAGTTACTTTTAGTATTTATCCATAATTCTGCAGGCATTCCGATTTTCAAACTTCCATCGTTTTCTACCTCTACTTTTACCGCATATACAAGTGCTACGCGTTCTTCTTTAGTCTGGATTATTTTTGGAGTGAATTCCGCTTCCGAAGCCATCCAGCTAATGATGCCTTTATAAGATTTCATCGCCTCTGCATCATCAATTTTTACCGTAACGCCCTGTCCAATCTTAAGTCCGGCCAATTGGGGCTCACTAATATAGACCCGCAATTTCATAGTACTCAAATCGGCAATTTTGTAAAGCGGTTTTCCAAAAGCCGTGATCTCATTAGGCTCCGCGTATTTAGTTAAAACGGTTCCATTAACAGGGTTAATTATTTTGCTTTTTTCAATCT
>CBDTVZ010000312.1:0-3066 GCA_965363995.1 uncultured Eudoraea sp.
ACTTCGTACTCGCGAAACACTTTCAATATAATATTTAGCCTGTGTATTTTGGATCCCTACTTTAATTGTCACTGCTTCTTCAGGAAGTTCCTGAAACATAAATTCATCTGTCCAATCATCACCAATGGCAAAAATAAAGTCATAATCCTTCTGTGCCAGCACTCGCATTGCTGCCCTGCCTTTATTAACATTACTACTTTTAATTTCCACTACTTTGTTGCCACTTAGTACGCTAATATCGTCATTGCCAATAAGACTTGTAAGCACGGTATTCAATTCTGTGGCCCTGTTGGCCCCAAAGTCGGGATCGGTATTTCTATAATGCCAGGCCAGGGAATAATTCTTTTCTTCTATAAAGGAACCAGGGGTTCTGTCTACAAATGATTCCAATACCGGATATATTTTTTCCATCCAGTCTTTTTTAACATTTTCCACCATTTTAAATTCTTCACCTTGTTCAGATATCCAAACCCCATGCTCGGCTATCATATTATATTTTTTAGGCAAAAACCAGCGGGTAAAAGTTTCTTTATCTCGCCCGCTTATTAAATAGATGTCGTTGCCTTCCTTTTCGTTTAGTTGGTCTAGCAAATTATATAACTCTTTATCCGGGCTTGCTTTTTGTGGATCAATTTTAAAACCGGTTAATGTACCATCATAGTCAATGAAAAATAGCCGCTTTTTAGCTTTGTGGTAATCCTGAAGTACGCTTTTTAGCAGGGTTTCAGTAAGGCGTTTTGAAACAATGGCTGTATCCATGTCTTTTTGTGCCTGTAATGAGTTCATAAAATCATTGGCCCATTTTTCAACATTATAGCGCTTAAGACGCTTTTGAAGTATCGTATTTCTTCTTTGCTGTTCTAATACAGGCATATTTATAGCCATGACTAAGGCATCTGCAATCTGTTCAAAATTATTTGGATTAATAAGTAAAGCTTCATTCATTTCATTGGCAGAACCTGCCATTTCACTCAAAATAAGAACCCCGGTTTTATCTGTTCGTGTAGCAATATATTCTTTAGCAACCAGATTCATTCCGTCCCGGATAGGAGTCAACCAGGCAATATCACTCGAAGTGTATAAATCAATTAAATTCTCAAAAGGAAGCGATCTGTAAAAATACCAGATAGGCGTCCAGCTAACTGTTGATAATTCACCATTAATTCGTCCAACAAGCTCATCAATCTCCTTTTTTAAAAGTTGATATTGTGGGACATTCGAGCGTGAAGGAACCGCTAAAATTATGAGCCTGATCTTTTCTTTGTATTCGGGGTATTTATCCAAAAAGTATTTAAAAGCATGTAAACGCTTGGCGATACCTTTGCTATAATCCAGACGATCAATAGATACAACTAACTTAGCATCCGGACTTGATTTTTTATGAAGATCGAGCCTGCGTTGTAAATCAGATTGCTGCGCTTCACTATTCTGTTGATGTGTTTTGGCTGCATCGCTAAATTTTTTATAGTCTATTCCCATTGGAAAGGAATCTGCTTTTACAATTCTGTTATCAACATAGATATCATTATAACTAACTTCAGCACCCAATAACCTTCTCACGGAACTCAAAAAGTGACGTTCATAATCATAGGTGTGAAAACCTATCAAATCCGATCCTAGTAAACCTTCCAGAACTTCTTCACGCCATGGTAATGTCCGGAAAATCTCGTATGATGGAAAAGGAATATGCAGGAAGAATCCAATGGACAAATTGGGCCGCTTTTCTCTAACCATTTTCGGCACCAGCATCAATTGGTAATCATGTATCCAAATTGTATCATCTTCACCAGCCTTTTCTATTATTGCATCGGCAAATTTTTGGTTAACTGACTTATAGGTCAGCCAGCTTTCCAGTTCAAATTCAGCATATTCTAAAAAATAATGAAATAAAGGCCAGATCGTGCGATTACTGAATCCAAAATAAAATCCGTTAACCTCCTCCTCATTGAGGTTAACCTTGGAAGAACCATGTTCTGCAAGAGCTTTATCTATTTTAGCGGTCAATTTCGTTGGAATTTCCTCATCAGTGAGGCCACTCCACCCAATCCAAAGGCTATCTCCACCAGAATGCACCGATTTCATGCCTGTGGCCAAACCTCCAACACTTGGTATTGCATTAATGCTCCCATTGCTAATTTGCAATTGAACGGGGAGTCTATTTGAGATTATGATAGTTTTGCTCATGTATTGAATAAAATTATGGGGAATTGATTTTTATTTTTCTAAATTTCGTCAAATTGCAGTGCAATAACAATTAATAAGGAACTTTTAGCGGATAATTCAATTATGGACAATTTAGATTATGGTATTATCGGAAATTGCAGGAGTGCAGCATTAATTTCCAAAACAGGTTCCCTGGAGTGGTGTTGTTTGCCTGAATTTGATTCCTCATCGGTTTTTGCAAAGATACTTGATGAAAAAATCGGTGGAAGTTTTGAAATTCATGTTTCTGAGGAGTATTCAATAAGCCAGAGATATAAGAAAAATACTGCTGTCCTGATTACCAGGTATTCAGATGGAGACAATACGTTTGAACTGCACGATTTTATGCCAAGGTATTATGCAGAAAATGGGAATAATCATGCACCACCCGAAGTAGCTCGCCATGTGAGATACATAGAAGGGAAGCCCAGATTTAGAGTACTCTATGACCCAAAACTGGAGTATGCCCTGGGGGAGACCCGGTCTTATGTAAAAAAGAACTTTATTGTTAGTCTTACAGACAACGAAAAATTTGATACAATCTTTTTATATACTTCATTCAACAAAAATGCTGTAATGGAAGGACGAGAGCTCGAAGTCACAAAAAATGGATACTTTCTATTGGGTTATAACGAAAAGATACTACAACCCACTACGAGGAAAATTTATTTAGATCTTGAAAACACCAAAGTCTATTGGTTAAACTGGACCAATAGAACGCCAACATACAATCAATATAATAAGGAAATTACAAGAAGCGCCATAACTCTTAAACTATTGAGTTATGACAAAAGCGGAGCTGTACTGGCGGCCGCCACAACTTCATTACCCGAGACTATCGGGGAAGTTAGAAATTGGGATTAT
>CBDTVZ010000313.1:0-3047 GCA_965363995.1 uncultured Eudoraea sp.
AAATTTTGATAATTAAAAGGATGCAAAAAATGGCCCTCACTAAAGTGCACATCATCAACTCAATTCAAAACCAGCTCAACATTCCGAAAAATAAAAGCTCTGAAATTGTTGAATCTCTTTTAGAAATCATTAAATCAACACTTGAGTCCGGCGAAGATGTCCTGATCAGTGGTTTCGGCAAATTCTGTGTTAAAGAAAAGGGTGAACGCCGTGGGAGAAATCCTGCAACTGGAGAGGATATGATGCTGGCGCCAAGAAGGATTGTAACTTTTAGGTGTTCGGGGAAGTTGCGGGATAAGGTGAATGGGGAGCGGTAAAAGGCATTCTGAGCATGTCGATGAAAATTTGCTTTAGTGCTATGAAATAATTTGTATTAAAGGAGATTGAAAATCAAACACTGAAAATATCAATCATGGGTTGTGATGTAATTTTAGTATTTGAAATTAATGATGCGAAAAATAATAATTGACTCAACCATTTCTGCTCTCTCAGCAATTTCTGCACCGCGATTTTTCAAAAGCGAAAGAGGATATCAGGGTGTTTTTTATTGCAGACTGTATGATGAATTTGAAAACAATGGATTGGTTAACGAAGATCAGATAATTGAGATGGAATACCAAAAAAGTTCGAGACATGACATATCACAACGCCCGGATATAATCTTCCATATTCCGGTTGAACACTCGGGTGCCAACATTGCTGAAAATAATTATGCAGTATGGGCGCTAAAAGCAAATGCAAATGAACCAGCAGCTCAAGAAGATTTTGAAAAACTTGATGAAATGTTTAAGCACCTAAACTACCCTTTTGGTTTCTTCATAAATATCAACTCTGAACAACATCATTTAACTTCATATAATGGCAATTTTAAAGATCGCTTATTTGCCTTCTCGGTTTGGCTTCAAGATGATGCTCCACGGATAAAACAAGCGAAATTTCAAGGAAATGAAATTCTTGAACAAATATTTTGATGATATGCGCTAACTAATGCATTCACCAGACGGCGAGGAGCGCGACGGGGTTGACGCGGCAAGTTTAGGTGGCGTCACTGGTGATGCAGGTCGTTAAAAATATCTGCTATGAAAAGTAAATATAAGTCAAGGAGCGTTTTTTTAATATGAAAGTATTTTTAGCAACAATCTGTATACTGATATTAGGTTTAGCAAGCTACACAGTTTATGTTATGAACATTTGGGATATAAAAACCGCTAATTTTGCAATTCTTACATTGACGCTTATCGCCCTCGTATTCTATGCATACCAAACTTTTTTAATAGCATCTGTCAACAAAGCTAAGTGGGAACGTGAAAGTATACTACGGGCAACTTACTCCATGGAAATGGCAGCACAGCGCGATCGTTTCAGAGACCGAACTTTATTTAAATTGTCAAACTTCTCTGACGTT
The DNA here is from genome assembly GCA_965363995.1 of uncultured Eudoraea sp. GTDB lineage: Bacteria > Bacteroidota > Bacteroidia > Flavobacteriales > Flavobacteriaceae > Eudoraea. Next base: position 1,406 of record CBDTVZ010000313.1, read on the forward strand.
GTTGTTAGAGCAAAAGTCAAGTGTAACTTCAGGATATACGGCGATCAAGTCGAGTCTGATCATGATGAATTCGAAGGCAACTCTATCTGGACTATCTTTCCATATCAGATAAACCAAGGTTGGTTTGAGCTTACTCCGTTGTTAGCGAAGAAGGGTAGGGGACTTACACCCCATTAGTTCACGCCCATGCCGGGCGTACACAAGACAGTGGAGCTGACGGCGTGTAGTGTGGCGGTTTATCGTAAAGGCCTGTGCAGGTTCGACATCCATCAGGGCCGCAGCTCACTTCCACGTTAAAGGAATTAATTTATGATAAGTATCGAAAAATTGACACTAGTTGGCAAAGGACTCCATAGGGAATGCTACAGGCATCCTAATGACGTAACCCTCTGCATTAAAATATTAACTACAACCGATCTCAGCGAAATAAAACGTGAACAAAAGTATTACCGAAAACTTATACAAAAAGGTATCTCATGGGATATGATCCCTAAGTTTCATGGTGAGATTAATACGAGCCTAGGCGTAGGTTATATTTTTGATTTAATATCGGATCACACGGGTGAGGTCTCAAGGACACTTGAATATTACTTGACCAACAACAAAAGTGAAACACACTCTAAAGTTCTTAAAAATGCCCTTTATGAACTAAAAGATTATTTACTTCAGCAGCGAATAATAACAATGACGCTAAAGCCTAAAAATATATGCTGTAAAAAAAATATTAATGGAGATGTTAAATTATTTATTGTCGATAACCTCGGAAATTCGGACTTCATTCCTATTTGTAATTACAGTTCATATCTAGCTAAAAAAAAGATACTGAGAAAATGGAGGTCTTTTGAAAATTTAATATTAAACACGTATAAAACAGAGCATCTGATAGATTAAATCCCTATGGTTTGTAATTACAAATATAATCGGGTAGCCGGGGGTTTTTCTCCCCCAGCCCCCACACCACCCAAGCAAGCGGGTCCGCACTGGGCGGTTCCCCGAGAGTTTTAAGGTACAATCAGATTCCTGATTGCATCCCAAGGCTGGCTACAGTCAACACGTCGAAAGTAATGGCTCCCCCTATCGGGTTCATCGCCTTTTCAAGTATGACTGGCTCCTCCCTGCTCTCAAAGGTTCGGCCCTTCACCATGTCCCGGACATTACTCCGGGCGTTGGGCTACTATGGCCTCTGCTGTCTTCTGCCGGATCACCTTATAGGTTGCCCCATAAGGCGCGATTTTGAAAACACACGGCAATGGTATCCTGTATAGCTCCCTTTGTTTCTTAGCGCGACATTGGGCGGATCGCTTTCCCGCAGTCGCCAGGACTTGGTTTACCGGTTGCCCCGGCCGGTCTTTTCACTGGATACCAGGCGATATGTCTTCCGAAACCGCCACGTCTGGCAGATCTCCCCGGATAAGAACGTAAACTTCCATTGTGCAACTGCGCCATTTACCGTATCTCCTGTTCCTAGGGCATTGGTATGTTGTGCTGCCTTACCCAAAGACTCGGCCTTATATGCTGTTTCTGTTCGTCGACTCATAACTCTGCGCTCAGGCTTCCTTCAGACCCCGCCTCACGGCGACGCCCTTGCCTTCGGCTAATACTTTTGTTACAGTGTTAAACACGTTAACAGGATTCACGTATA
>CBDTVZ010000314.1:0-3044 GCA_965363995.1 uncultured Eudoraea sp.
TAATAAAGGTATTTATAAAATTTGTTTTCTTTATATAGATAGGCATATAAAACAGGCTTAAATTATTGATCCAAAATAGGTTTCTGGCTTAGTACTTAATAAGAAGGCCCAGGCATACGAATTTCAAATGCAAAATTGTTAAATTTCGATTCTTATCTTGCAAGTAATCAAATGTTTAACTTAGCTTTATTCTAAGCTCGAAATCTTTCAATTGACTGCTTAAAGATAGTATTATGAGAAAAGTATTTTTACCCCTTTTAATAGTCCTCCTTTTTACAAATTGTAAAAGTGAGAATTCTGAATGGAAGTCGTTGATTGTGGATAATTCTCTGGAAGGCTGGCATACTTTTCAGGATTTTGAGTCAACAAAGGGATGGATTGTTGAAGATAATACCCTAATTTTTAACGGGATTTCGGATATGGAATCGGGAGAAGGAGATGCAAGCCTTATATCGGATAAAGAATATGGGAACTTTGAAATAAAATTTGATTGGAAAATAATACCGGGGGGTAATAGTGGTTTTATGTGGGGGGTAAATGAAGATGAAAAATATAATTATCCATATCAAACAGGACAGGAAATTCAAATTTTGGACCCTGCGATTTATGAAGACCCCAGTATAGCCCTTGGGGGAGATACGGAAATAAATAGTGCTGTGGAGGATATGGAAGTCCATAAGCATTTTGTTGGGGCATTATATGATCTGTCGGCTCCTACGGTATTAGATGTGGCCAAACCTGCTAACGAATGGAACTCCTATCACATCAAAATAGATTATAAAGCCAATCGAGGCGAAGTAATCCTCAATAACGTTCTAATTAATTCCTTTCCACTTCAAGGACCCGAATGGCAAGCACTGCTTCAAAATAGCAAGTTTAGTAAGTCTAAGTCGGAGGATTCAGAATATTTGGGCGATGCACGCTGGTATGATTTTGGAAAATATTCCAGGGGTCATATTTGTTTTCAGGATCATCCGGGTAAGGTCTCCTTCAGAAATATTATGATTAAAGAGCTGGATTGAACTCTTTGTTAATAAAGATGACTTTTCAGTAGGTGGTCATAGCAGTCTCTATTTCCAATATTTTCATTAAAGATCATTTTTTCTTTCGTCCCGTTATTAAATCAATTACAACACTTAAAAGTTTCTTTAATTTAAAAAACCTTTTTCTAAAGGGTTTAAAGTCTTTCAAATCAAATATCGCAAATACATGTGGCCTGAAATATGGTCTTAGATATTGCATTAAAGAATATTGTTCTTTCGTTAAAAACTTTAGGTTACAAATAATATCTCTTGAAAAATCAATCCAGTAAATATTCTTTTTAAAACTACCGGGTAATGGTTCTTCACTATCAAGGATATGTTTGTAATGAAGATATGGGAAATTAATGCCACATCTAACAGCCAGCAGTGTTGAAAGATTGTGTCGTCCATTAACCTCTATAAGTTTATAAATACCATTACGCTGATCTTTCTTAAATTCTACACATGCATAACCGTTAAAACCCATAGCTTTTAAAATTTTTCTACCAGGTTCGATAACCTCGGGAATATCTTTACTTAATACTACACGTGGTGACCCCCACCAGGGAGGAGCTTTTCTAATTTGCTGAGCAGTAAATTCTTGCAGAGGCTTACCATCACAGAAATAAGCATTGTAATTCACAACATTACTGTCATCTCCCGGAATAATCTCCTGCAACATAACTTCAAGACCAGCATCAGCTGTTTGCTTATAAACAGAAATTAATTCTCCCCGATTTTCTACTGGCATCATTTTTGTTTGAAAATGATCAAAGAAAAGATGGCTCTGACTTGGCTTAACAAGACATGGAAATTGAATTTGTTTACTGTAATTTTCTACATCTGCAATATTCAAGGGAATAATTGTTTTGGGTGCAGGTATTAGATTTTCATTTGCCAGGGCGTAAGTATATTTTTTCTCAATAAATTTCTGTGTAACCTCCCAGTTCGTGCAGGCTACCTTGAAATATTTATCAAGACTTTTTTTGTTTTTCGATACAACCACTACTGCCTCATCAGATACGGGAAACAACACCCCACTTCCGAATTCTTCTACAATTTTTAATAACTGTTCAATAAATTCTTTTTCAAAATTTTCAGGGTGAGAAATAAATACACTTTTAGTTATATACCTGGAGTATTGGGCGAAATCATAATTGTAATAATATAACAGGATCACGGGTATTTTCATTTTTCCAAGTGAACGTACAACGCCAAGGGATGGCTGTTGCCCGGATATTACAAATGCAGGTTTCAAATTGTTTATTTTGATTTAATTTCCAGAGTGAATGTAATTAACTTTATCCTAAATACCGCAATCTATTTTGAAGCGAAATTAAAGAATGAAGATTTGATTAATCGATTTTTTCCACTTAGAAAACAATGCGTCCATTAGGGAAATACATCCAAATAAGATTCATTAATAATATTTTTTAAATATGGAATCGATAAGGATGTTTTTTGATTCCTGGATGATTAATTCAACCGGCTGAATTATGTAGTAAATACAACAAATGGTTCATCTTTAAAAGACAAAGAAACGATCAATTATATCAACCGGATTTTCGACATAATAAGAATCAGTTTTAAAACAAAATGAACAACATAGTAATAAGAAAAAGACCCATTTCAGGGTCTCTTTCTTTTTGAATGTTATTTAATTGTCATTGTCCTTTTACGACCAATTGTTTTTGAAAGGAGACTCCCCTAATATCAATCATTTTGACAATATAAATACCCTGCTGATAGAAATTTAGATCTAAGATATACGAATCTCCACTTTTGATATAATGAGGGTTGTATGATTCTATCAATCTACCCAACATATCGAAAATCAAGATTTGCTTGACCTCGGTCGGCTTTTTAAAACTTACAGTAGTAAATGTAGTGGCCTCGTTCGGGTATAGAGTCATCTTGTTTGTTTTAAGAAATAAGCCTGGAGAGCCTGTTAATGGCTGGGTACCGCTGCCCAGCACCTCTATCGCGTTAATGGTCGGGTGTCTTTCGCCACCATCAGCGGCC
>CBDTVZ010000315.1:0-3044 GCA_965363995.1 uncultured Eudoraea sp.
GATCAATTTTTCCTGCAATTAAACTATAGGATAGATACAATTCCTTTGCAGATTTTGACTTAATAATTAGATCTATCTTATTCTCTATCCAGGTAAGTGTTTCTTCCGATACACTATTGTTAAGAATTTTAGATATCTGTTCGCGAGTATCCAATTGCTGCATATATTCCAATTACAAAATAAACAAGGAGTTAAACAATAGAAAAATCTTTGACCCCACAAATATATTAAGATAACAGCAAACCTCCTCGTTTAATAAACATATATAGTTTTATAAAACACTATAGGTGTTTCACAAGTTCTTTTTAATTTAGCAAAAACTTGTATCATGTTAGGACTAAAATTACCAACTGATCCCCGCTGGGTAAACATAGTGGAAAAAAATATAGACGAAATTCTGACAGATCATGCCTATTGTGAACAAAAGGCGGCCAGTACTGCTATTTCACTGATTATTACTTTTCCCGAATATCCAGAGTTGGTACAGGAAATGATAGCACTTTCACGAGAGGAAATGGGCCATTTTAAAATGGTACACGATAGGATCCTAAAACGCGGTAAAACATTGGGAAGGTATCGAAAGGATGAATATGCCATTCAACTTTTGAAATTTTTTCCGAAAGGAGGAAACCGAACAACTCAGCTCGTGCATCGTCTCTTATACGCGGCCTTAATAGAAGCCCGAAGTTGTGAGCGGTTTAGATTGCTTTCAGAAGAACTAAATGACAAGGAACTGGCAGATTTTTATCATAAACTCATGGTTAGTGAAGCCGGGCATTATACAATGTTTTTACAATTTGCCAGGAAATATGGACAAAAGGAGGAGGTAGATAAAAAATGGCAGGAACTTTTGGAGTATGAAGCAGAGATTATGAAGGACTTAGGTAGAAAAGAAACTATTCACGGTTAGCGTAAAATTACTTTAGACTCACAAAGCCAGAGGCTTCCGGCCTATAATTTTTGAATATATTAAAATTCGATATCAAGATTTTTCATAATATAAGGTCTTTATAATCCCATCTGAAAGACCAATTTTGGGTACATGAATTTTTCTTGCCCCACTCCATTTAGCTGAAGACAAAAATATCCGTGTAGCGGGAATGATTACATCTGCCCTATCCGGATTTAAACCTAACTCGGAAATACGGTCTTCATAGGACATACTGTTCAAAAAGTTATATTGAGCATTCAACCAGATATTGGAAATAGGTTCCCCTTCCTTTCGCCCTGACAATTTATGTAATTTATTGATGTTGCCTCCGGAACCAATTATTGAAATTTTAGACGTCCCTTTTGTAATTTCCCTTATCCAGGTCTCAATATCATTCCATATATCGTCATTCACCATATTATTAAGAAGGCGTACTGTTCCTATCTTAAAAGACCTTGATACTTTAATACTCCCTTTAGTAAATAAAGTGAATTCTGTACTACCCCCGCCTACATCTATATAGAGGTAGGACTGATCCTTTTGAATAAGTTTTTTTAGATCAGTAGATGCAATTATTGAGGCCTCTTCTTTACCATTTATTAATTCAAGGCTTATACCGGATTCCCTTAAGATTTTGGCAATAACTATATCACCATTGCGCGCCTCTCTCATTGCCGAGGTAGCACACGCCTTATACTGTTCAACACCAATAACCTCCATTAAAAGGCTAAAAGATTTCATGGTTTTTATAATTCTTTCAGTATTGAATTCAGATATAGCGCCTATAGTGAAAGAATCTTCTCCAAGACGGACAGGGACCCTGATAAGTACGTTTTTCCTAAATCTTGTTTCTTTATCTCTTTCCTCAATAACATTATGCACCAATAACCTAATAGCGTTGGAACCAACATCAATGGCAGCAAATTTTCGGATATTCAAACTTCTAGTTTTTTAGAATTTATTTTGTTTAGGTAATAATCATAAATAGCGAATTGTGAGCGCAATTTAGGTTGTTCGTTCTTCTTATAAACATTGTTCTGTTCCCCATTAAAGATTCGGGCTTTAACATTGTCATTCCAGGAGATCTCAAAAGTATCTATTAGTTCCTGTTTAATGTCTTCGTCATATATTGGACAACCAACCTCTACCCTATTGTCTAAATTTCGTGTCATCCAATCCGCAGATGAGATATAGATTTTAGGATCGCCGTCATTACCGAAAATAAATACCCGCGGATGCTCTAAAAATTTATCGACAATACTTATCGCCTCAATATTTTCACTCATCCCCTGAACCCCGGGAATAAGACAACAGACACCTCTTATAATAAGTTGTATTTTAACTCCAGCCCTACTGGCCTCATATAATTTATCTACCATTTCATAGGAGGTAAAACTGTTCATTTTTATTTTAATGTAGGCTTCTCTGCCGTGCATAGCAGAATCTATTTCATTGTCAATAAATTTATTGAACAAATTTTTGGTATAGTGAGGGGAAACAACCAGATGTTTGTATTTATAAATTTTGTAGGTAGTTTCAAAAAAATCGAAGACAATTTTGAGTTCTTTTAAGATATCCCCGTTGGCTGTAAATAGTGTGTAATCTGTATATAATTTAGCAGTTGATTCATTAAAATTTCCTGTACTAATAAATCCATATCGCTTAGTTAAATCGCCCTCTTTCCTTTCAATTACGCAAATTTTACTATGTACTTTAAGACCCGGGACTCCAAAGATCAGTTTTACGCCTTCAGCTTGTAATTCTTCTGCATAATCGATATTGGCCTGCTCATCAAAACGAGCCCTTAATTCTATCTGCATGGTAACTTTTTTACCATTTTTCACCGCATTTATTAAGGATGCCGCCACTTGCGAATTCTTTGCCAGGCGATATACGGTGATCTTAATGCTTTTTACTTTTGGATCCAGTGCAGCTTCCCTAAGAAATTTTATAATATATGAAAAGGCATGGTATGGTGCATACATGAGGTAATCCCTTTCGGCAATACGTTCCAATAAGCTTCCTTCCAGACTTAGCCCTTTAACCGGCAGTGGTGTAATTTTATCATACATAAGATCTTTTCTTCCTAAACTTGGGAAGTCCATATAATCCC
>CBDTVZ010000316.1:0-3041 GCA_965363995.1 uncultured Eudoraea sp.
TCACCATCACCACTACCCTCTTCCAATTCTTCCCGTAAAAACCCCTTTGCCTTCAGGTCCTCTATAAAATCATCTATGGTATAATTCTCATCTGTAAGTTCATACTCCTTATCCAATTCTCTTAGCCAATCCAGGGCCTCGTCCACTTCACCTGAAGTATGTGTAATAAGTTCCTGAAAAATCTCAAAAAGTTTTTCAAAAGGGGAAAGTTGTGATGCCTCGTAATTTAAAAATCGAAAGCCTTTACCTGTTTTCATAGCCATTAGCTAAAAATACTACATTTCATAAAATGCAGTATTAAATTTAAGAAAACTTAAGGGTTTAGGATAGCAACTTTAATGCCTGCTCTTAAGAATGTCGACAACATCTTTAAGATGAAAGCCTTTTGCCTGCAATAAAATAAGGTAATGAAAAAGTAGGTCGGCACTTTCTTCAAGAAAAAGCTTGTTATCATTGTCCATTGCTTCAATAACAGTTTCTACTGCTTCTTCACCAACTTTCTGGGCAATTTTGTTTATCCCACTATTAAACAAAGAACTTACATAGCTCTTTTCATTACTACTATGCTCTTTTCTATCCGATATTATAGCTTCAAGCCGGGTCAGAAAACCAAAATTTTGATCATTCTTTTTATCCCAGCAGGTATCGCTTCCCTTATGGCATGTAGGCCCTATGGGGTTTGCAGAAATTAATAAGGTGTCATTGTCACAATCAATTTCAACATCTACCAATTTCAGATAATTACCGCTTTCCTCACCTTTTTGCCATATTCTATTTTTGCTCCTGCTATAGAAGGTAACTTTTCCGGATTCCGTAGTTTTTTTGAGGGCTTCTTCATTCATATAACCAAGCATTAGTACATTTTTGGTAGTATGGTCCTGGATTATTGCCGGTACTAGTCCATCTTTATTTTTGTCAAACGCTACTTCCATAGTATATTTCTTTTGTTGCAGAGTAATATTTAATTATAATCTAACAGGAATGCCATTATCCTGTAATACTTTTTTAAGATCTTTTATCTCCATTTCCTTAAAATGAAATACACTGGCAGCCAGTGCGGCATCTGCTTTGCCATCATTAAAAGTATCTATAAAATGTTGCACGTTTCCGGCCCCACCTGATGCAATTATGGGGATATTGCGCTCAGTTGAGAGTCTTGCCAGTGTCTCATTGGCAAATCCGTTTTTTGTGCCATCATGGTCCATCGATGTAAATAATATTTCTCCTGCGCCTCTTTCTTCAACTTCCTTCGCCCATTGAAACAGTTCTAATTCCGTAGGTACTTTACCTCCCATAAGATGAACTTTCCAAACCCCGTTTATTTGCTTTGCGTCTATAGCCACTACTATGCACTGAGAACCGAATTTAGCAACCAATTCATTAATTAAATCCGGGTTTTTAACTGCAGAGGAATTTATTGAAACTTTGTCTGCCCCATTATGCAGAAGAATATCAACATCTTCCACTGAAGAAATACCACCACCAACTGTGAAAGGGATATTAACTTTTTCTGCTACGCGTTTAACCAAATCAGCAAGGGTTTTTCGCCTTTCTTCAGTTGCAGAAATATCAAGAAATACCAATTCGTCAGCACCTTCATTTGCATAAACTTCTGCAAGTTCAACAGGATCTCCCGCGTCTCGTAAATCCACGAAATTAACACCTTTTACCGTACGGCCATCCTTAATATCCAAACAGGAAATTATTCTTTTGGTAAGCATCTTCTAAAGTTTATTTTTAATATTCAAGTCTCTGCCATCAAAAAACCCTAAATCCTTGTTGGTCATTAACTTAGTCCAAAATGCAATTTGACCTGTATGATAGGAGTAATGTTCAACTGCATGAATTACAATTCCTATTCCCGAGAGATTAAATCCCTGCACTTCACGTTTCTCAATTAATAGTCTTTTATTACATCTATTTAGTACAAGCTTTGCATTTTCGACAGTTTCTTCCAATTTTTGTAGGAGTTGGATTTTAGTAAAACCACCGGTCATTGAGAATTCTTCATCTCTATTTCTATAATCATCTTGTTCTCCTAAAGATGCAATAATATATTGGGTCATATTACCACAAATATGTACTATTTGGTTGCCAATACTATTGGACGATGCATTTGGTTTTTTCCAGATATTTGATTCTGAAACAGAATTAAGACTAATTTTTATCATTCGGGTACCCTCATCTAATCTGTAAATAGAATTTTCCAAAAAATCTGACACCCAAGGATCTCCTATATTATTCATGCAGATAATATAAACTGTTCTAATTGTTCTAAACTAATCTTATTCTCATAGATGGCTTTACCTAATATAGCACCTTCGCAGCCAATTTCTTGCAATGCGGGTAAATCTTCAAAATGCGCTATTCCTCCACTGGCAATAAGATTTATGCCAGGAATTTTCACATCTTCCACACCACTCATACTTACCACCGTCTTATTTATCCTCGTTTCCGAAAGAAGCCGCTTATATAAGTCTATTGCCGGTCCTGCCAACATCCCGTCCTTTTTAATATCTGTGCAAATGATATATCGGATTCCTTTCTTATGGTAATCCTTAACAAATGGAATCAATTTCTTATCCGATTCTTCCTGCCATCCTGTAATTGCAATTCGCTCGTCTTTAACATCTGCTCCCAGGATGATTCGTTCTGCTCCATAGGTTTCAATCCATCCCAGAAAAGTGTCACGGTCATTTACTGCGATGCTGCCTCCGGTTATCTGCCCGGCCCCACAATCAAAGGCAATTTTCAAATCTTCATTGGTCTTCAGTCCCCCTCCAAAATCGATTTTTAAATTGGTTTTAGTAGCAATGGTTTCTAAAACCTTATAATTTACAATATGTTTTGCTTTTGCACCATCGAGATCAACCAGGTGAATATATTGAATTCCGTGAGCTTCAAATTTGAGTGCTACTTCTAATGGACTTTCGCTATAAACTTTTTTGGTACTATAATCTCCTTGTGAGAGCCTGACACATTTACCTTCTATAATGTCTATTGCCGGTATTAATCTCATTTATCTTATTTTTTGCATCCAT
>CBDTVZ010000317.1:0-3040 GCA_965363995.1 uncultured Eudoraea sp.
CAGTGTCTTGTTCCTGGGACTCTTCATTCTCCCCACCACCTTTAAAGAGTATGATTGATGAGATATATATTCCCTACCCTTAAAATGTTGATGCGTCGCCTTTTCCAAGAAAGTGGAATTGGGTAATCGCTCGGCCGAATATTCCAATTTCTGAAAAATATCCTGTTTATGGATGACCGTTCCAGCAGGCAATGATTTCAAGGCTTGGAACCAACTACCGTGCAAATCTTCAAAATCAGGCGAAGCAAGGGAATAGACCTCGGGCAAATCCACTTTATAACATAGAACCAAGTTACCATTATTGGCAAAGACCAAATTGTCCTGGATATCCATAATCGGATAGTGTTGGGTGAGATTAATCCTCATAATGTAAAGTCGTCGTTTTTTTGTTGGAAATAGCCTTTGGAAAAACCTTTTGTAAATACAGCAAGTGTGGTTGATGCGCTAACTTTAAGAGCAATACATAGAGCGTAAGATTGACCCCAATTGCACACAATACCAAGACAAAGCTGAAAGAGAAAATGACCACCAGCAACGAGCCGATTACGGCAGCCATTTGTAAAGCGAATAAAGAAACGGGAAGCCCGAAGATCAATGCCCGTTTACGAATGTTTCGGTATATCTGATAACTCTTCATTACACTACTAAGGTTATCAAGTAGGTGAAGATGCCCACTACGGCACCTGCAATCAATACAAACACCAAAACACGGGTAATTCCTTTTTTGAGATCCGAGTTTTCGCCAAAGAAGTGGCCGGCATTAAATAGAAAACCCACAAGAAAAATCACCCCTAGAATAATGGGGAAAATGGTTCGTATGGTATCCGAGATATCGGCTACAGAATCTTCTATACCTCCGATTTGGGCATAGGTGGGTGCCGTTACCAAAAGCAACAGCCAAATCATTTTGTTTAATCTTTTCATAACTGTTAGTTTTTTGATGCCTGATGAGGGCGATTGATGATTACTTATTGACGAATTTCAAATGAAAGGAAGGAAACAGAGAGAATCGACTAAAAATTAACAGTCGGAAACGTTAAAATTTTACGGATTTTAAACGATTCCCACAAATCGATGAAAATTGTGCAACACGCACTCTAAATTTTCATGAGATGAAGCGAATTACCTTTTGCCTTTTAATTTGGACACTGCTGAGACCCAATGTCCGACTATTCGGCCAAGAGCATACCAACAAAAAAATTGTGGTCATAGATCCTGGACACGGTGGCACGGATGCAGGTGCAGTTGGGGTCAATGGCATAAATGAAAAAGAAGTAGTGTTGAAGATAACAATGGAAGTCCTTCGTTTGAATAGAACACTTTACAATGACACGTTGGCCATTTATAGCACACGATATGCGGATACCCTTATCTCTTTACATCACAGAACTAGGCTGGCAAAAAGGCTAAAAACGGATGCCTTTGTTTCCGTTCACTGCAATCATGCAGAACGGATTCAAGCACAAGGGATTGAAGTATACCTAAGCAGATCCAGTTCATATGATTCAGAACACTTGGCAAGTCTTTTTGCAGATGCGCTCAATCAAAAACTAGGTTTTAAAAACCGAGGGGTAAAACAGGCCGATTTTCAGGTTATTAAAAATCCTTCTAATTACCCTGGTATTTTGTTGGAGCTGGGATTTTTATCCAATGCTGAGGAGGCTGAGCATTTTGGAAAGGGCTCCAGTATTTCGGGATATGCCTTATTGATTATCGAAACCCTCTTAAACTTTTTATATCATGATTGAAATCTTGAAAAACTTGGCTCAACTCGTGAAGACTATTTTAAATGCGTTGGTTGAAGTAGTTTGGGAGGTTTTGAAAAAGAAATGATCTTTTATTTAAATAGAATTAAGAAGTCCTTGACTGGTTATAAATTAATATTCTTTTTTATCCTGCATTATAGTTACACTGTACATAATTAATTTAGGACAATGACTCTTTACGAATACAAAACACTATCAGAAGATGACCAATGGGATACCGTATTCTCAAAAGGCAAGTTCCTGGATATTGTAATAGAAGGTAATTCTAAGTACGTTTTATACGCTATAGACAAGTTCTTTGTTGAGGTAGAGTGGAATGATGAAACTGACGAGATAGTAGGCAAGGGAGAGTTTAAATGCGGTACTACCTTAAATAGGTATAGTAATGTTCCAAACGAGATTTAATTGATAAAAAGGTTAAGTGAATTCTTTGTGAAGATTACATTAGGAATGGCTAATAAAACCACTAAAGTTATTGTTATTAAAATTACAAAAATGAGTATTTTGTAACTTAATAGGCATACAATTCGGATACCTATGAAGTTGTTGAGTTGACAAATAGCTGGATATAAATGAGTTACTCTCCTTGGTTCGAGCCCAAGAGGGGGAGCAGGTAAGTCCAGTAAAGCATTGTTTTTACTGGTTTTTTTGTTTTTCGGAATTGCTTTTATCCCACAAATGGAAATTAGTGAAATTTTATAATTAGATGAGAACAATGAGTTCAAGTCCCGTCTCGAGTACAGAAACCCTTGTTAATCATTTGATTTTCAGGGGTTTTTAATTTTTTAGGAGGATAAATAGGGGGAATTATTAACTACTACCTATATCTTTCAATATCATAATCCACACAAACGAACATTTTATGGGACAGATAATTTTTACTCCCAACTTCTTTCCTAAAGCTAAAAACAAGGATTTTTTATTTGAACTTTGTTTCGCGAAATTAATCATTTCAGTTTGCTGATAATTTACTTTTAGGACTAGGTTCAAACTCTTTACAAAAGGTGCGATCTGTAAAGAGTGTGCTTTATTTAAATTTCACAAGAACAGACATGTGTATATTTTAATGGGTTCCACATCGAATGGATATAATTATTAAAGAGATTTTAAAACCTTCTTTTTAAGACGTGTAAGACTATCTAGCTCTTCTTTTAAAAGTTCTTCCATCTTTTCAAAAATTTTATTGTGACGCTCCTTTTTTGTCATTTTTTCCAGCTTGGTTTCGCCATCATTCATATTGACAAATGAATCACCTCTTAAAAGAAGGTTTTAAA